>NZ_ASPS01000079.1:0-34991 GCF_000517865.1 Paenibacillus sp. FSL R7-269
GCCGAAGCGATCTCCAGGTACTCACTCGTTGTTCAGTTTTCAAAGATCAAGCTCGTTGTCAGCGCCGCTTATCGCGTCACCAGCAACTTTTATAATATAACATGGATCAAACAACAATGCAACTATTATTTCAAAAGTTCTTGCTGAAGCAATACCATCAGCTCTTCGGCAGTACCCCAAACCAGAGGACGTATCTCCTGAAGATGTATCCTTAATTTATCTGCCTCATCGCCTCTGACCGTCCAGATTACCGGAATGTTCAGCCCAAGCGCATAGCCCGCTGCCAAGTACACCTCAGCTGACTGGCCTGTAAGGTCCGCAATAACCAGCTTGCAGTCCGCCACAGCCCCCAGGGAATTCGCAGCTTCGTTCTTGTTGGCAAGCAAACGGGGTAAATAGCCAAACTGCTCGATTTTGGCCCAAAGCTTGTCCTGCCACTCCGCCTGCAGCTTCTCATCATCCGGCAGAAGAACGGTGCATTGCTGTAAGGTCCTGCCTCCTGTGGTTGCCACTGCTTCCTCCCACCCCAAGGGAGTCAATATGAAGCTCATACCTTCCCGGACTAACAGATCCTCATTTTGCAGCCTGTCAATAATATAGACCAGTTCCTGCAGATTGGGAGAATACGTCAGATTGTAGCTGCGGGACAGGGGATGAATGACTACGGGCTCACCAGGGCCACTACAATGCCTATACAGATACTGCAACAGCCGGTCTCCTTTAACCTCAGCCGTCACCGGAATATTCGGGGCATTCACAATCTCCTCCAGATCGCTGAACGCAAGGATCACCTTCTCGCCACAATCCGTCTTTTCGCGGATGTAGCCTGAAATCAGATGCAGCATGTCCCGCTTCTGCTGGAATGAGAGCGCAAGAATCGATTCATAGCTGTCTCTAAGCAGGCTGTAGCTTCCGCCAGGAGAGCAGGCGCAGTCGATATACTGATCGTACTCACCATCTGCTGTAATGCGGACAATCTGATCGCAGAATGCACAATGTTTCTTTTGCATAACCATCACCTCTTCAGAATAGCAGTCCCCCTACCTTACCAAGAATGGATTGAAAAGTGGACAGGAAATTCCTTCCTTCCCGACAGCTTGGGATGCCTGATTACGGAATTATGCCAAGGAGATTGCCGAAGCGGAGCATTCAGAGTTCACCACATTTTAATTAAACTGCCAGCAGCTTAAGCTTAAATTGCCATACTGATAACTCCGGTGAAGCAACTGCGCATTACGCCCCGGGTCACCCGCTCCCATAGCGATAAACAGCGGAATAAAGTGTTCACTCGTCGGGACTGCCATCTCTGCATAGGGAGCAAGCTCATCATATTGGAACAGCGCTTCTGTATCCCATGCTTCCACCTTCTCCTGAATCCAGTGATCGAACTGCTCGGCCCACCCGTTGGCCTCATCCGAATTCCAGTTCAACCTCCGTAAATTATGAACAGTTCCCCCGCTGGCGATGATAAGCACATCCTGTTCACGCAGCGCCGCCAGCGCCTTGCCGATCTCATACTGCTGCGCATTAGGCAAATCACGATTCACGGACATCGCCACTACCGGAATATCCGCATCTGGATAGAGTAGCTTCAGCACAGCCCATGCGCCGTGATCCAAGCCTCTGGTCTCATTCCGTACATTCTCAATCCCATGCGCAGTGAATAAATTCTGGATTTGATCCGCAAGCGCCTGGTCACTCTTCGCCGGATACGTCATCTGGTACAGCTCGTCCTGAAATCCGCCGAAGTCATAAATGGTATCATATGTTGCCGCCGCGCCCACTGACTGCACGGGTTCCTCCCAATGCGCCGAAAAGACAACGATGGCTTTCGGTTTGGGCATATGGTCTTTGAACTCTTTTAACAGCTTGGTGTAGGCATTATCTTCAAGAACAATAGATGGAGCTCCGTGTGCAAAAAAATAGGAAGGCATCATAGTCAATCACTCCTTAATAATGGGTTAATCCGGCATCCTGCTTGAGCCATCGCAAGAAATCACGCTGGTTCTCTTCAGTTACGCCGTGGTCGGACGGATAGATTCTGAAGGTCAACCGTTCGGTTTGCCCTTCCAGATAGGCAGCAGTCTCATGTCCAATGCGCACCGGGAACACCGAATCGTATTCACCATGCGAAGCGAAGACAGACACGTTCTTAAGGCTACGGAGGCTATACTCCATTTTCACAAATTCCGGAATATATCCATTCAGCGCGATAATCCCCTTCAATTGCTCCCCCATCGTAAGCGCAAGCGTCATGGACAGAATGGCCCCTTGGCTGAAGCCGAGCAAATAACGTCTGTCCGGATCGACCGGATACTGTTGCGTTGCATAGTGAATGAAACCCTCAAGATCGCCGACGGCTTGGTCAAACATCTCGCGGATGGGGTTGCCCAGGCTTTTCAAATCATAATATTGATGCCCCGTACCCAGCGGCAGATTCCCGCGAACCCCGATAATAATGAACTCCTCAGCCAGCGGCGCCACCAGACCGAACATATTGCGCTCATTAGAGCCTTTGCCGTGAAAAGTAAAGATCACCGGGTATTTCCTGCCCTGCTCCAGCTTATCCGGTAAGTGAACATCATATGAATACTTAGGATTCATCTTGTCTTCCTCCATATTGAAGATTCTCACTTAAATATTAGTTATAATAATATAATTTCTATATGAGTAATTTATCGCAAGACACATTGACTTGTCAACAACAAAATTGTTAATATGAAAATAAGTTTTGTATTACAAATATTATGAAGGTGTGATCCCATGGATATCGGCGCTACAATACGGGCAATCCGCAAGCGAAAAAATATCACCATCGCACAAATATGCGAATTAACTGGTCTATCCCAAGGTTTTATGAGCCAGGTCGAAACCAATAAAACCTCACCTTCGATTTCAACGCTGGAGAATATTGCCCAGGCCCTAAAAGTGCCTTTATCTTATTTGCTGTTAAAGAAAGAGGAGCGAATGCAGATTGTCCGCAAGGATGAACGGAGAATCACCACCAGCGGCGCAGCTAAGCTTAAAGTCGAACACCTCAGCTCCACCCAGAACGTACGTATGTCGATCGTCGAGTTCCCTCCCGGTGCCATGATTGGGGATGCCCCCCATGCGCATGAAGGACAGGAGGTTCATATCGTCCTTAAAGGGACTATCTATGCCCAGCAAGGGGAAGACGGAGCCGAATTTACCGAAGGTGATTCCTTTAGCTGGAATGCCTGCACCCCCCATTCTGTCAAAAATACAGGGGAAGACACCGCGATTGTGCTAATCTCCATCTACACTGAAAACGAAAACGGACAGGATGTCCTCTGAACAATCAAAAGCCCGTACTCTGGCCGGATAGGCGGAGTGCGGGCTTTTATTCACATATTCGCTATCTCATTATATTCAGCATGCTTCTCAATCTCGGTCACGATCATCTGCTGATTGATCTCTTGTATCTTATAGGCCTTGGCCATTTCTCTGGAGGAGATCACTTTATACCCATCATCTTTATAAATAATGGCGCAGTGATTCTCAATGGCTATGCCTGTTGTATCCATTCCCTTAACCATTTCCAAGAAATCTGCCTCGCGGTTGTCTTCATTATAATGAGGACAGTGAATCCCTGGTAAGATCCCCATCGCCTTCAATTTGATATAAATCCTCTCTCCTGATGTATCGAACGTCTCTGTGTCACTATGACCGTATTCGTACCAACAGATCGATCCCGCACTCATCCCTGACAACACAACCCCCGAAGCATAAGCCTGTTTCAGCAAAATATCCACACCATGCTCCCGCCAGATATGCAGCATCTTCCGCGTATTGCCGCCACCCACATAGATTACATCGGCGGATAAGATCATGTCCTCTATTTCTTCTGGTGCAT
Organism: Paenibacillus sp. FSL R7-269; assembly: GCF_000517865.1. Classification (NCBI taxonomy): domain Bacteria; kingdom Bacillati; phylum Bacillota; class Bacilli; order Caryophanales; family Paenibacillaceae; genus Paenibacillus; species Paenibacillus sp. FSL R7-269. The sequence continues at coordinate 3,875 of NZ_ASPS01000079.1, forward strand.
ATGTATTTTTCGTCAGCAGCAAGTACTTGATCTCACACCCTAACCGGTCACCGTATACTAGCTGAAAAGAGTCACAATACCCTTCCGCATCCATGCTGGCTGTAGGAATGAACAACGCTTTGGGATTCCTTTTGTTCGTTAGATCTACAATCGTTTGATCGATGGCCAAAGTCTCCAATTCGCTAATCTCTCCTCCGCCTATCGCCACAATAATGCCCAACTTCATCACTCCCAGTTATAATATTGAAGCAGATATGAATACAAAAAAGCCCCGGATGCATGACGTCTTATTCAGACACACCGGGACTGACTTTGTTGTGACAAGCTATATAGGTTGGTTAAGCACATTAATAAGTTTGTTATTAAATTGATCGGTAGTTTCAGAAAATTTTTATATTAAAAATATCTTTCTATATTCTTTTATAATAGAAATGCGAAGATTTAAAATTCATTTTCCACTTTATCATCCGCCCTTAATTTACCATTATTCGTGTATCTCACAACAATTTGATTTAGGCATTCAAGATTATCCAGGAGATTAGACTTTCGTTTCAGAAAAAAAGTATAGAGCCATAACGCGATGTGCTTAGGCTTTCAGAGTCCATAATGTGCTACTAATTGTAATTCAACAATCACAGCTGGATAATTTTTATGTACTTCTAAATTGTTGTAGGTTACAAATTCGTTTATAAAGAACTCCATTAAGCATGCTTATTATTTCCAATAATTCACTTCCATCCGCGATGTAGTAAATTGATTAATGGATTTAACTACAATTTAGAAACCAGTTAAGAAACTATGGAACCAGTTAAAAATTATTGTCGGCCTGACAAGCCCTTAATTTTCCCTTTAACCCTAGAAATAAATGAAGGATTAACTTTATGAGTTTCTGATTGTTCATTTTGTATTATTTTTCGCCCAATTTTCTCTTCGAGAGAAGATTTATTCTTTTCTTCTACTATTTTCTTGTCTTGCGAATTCGCCTGTTCAATCGGTTTATGACGTGAAAGATCCCTAGTATGTAATATCGCTTGCTTCAATTGCTCCTGACTCGAACGGATACTCATCGGAATATTAGGTCTATCGTCTAATAATGTTTTATTAGTGTATTCCTCACTCTCTTTATTACAAAGTGCTATATATTCATGCACTAACGGATGGTCTATTAACGCTTGATATTTCTCTCCTATTCTGTATTTTCCAAACTTAGTTACATCGTCTGCTACAAAAACAATGCCTTTAGTAATAGATATTTGTGGCGTAACATCTACTTTTTCCCCGTTATCTTTAATCCAGATGGCATGATGGACAGCTTCAATCATGAATTTAGGTGAAGGATCGGGCACAACTTGAATGCGCCAGCCTAACTGCCTCCTACCACCAAATTGTTGTACCATTTGTTGTACATTATCGTAGCATTCGTTTTTTTTAGTCCATTTTTCAGGGATCACTTTTATGTACTCTGGTTGTTCTTTTGGTGAAATGGATTTACAAAAGTTGATTACGGTATCGTCAATTTGTCTTGGTACATTAATTCGGCTCATTAATTCTTAAGCCCCCTTGTCAAAACATAATTATTCTATAACTTTATTTTTTACATCTTCATCTATTTTTTCATGAGTGAGTAGGTTTGTCTAGCAGCTGCACAACAAAAAAGGCCGCCATTTCGGGTAATGGTAAGTACAACCAAACCAAACCGAAATGAGGCGACCTCATAATAGTTATACCCCATTCTTGACCGTATTCAAACAAGTATTAACTTCGGAAGAAGTCCAAAGGATGACCGAGTAAACCAAGGACTACGAGATACGGGAACCAAAATGACCGTCGTTGTGTTGTTCGACTACTTTGTACAAGCCTGTTACCACAAATGGTATGGCCTTCGTCAAAGTACTCGCGTGGCTCGAACTACGATTTACCCAAGCGTTCATTACTCCACCCTTTAATTCCCCCTGTAAGAAAATAATAATTCCCGTCTCAAATTTTGCCCCTCTCCAACATACCCCAATCCCTTGCGCCGCAAGGCTTCACAGCCAATTCTGAGATAAAAATTCCTGTCCCAAAAACGCAGGGAAAAAGACTGAGGAACTGGAAAGAAACTGGTTCAATTGTGAACGAAAACGAATAAAAATTAGTGTCCCTGAAGAGGCAGAGAAATGCCCAAGAAATGCAGGGATCGGCATCTAAACCGCTTGGGTAAGAGCCTGGAAAATGCCTGAGTAAAAGCTTGAGTAAAGACCTCCCACAACCTCTGAACCCTTGAGCTGCTTGGGTTTCTGATGGAGTAATTATTCGAGGAAAGACTGAGAAATCCCTGCATGGTTCCGCCGCGAAGGATAAAAAAGACTGGAGAAATGCTTGGGGTATGAGTCTTTGGAGTTCTTGTGGACACTAATTTTTATTCCTGGACAGTATTATTGAAAATGGACAGGAATTTTTTATTGTTTCCCCCCCCGCTGCCGCATCCCCTCAAACAACAATATCGTCGCCGCCATCGCGGCGTTCAGCGATTCGGCGCGGCCGGCCATCGGGATGAGGATGCTTTTGTCGACCATTGCAGCCGTCTCGGGCGAGATGCCTTGGCCTTCGCTGCCGATCAGCAGCCACTGGCTGCCGTGAAAATCATGGGTGTAGCAGGAATCCTCCGCTGTCAGCGAGGTGCTGACCAGTAGCGCCCCGCCCTCCCGAGCCTGAGGGAGAATGGCACTTAGCTCTCCCTCCACTACCGGGAGGTGGAACATCGACCCCATCGTAGACCGGATGGTCTTCGGGTTGAAGAGGTCGGCGCAGCCCCGGCCGAGGATCACGCCGTCCGCGCCCGCCGCATCCGCGCTGCGGATGATAGTGCCTACATTGCCGGGGTCCTGGACCCCGTCAAGCACCACAACCAGGCTGTCCGGCTTCGCCAGAATGGCCTCTAGGCCCTGTTGCTCCTTCCGCACAATGGCGAATACCGGCTGCGGGGTGCCCGTGCTGCTGCACTTGGCAATTACCGCTGCCGACACACCGATGACCTCCATACCCTGGACAGCCTGAAGCAGCGGCTTCAGCTCAGACGGCATGCCTTTATCGAGATCAAAAGCCAGGCATTCCACATCCGCTTCGGCCTGCAGCGCCTCCTGTACCAGATGAATGCCTTCCACGATATATTTACCGGACCGGTCACGATGCTTCTTTTCCTGCAGTCCGGCCCATTCCTTCACCCGCGTATTCTGCGGCGACATAATTTCCATAGGGTCCTACCTTTCTATTCCTCACAGATTCCTATTGATAAGCCATTTCCAGCTTCGTCAGGTTATCCTTCCGTCCGACAATGACAAGGACATCACCATCGGTCAGACGGTCCTCCGCTCTGGGGGAGATATTCATTTCCTCGCCCTGACGGATTGCCATCACATTGCACCCATATTTGGCACGTATGTCAAGCTCCTGCAGGTTCTTGCCCAGCATCGGCCCCGAGACCTTCATATCGAGAATGCTGTACTCCGGTGACAGCTCAATGTAATCGAGGATGTTCGGAGAAGCGAGATGATGCGCCACCCGCATCCCCATGTCCCGCTCCGGGTAGATAACCTTATCTGCTCCGATTTTACCCAGAACCTTGCCGTGCAGCTCACTTTTGGCTTTGGCGATAATAGCAGGTACGCCCAAATCCTTCAGGATCAGCGTTGTCAGAATGCTGGCCTGAATATCCTCACCGATGGCGACTACCACCACATCGAAGTTACGGATGCCAAGCGCACGCAGCGCCTCTTCATCCGTGGAGTCCGCAGATACGGCATGCGTCACAATGTTGGAGATTTCCTGGGTGCGCTGTTCATCCGCATCAATGGCCAGCACCTCATAACCCATCCCGCTGAGTGCTTTGGCCACACTTGAGCCGAAGCGCCCCATGCCGATGATCGCATACTGTTTTTTTGCCATTAAGCCTTGTCCCTCCCGTACGTATAATACATCTCACACAGTATAGCATAAGCCGTTATAAACTTGAATGTTCAGCGCTCCCGCAGGGCACCTTATAAGAAGGCTGCTTACCTGACTAAGCCCCTGCTTTCGAAATCAGTTTTGCGATGCTGATTCAGTAAGCAGATGCTCAAAAACTTTAAGGAGGCCGATTATGCCAGTCACCCTTGATTTGCGCCAGGCCATCATTCACAAGGTACACGGCCAGTCCGAAGAAGGTCTGCGGGAGGTCATTGAGAATTCCGTAGACGGGCCGGAAGCCGCGCTTCCCGGACTGGGTGTCGTCTTTGAGATGATCTGGAAGGACCTCGACCCTGCGAAGCAGGACCGGGTTCTCTCTATGCTGCACAGACACCTGGACAAGCTTACCCCAGGCTCCATCACCTCCTAGAGGGGGCCCATCCCGCCAAAAACCTCCGCACCCCACCGTGCTGCTGCACAGGTGGAGGCGGAGGTTTTTTATAGCCTAATCATACATATGCTTAACTGCTCATCTTGCTTCTATTACACTCTTCAAGGTGCAGTCTCCAGGAACTTCGCGGTCGGATTCTTCTCCATCGCGGTCCGCATGGCGTATTCGTTCTCGAACAGCACTACGTAATTGCCCTTCTTGTCCGTAACCAGAGTGGAGTTGATCCGGAACTTGCTGGCATCCGGCTTGTTCTCATCCACGATCCAGCGTGCGAACTGGTAGCTCATACGCTGCAGCTGCACATCCACGCCATACTCACCCTTCATGCGGTACTCGAACACCTCGAACTGCAGTTGTCCGACTACACCCAGCAGAATATCGTCGAAGTTGACGGTACGGAACACCTGGATCATGCCCTCTTCGGTCAGCTGGTCAATCCCCTTTTGGAATTGCTTCGATTTCAGTGCATTCTTGATGGTGACTTTGGAGAAAATCTCCGGCGAGAAGGTCGGCAGCTCATCGAACTCCATATCTCCAGCCTGACTGAGCGTGTCGCCAATCCGGAAGATGCCCGGGTCGAACAGACCGATAATATCCCCCGGATACGCCTCTTCAACAATATCCCGGTCCTGGGCAAGGAACTGCTGCGGCTGGGACAGCTTGATGTCTTTGCCGGCACGTACATGCTTCACACTCATCCCGCGCTCGAACTTGCCGGACACGATACGCAGGAAAGCGATACGGTCACGGTGTGCGGGATTCATATTCGCCTGAATTTTGAATACATAGCCGGTGAATTTCTCATTCGTCGGTTCTATAGAGCCCGCTGTACTGCGGCGTGGTTCAGGCTTCGGCGCAAGCTCCAGGAAATTATCCAGGAACGTCTGCACACCAAAGTTGTTGATAGCACTGCCGAAGAATACCGGAGTAATCTCCCCGCGCAGCACCTTCTCATAGTCAAAAGGATCACCCGCTACATCAAGCAGCTCCAGATCCGCGCATAGCTGATCATGCAGGTATTCCCCCGCCATCTCACGGATAATCGGGTCGCGGTAGCTCTCCACCTTCTGTACTTTAATTACGGAATGGTCATCGCCCTGGAACAGCTCGACCTGATTCTTCATCCGGTCATAGACGCCGCACAGCTCACGGCCCATCCCAATCGGCCAGTTCATCGGCACCGAACGGATGCCCAATACATTCTCCAGCTCTTCCATCAGATCAAACGGGCTGCGGCCTTCACGGTCCAGCTTATTAATGAAGGTGAAGATCGGAATGCCGCGCTTCGCGCAGACCTGGAACAGCTTGATTGTCTGTGTCTCCACACCCTTGGCTACGTCGATCAGCATGACGGCGCTATCAGCCGCAGTGAGCGTACGATAGGTGTCTTCACTGAAATCCTGGTGACCTGGAGTATCCAGAATGTTCACCCGGTGGTCCAGGTAATCAAACTGCATCACAGAGGACGTTACCGAGATTCCGCGCTGCTTCTCAATTTCCATCCAGTCACTGGTGGCGTGCTTACTTGCCTTGCGGGCTTTGACTGTACCTGCCAGACGGATGGCTCCTCCGAAGAGCAGAAGTTTCTCGGTCAGTGTCGTTTTACCCGCATCCGGGTGGGAAATAATCGCAAAGGTTCTGCGTTTGTCGACTTCACTCTGAAGCTTATGGTCCGTTGCTTTATTCATTGCACATATCCCTTCATCTATAAATTCATGCTTACTTCTGCCTCTATTGCCGGATCGATCAAATCGGTCTGCTATTCATGGATTCAGATCCTTTCCTTCGAAAATCAACAGAGAATCAACGTCTATTTCTTGAACGTAACGTTTACCATTTATAGGATCATCTATAGCGCTAGGCTTAGAAATCTTTATGTTGAAAGCATCCTTCTCAGTATAGCAAAATCCGGCAGAGATTATCTACAAAAAAGCGGCTGTAGTGAAATATCTTGTAATATAAATTCACGATTCAGCAAAAAGATCCCCCTGCAGCGAAATGCAGGAGGATCTGTAACCATTCTTCTTCAGGAACTAGCGGTTAACCTGCCAGACCACATTGTCTTCATCCTGGCCGTTGACCGGCCACCAGTGGAAGCCTTCTCCGGCAAGCAGCTGGTCGGCTTCAACCGGACCCCAGGAGCCGGCAGGATAGGAAGCCAAGTCGTTGCTCTCTTCCTTCCATGCCTTGGCAATCCGGTCCACGAAGGACCAGGCCGAGGATACTTCATCCCAGCGGGTGAAGTAGGTGGAATCGCCGCGTGCAGCATCATGCAGCAGACGCTCATAAGCCTCCGGCGAGTTAATGCCGATCATGCAGCTCTGGCAGAAATCCATAGCCAGCGGCTGAATCTCGGATTCCGAGCCCGGCTTCTTCGCATTGATCTTCACATAGATGCCTTCCATCGGATTGACGCGGATGACGAGCAAGTTCGGCTCAAGCTTGTGCTTCTGGCCCAAGTAGACGTTGGTCGGCATTCCTTTGAATTCTACAACCACTTCCGTGGTCTTCACAGGCAGGCGTTTGCCGGTGCGGATATAGAAAGGAACTCCAGCCCAGCGGAAGTTATCCACGAACACACGGGCTGCGAAATAAGTCTCTGTATTCGATTCCGGGTCCACTTTGTCTTCCTGGCGGTAAGCCGGAAGCGTCTTGCCCTTGTAGAGACCTTGAGTGTATTGGCCGCGAACAACGTTCTCGCGGACCTCATCAGGGGTAGCATAAGGACGCAGCGAACGTAGAACCTTCACCTTCTCATCACGGATATCTTCAGCCAGCAGACGGCTAGGCGGTTCCATAGCGATCATCGTCAGCAGCTGCAAAATATGGTTCTGGCCCATATCGCGCAGTGCCCCCGCATGATCGTAATACCCGCCGCGTTCTTCCACGCCCACCGTCTCGCCGAGTGTAATCTGAATGTTGGCGATATGCTTGTTGTTCCACAACGGCTCGAAGAAGGCATTAGCGAACCGGATTACTTCAATATTCTGAACCATTTCCTTACCCAGGTAATGGTCAATCCGGTAAATCTCCTCTTCCTTGAAGACTTGACGGATCTGTTCGTTCAGTTCCTCAGCGGATTCGAGATTGTAGCCGAATGGCTTCTCGATGACCAGACGGTTCCAGCCTCTGGCCTGCAGCATCCCGCCTGCCTTGAGGTTGAAGGATACGCTGCCGAACAGTTCAGGCGCAAGTGCCAGATAGAACATACGGTTGCCCGGAATATGGAACTTCTCTTCCAGCCGCTCCGTCTGTTCGTTCAGCTCACGGAAGCCGTCAATATTATTGATGTCGAGTGACTTGTATTCAAAATGCTGTACGAACTCGTTCCATTCCGCAGCATCTCCTGCCTGATACCGGCAGAACTCGCGGATGGATTCCTTCACATCTTCCCGGAATTCATCCTGGGTGCGGGGACGCCGAGCCACGCCAATGACCGCAAAATCTTGGGTCAGCTTGCCTTCACGGTACAAACTGTAAATCGCCGGGAAAAGCTTACGCCGGGCCAGATCTCCGGTTGCCCCGAAGATAAAGAATACAGCACCGGGTGTATGCAGTGCATCAAGGGTTTGATTTTCAGCCATGGCTCCTCATCTCTCTGTATGTAATATAGTTGACATTCATTCTCATCGCCTGGTATGAAACAACATACGACTATAGGCGTGATGTCATTTTATCATAATTGCTCGGAGGATGCCATCACATTCCTGACAGTTTCTCTCGGGATTTCGCACTTTTCCATTACTCTTTCTTATGCCTTCACCGAATTACGCTTATATTACGTTATTTAACCTCAATATTCGATTGTAATTAATGGCATTCCAAGGGTTATCCGGTTCTCGTCCGCGTTGACGTTCTTGTGAACTGCCAGCTGGAAGGCCAGGCTGTGGTTACCGCTACTAACAATGCGCTGAAGACCCGGCACACTGTAAGAATGACTGAATGTAGAGACGTCGGCGTAGCTCTCCTCTGCCTGAATCCCGGGAAGCTCTGCGGCCAGTAACTTCTCCGTAGCAAGGAGTGCTGCCTGCGTTCCGCCCTGCTCCTTCGCAGGTGCCTGCAGCGATGCATTCCAATCCGCAGCAATTCCCGCCTGGAGCATCGCCTCTCCGGTGTCCGCCGCTGCGTCCGGCAGTTCCGGTGAGCCCAGAAGATCGGCCGTCTCCAGCGTAACAATACAATAGCTCCGTCCGCCGCCAAGCTCACTCCAGAACAGGGAGACCTGTATACCTCCACTGAGCTGCACGGCAGAGCGCCAAGCCCGGTGTCCTTCATTATCTGCGCTGCTCATTTCACCGAGCCCAAGCCTGTCTGAAAGGCTCTGTACGGCAGTCCCAGCAGCCTCTTCTCCGCTGTATTCCCCCTGCCATTTCAATACGAGCCGGAGCGGCGCCCCTGGAGAGGAGGCCTGTCCGCCCAGTGTGGTCAGCAGAGCAAGGGATTCCTGAAGCTCTCCGGCAGCGGCAGAAGCAACAGTACTCTGAACGCCGCTTCTTCCTGCGGTTTCCGCGCTACGGAACCCGCTCAGCAGCAGCATCAGTGTGCACATTCCCGCCAACACCAATACCAGTATTCCCTTACTCCGCCCTTTATTCCCCACTTCGCATCTCCCTCTCAACCGATCTAGTAATCTACTAGACAGGTTATCCAATTTCAGAGAAAGATATACGAACGCATGCAAAAAACACTTCCAAGATCATCCGGGCGGACTCGCTTGAAAGTGCTCCATGGCTTCCATAGACCGAACCTACTCCGCCAGTCCGTTCTTATATGCATAAATAGCCGCCTGGGTCCGGTCTTCAACCCCCAGCTTGGCAAGAACATTCGTGACATGGAATTTCACCGTCTTGATTCCAATAATTAATTGATCGGCAATGTCCTGGTTGGACTTGCCTTGAGCTAGCAGCTTTAGCACTTCCATCTCGCGTTCTGTAAGCTCTTTGTAGGCAGGTGCCTCTCCTCGTGCATTGGAACGGAACCGGTTCATCATCTTGGAAGCCACCTGCGACTCCAGCACCGACTGGCCTCTTGCGGCTGCACGGATCGCATCTGCGACTTCGCTGGCCCGTGAGGTCTTCAGCAGGTAACTGAAGGCTCCTGCTTCGATCACCGGATACATCTTCTCATCATCCAAATAACTGGTCAACACAATAACCTTACAATCCGGGTACAGCTTCAGCAGTTGTCTGGTCGTCTCGATTCCGTCCATGCCGTCCATCACCAGATCCATCAGCACCACATCCGGCGTATACTCCTGGGCCAGACGGATGCCCTCCTCGCCGCTTCCTGCTTCCCCGACGACCTCAATGCCATCCTCGGTACCGAGGACCGCAGCAAGTCCGATCCGGACCATCTCATGATCGTCTACAAGCAGGACCTTGATTGCATCATCTTCTTCTATCTCCATCGTTACACCTGCCCCCTATTCATTGACTACCGGTACGGTAATATCGATCCGCAAGCCTTTGCCGGGAGCGGTGATGAACTGGATCGAGCCCCCGATCTCTGTAATCCGCTCCTGCATATTCGACAGACCGTAGGAGGTCTGCTTGCTGTCATCCATCTCGAAGCCGATTCCGTCATCGCGCAGCGTCAGCCGGACCGTATCCCCCCGGCGGTGCAAGCGGATCTCCATCTTCTCCGCTTTGGCATGGCGGAGCGTATTGGAGATAGCCTCCTGCACAATACGGAACAAGTGATTCTCGACGCCCTTCAAGAGCTCTACACCCTGATCCATCTCGAACAGAATATCAATCGGCACCTTGATCTTCAGTTCCTTAATCAGCTCCTGCAGACCTTCCTCCAGCCCCTTGCCTTCCAGGTACACCGGTCTCAGATGCAGCAGCAGTGCCCTCATCTCCGACTGGGCTACGGCCGACATCTCCTCGATCAGCGCGATTTGACGCTGTGCCTTGTCAAAGTCCTTCTCCAGCGTCCGGCCTACGGCCGTTGCCGTCATCGAGATGGCGAACAGCTGCTGTGATACCGCATCATGCAGTTCCCGTGCCAGCCGCTGCCGCTCCTCGATGATTGCCGTGACCCGGGCCTGCTCGGCAAGCTTCGCGTTATTGGTGGAGAGCCGCTGTAGCGTATTCACCTGATTCTCCCACTTGCCGCTGATCCGCCCGAGCTGTTCCCCGAGCCGCCCCAGCTCATCATTGCCGAGGTCCGGCATGGCCGGGGTGAGATTGCCTTTCTCCCAGGCGACCAGGGTGGCCCGCAGTAATTCCAGCTTGCGCTTGCTGCGGAAGCCCTGATAGAAGCCGTAACCGATGCCAAAAGCCATCGGCAGTAGAATTAGCGTCATTCCTGTCCTTACGCCAATCCGCCAATCCTCGAATGGCCGTAATAAACCATATGTATACATAATATATGTAATAACGAGCAGCATGAACAAAGAGAACAGAGCTCCCTCACCCATACTGCGCGTTACCATGTTACTGCTTTTTTTGTCCATGCCGGGAGCTCTCCCTTCTCTCTTGACCCTAACATACTCTTAAGGGAAGCGTACGTCCAGATCCCCCATCAGATAAGAAATGTTAAATTTCACTTTATGCTCGCAGCTGTCATAGTTGGGTGACTTCCAGTTCAGCCGGTTCAGCATCCCCGTATCACGGTTACTGCCGGACTCAATCGAGCCGAACAGCACGAATGCCTCGATCTCTACACCGTAATCCTCAGACAGCAGAATATCCACATCACCAAAAATCCCCTGATACAGCATAATCGTCTCCTGCTCTTCCGCCATGGCCAGGGAAAGATCCACATCCACCTCACCCAGCACATGCCAGGCGCTCAGGCTGCGCATCACCCAAGGTGAGAGATCCCAGTCGAACCGGGAAGAAAAGCTTTGTTTCTGCACAAACCCTGCCTTGCGCTGCATTCTTTTCGATTTGACAAAGAACATCCCCAGCGAAACCAAGCAAATGCCAAGCACCAGCAACAAATGATCCAGCAGCAGCAGTACCGCCCCGACTCCCATTAGCTTATAGCCTTGCTTGACCCTGCCCGACGTCGTCCGGTAGATTCCCAGCAGCAGGAACAGGAGTGCGACAATGGAGAAGAAGCCGATCCATTTGCCAAATATCATCAAGCAGCCTACACCAATCAATCCGATGGCAATCAACCGGTTCCGTTTATCCATTTCCGCACCTCCTTAAAGTGTTGCGAAGCTACATCTTCATCCTACTGCATCCGCTACAAAAGCCATACCGGTATGGAGAATCCATACCGTATGGCTTTACCTTGATCAGCATATCATATCCGGCTGTTCTTTAGGAACAGGGATTATTGTTCTTTTTTATTCAAAGGAGGGGCTGCTGGAGTTGAGTTCAGCTTGTTCTTGAGTGCGGCAAGCTGCTCCTCTACTTTCAGTTCCTTCTCAGGATCTACCGGCTTAGCATATGCGGTTGCCGAAGGGCTATACGGAGCACGCATGACATCTGCTTCCGCTTCGAGCTGCATGATCTTTTCTTCCATGCGGTGGAAGCCAAGGGACGCACTTCCGCTTTCAATGGAATGTACGCTGCTGATCTGGGACATTTGCTTCTTGGCCTTAGCCATCTGAGCGCGGGATACCAGTTCATTGCGTTTGTTGCGCATTTTGTAGAACTCATCCTTCATATCATGCAGCTGCTGCACCAGTTCCTTGGCCTGTACTTCAGCCTGTGCGTGAAGCTCGCCGTACTCGGTAAACTTCTGGTCAAAGTAGATTTTCTCTTCCAGCAGCTTACGGGTAACTTCCTCCTGCCCGTTCTTCAGCGCAAGCTCAGCCTGTGCCCCGCGTTGTCCGGCTACCTTAGCAGCTTCGTCCACACGCTGTTTCATACGGCGTTCATTAGCCATCTGCTTCGCTACCGTTACTTCAGCCTCATGAATCTCAGCCTCCATATCGCGCAGATACTGATTAAGCATCACAATCGGGTCCTCTACCTTATCCAACATATCATTTACCGACGCCTTCGTCATATCTTTAATCCGTTTGAATACTCCCATAATTTACACTTCTCCCTTCTCGTATTTAGCAAGTTTTTGTTTGAGCTCTTCCACTTCTTTTTGCAGTGCCTTCTTCTCGATATCCTTCATCATGGCATCCAGGCCAGAATCGGGAGCTGCGTGAGCGCCTGCCTTGTCATAACCGGGATTGTAGCCCGGCTGTCCACCATAAGGGCCATATCCCTGAGGTCCTTGGTGCGGAGCCTGTGGTCCACGGCCATATTCAGGTCCGCCGGAGTAAGGTCCGCCGTACGGGCCACCCTGCGCACCGGGTCCAAAGGGATTGTACTGGTTAGGCTCCTTGGCAATCACCATTGCCGCGATAAAGTATACGAGGATCGTAGCTCCACCGCTAAATGGAATACTGATCACCAGCAGAATCCGGAACAGGGTAGAGTCAATGCCGAGAGTCTCGGACAATCCGCCTGCCAGCCCTGTCATTACTTTGTCTCTTCTTGAACGATACAATCGGGTCATACTACTACTCCTTTCTGCCATCATTGTTCAGCTTCTCCTTTAGACGGGCCATTTCTCTTTCGAGTACGGTGGCCACGGTCTCTCCAGCCTGCACCGCATATTCCTGTCCCATCCGGCGCAAGTCGCTCAGGCTTTTGGCTTCAAGCTCCCAGTCGGTCATCTTGTCTTCCAGACGGCCGAACATTTTGGGAACATCTCCGCCGCCGTAAGCCCCGGCTCTTTGATTCATGCGCTGCTGCAGCCGCAGCGACTCCATCCGTGCTGCATAGAACTGGCGTTTGCTGTATACCGTCTGATACTCCATTTTGAGCTCGTTCAGCTGGGATTCCAGTTCGAAGAGTGATTGCTGGCTCGTCTCCAGCAGCCCGCTGTATTGCTCCAGCTTTTCCTCGTGGATAATTTTCTCCTGCAATGCCAGCTTGGCCAGATGATCTTCGCCTGCCTTGAGTGCGAGGAGCGCCTGCTCTTCACGTTTGTTCCTCATGGCGGTGGCCTGATTCACTTGCTGCTGCAATTGCTTCGTATGAGAAGCGTACTGTTGGTACAGACGTTCGGCCTCCCCGATCTCTTCACGGGTTGAATGTAGAAATTGATCAATCAGCTTCACCGGATCTTGGCTCTGCTCCAAGCGTTCATTCAAGTTGGCTACGGTGATGTCCCTCATTCTGCGAAAAACACTCATGATTTCCTGCTCCCTCCCTGCTTCTTAATAAGTATGGACTGTGTGTATTAGTATGTTCTGCTTTGTTTGCCTCTGAGTACCGAGATGCCCCACACTACCAGAGCAATACCCAGCAGCGGACCGATAATCCAGGAAAGCTTGGAGATCAGGGACATGACACCGATGAAGAGTACCACCCAGCCGATAATCTTGCGGCCGCTCTTAATTCCGTAGTATCCGAGTGCAACCAGCACTGCCGGGAAGAGGATGCCGAAGACTCCTGAAATCAAGTGAGGCAGAATGCCAAGCAGCATTACCGCTCCGATTACAATCAGCGCAATCGCAAGTCCGTTACCTTTGTTTCTTTGCATTTGTTATCACCGCCTTTCGCTGCTTTCTCTTTCTTATACCCTTATTCTAGGGCAATCCCGCATCTTTCAAAACAGACTGTGGACGGTTTTATGTACTGGACCTTAGTCGGGGATGGTTGCAGGACTGGAAGCGGCTATACATCCTGAAATATATTCTATTGCTGCTTCCTGCAGATGCGGAGAAGTTAAGCATGCTGAAGAGAAAAAAAGGCTTCAGCGGCTTCAGCGATGTAAGCAACAGCTCATGGATGTACAAATATGTAATGAAGATCGCTACACTGGGGTTTGCCGAGCTTTGAGGACAAGAAGTTCAAGGTGAATTTTTACTATGGAGATGCCTTTTTATTGTCCGACAAATCAAGACTGCCCCGCCCCACTTGCAGGATATTCCAGGGTTGGCCATAATATTGGGAGAATACCTGATTACTAAAGGAGTCATGCCCATGAAGACACTACTCATCGTTGAAGATGATCAAAGCTTGAACAAGGGAATAGCCCTGTCACTGGCCCATAATGAATTGCATATAGAACAAGCCTATTCACTGACGATGGCTGATCAGATTATCTCCTCCACCCAAATTGATCTCATTCTGCTGGATGTGAACCTTCCGGACGGAAGCGGACTGGATTACTGCGAAAGAATCCGCGGAGCCTCGCAGGTACCGATTATATTCCTGACGGCCAACGACATGGAACCGGATATTGTAACCGGGTTTGCTCTGGGGGCTGATGATTATATTACCAAACCGTTCAGTCTGATGATTCTGCGGGCCAGGGTAATGGCCGTCCTGAGAAGGAGTGATGCGCTTACCCATGAGAGGATCGTTGTAGGCCTGCTTGAATTTGATTTTGGCAAAATGGAGTACTTCAAGAACGGCCGGCCGCTGCTGCTGAGCAAATCCGAACAGAAACTGCTGCGCATACTGGTAACGAATAGGGGAAACATTCTGACCCGTGAGCAGCTGATCGACAGAACGTGGAGCCAGGAGGCGGTATTCGTGGATGAGAATGCGTTAACGGTAGCCATCAAAAGATTGCGGGCTAAGATCGAAGAGGAACCCTCTTCGCCTCAATATATCAAAACTGTATATGGTTTAGGGTATACATGGACAGAAGGTCCTGTTCTATGAAGCGACAAGAACGGCTGCCGCTTAACCAATTGGTGAATCTGGCATTCGCCGCAGCTTTTACCATTCTGGTCCTGGTATATGTGACTTGTATTATATTGCTGGAGATCACCGGTTCATCGCTGCTTGGACTCTCTCTTCTATTCATAATCTGCATGCTGATCCTTGGAGGTGTCTGGTCCCGGTCGCTCCGGAATATGGTTACTTCTTTCATGGGAAAGGTAGAGACATTGGTAGACAATGCTACTCACGGGCGTGAGCCCACCTATAATTATGAAGAAACCCTTCTCTCCTCCATAGAACATAAATTAATGCGGTACATAGAGATTGCAAGAGTGAACGGACAGAATCTGGAAACGGAAAAGAATAAAATTAAAGAACTAATCTCCGACATCTCCCACCAGACCAAAACGCCCTTATCCAATATTATGATCTACAGCCAGCTGCTTGAGGAAAGTCTGGTGAATGATGAACATGCGCTTCAGCTTGCTGTACAAGTTAAAAAACAGTCGGAAAAACTCGACTGGCTGATCCAATCCCTGATCAAACTGTCCAGGCTGGAGACAGGCATGATCTCTCTGCGAATGGAGCCTTGTCCTGTGATCCATGCGGTTTCTGAAGCAGTCTCCCAGATCCTCATCCAGGCAGAGAACAGCCGCATCACTATCAGTATAAACTGTGAACCTCACATCACAGCATGCTATGACCTCAAATGGACAACCGAAGTGTTATCCAATCTGCTGGATAATGCTGTGAAATATTCAGAACGAGGGGATAGCATCCATATCACTGCGGAAGCGAATGAGATGTTTATACGCCTGGATATCGCAGATACCGGCCGTGGAATCTCCCAGGAAGAGCTGCCCCAAATCTTCAGGAGGTTCTACCGGGGAAAGAATGTGCGCGATGCAGAAGGTGTGGGAATTGGGCTCTTCTTGGCCCGGGAGATCATCACCGCTCAAGGCGGACATATGAAAGCTGCTTCTGTGCCCGGGCAAGGCACTGTGTTCTCGATCTTCCTGCCGCTATTCTGAATATGTCCATTCCGTCAGATTTCAGACACTCTCCTGTTAGTTTTGTCTGATACCTTGTAGATGTGGATACGAACATACGCACAGGAGGAATATAACATGTCTATTCTACGAATAGAGAATCTCAAGAAATATTATGGAAAAGGTGAGCATACGGTCAAAGCCCTGGATGACGTGTCTATAAATGTAGAAAAAGGGGAGTTCGTGGCAATCGTCGGCACGAGCGGTAGCGGAAAAAGCACGCTGCTTCACATGCTTGGCGGTCTGGACCGGGCTACAGAGGGCAAGGTTTATGTCAACGGGCATGATATTTTTCAGATGAGTGATGAGAAGCTGACCATCTTCAGACGCCGTTCTGTAGGATTTGTCTTCCAGAGTTATAACCTGGTGCCGATCCTGAGTGTGCTGGAAAATATTGTCCTGCCCATTGAGCTTGACGGAGGCCAGATCGACCGGGAGTATCTGAACCTGATTATCTCAAGTCTGGGGCTTCAGGAGAAAGTTGGTAACCTGCCTTCTGCGCTCTCCGGAGGCCAGCAGCAGCGTGTAGCCATCGCAAGAGCACTTGCTACCAAACCTTCCATTATTCTGGCCGATGAGCCCACCGGCAATCTTGACAGCAGGACCAGCCAGGAGGTACTTATCCTGCTGAAACAGCTCAGTGTCAAATTCGACCAGACCATTGTGATGATCACACACAACGAGAGCATTGCACAGATGGCGGACCGGATCATCCGCATTGAGGACGGCAGGCTTGCCTCGGGATCGACGCAGGCCCCCGGGGAGAGATGATTATGATCGCGACGAAAAACCGGAGGACCATATTAAATCTGGCGATGGCAAGCCTGAGAGCCAACCGGCTGCGGAATCTGGCTGCCATCTGCGCCATTATACTGACTACACTGCTCATCACCTCCATTTTCACCATGGCTCTGAGCATTAATCAATCCATGCAAAATGCACAGATGAAGACAGTCGGAAGTGACTTTCACGGAGGGTTTAAATATCTTAGCCCGGAACAAGTGGAGACGCTGCTGAAGCACCCTTCCATTAAACAATCCGCCCTCTCCCTTCATTCCGGCATATTGCATAATAAAGCATTCGGCCAGGACCGGGTTGAGGTGCTGCAGGTTGACCAGAATTACGCTGATCACAGCTTCATAGAATTCGTTGAAGGGGGATTGCCTGCCGGAGAGAATGAGGTTGCCCTAAATACCTGGGTTCTGAGCAAGCTAGGGGTACAGCCGGAGCTAGGGAAGGAAATCACGTTGCAGATCGATACCGGAGAACGGATCATTAACCGGAAATTCACCTTGTCGGGCTATTATGAAGCGGACAAGCAATTGGCGATGGCAGGGTTGGCTTTTGTGTCCAAGGCCTTTACCGATAAAAACCTCTCAGATATTGATCCCGAACAATCGAAGGAAAGCGGATCCTACGTAAACACCTCAGAACTGAGTGTCATGTTCAACAATGCATTTCATATTGAGAAAAAACTGAAGAGGATTCTGGCTGATACGAGGATTACGGCTCCCATCGGGATCAATTGGGCCTACTCCAGCGTATCTTTGGCGGACAATGTTGAGGCTATCCTTCCATATGCCGCAGTTATCTTTATCATTATGCTTAGCGGCTACTTGCTTATTTACAATATTTTCTATATTTCAGTGGTCCGGGATGTGAAGTTCTACGGCCTGCTGAAAATGATTGGCACCACCCCGAGACAACTGCGGAGAATCATCGCTATTCAAGCCAGGCTGCTGTACCTCATTGCCCTGCCGTTCGGCCTTGGCTCCGGCTATATGACCGGCAGATGGGTTACACCTCTGACCACTTCGCTGTCCGGGGAGTTTAAAGGAAATTCTCTATCATCCAGTCCATGGATATTTGCAGGGGCAGCCCTCTTCTCCTTCCTGACCGTGTGGATCGCAGCGCATAAGCCGGGACGGCTGGCAGCGGACATCGCTCCGGTGGAAGCCGTTAAATTCTCAGGCGTTCAGAATAGCGGAAAAAGAACCTTCAAGCCATCCAAGCATGGAGCCAGACTATACCGGATGTCGTTCTCCAACCTGTTCCGGAGCAAGAAGAAGCTGAGTCTGATGTTATCCTCGCTCTTCTTAAGCATTCTGCTATTTAATACGATATTTACCGTGATCTCCTCCATGGATATCAATAAATATCTCAGTGCATATATTCATGGAGATTATATGATTCACAACAAGGGAATTATCCAGCAGGAGGGGGAACGCTCAGTCAATGAAACCGAGCTGTCCGAGGAACTGTGTGCGAAGCTGGAGCATCTGGACGGTGTGGAAAATATCGATAAAGTATATTATACCCTTTTCTCTTATCCTCCGGATGATTCCGTCCGTGCTTCAGCCGAGTCTTCAGCCACTCCTTCTGCCCTTCCCGCCAAAGTTCATACCCAACTCTACGGGCTTGATTCCGGCTGGTACGATCTCGCAGATCAGGATATACTTGAAGGTCACTTTAACAGGGAACAATTCGATTCCGGAGATTACATACTGGTGGCGGAGACTCTTACAGGGCCAGGTGCTTATACAAGCTACTATCATCCCGGGGATGCTATCAGCTATTCCGGATTGAAGCGGAGATACGAAGTGATGGCCGTGCTGAAATATCATGCTTTCTATGCAGCAACCAGTCAAATGTATTTCGGTAACGGCTACAATGCCTTTTTGCCTGCAGCCGAACTCCGGCAAGCCACTTTGGAGAGCGGGACTCCGGCAGACATCCTCTCGCTTACCCTGAATGCAGCCCCCGGCAAGCTTGATGAAACGGGGCAACAGATCAGGGAGGCTATCCGCCCGCTGGATGCTCTGCAGCTGAAATCAAGAGAAGATTATAGGAAGGAGTTAAGCGATAATATCCGTATTTTTCAGATTATAGGGTATGGACTTAGTCTCGTAATTGCACTTATCGGCCTGCTTAATTACATTAATTCTGTCCTGACCGGAGTGATCGCACGCAGGTATGAATTTGCCGTTCTAGAGAGCATTGGAATGACCAAACAGCAGCTCAAACGTATGCTCGTCTACGAGGGCATGTACACCGTGCTTCTCACTGCGCTGCTTACCTCTACTATAGGTGTGCTGCTGACTTACTGCACCGCCAGAGGTATTGCCGCAGGGATGGCATACATGGAATTCCGGATGATGTGGCTGCCGTTTATTCTGATCATCCCGATCCTGGCAGTCCTCTCTTATCTCATCACCTTAAGCGCCTATAAGCCGCTCGCCCGCAGCCCGATCGTCGAAAGGCTCCGTGAAATGGAATAATGGCATGCTGAAACAGCCGGATGCTCTGTTAGAGTACCGGCTGTGGATGAGTATAGGATAAGGTCATTATCTGGAGAAGGTTTGCGCAGCAAGGCTATCCAGAATTTCCTCACTGAGGAACGGGGCAAGGGGCAGGAGCGCTTTAACGCCTTCTTTTGTAGAAATAGCTACAGCAAGTTGATCAAGCATCTCATCACTAATAAATGGGGCGAGGGATACCAGTGCCTCCGGACCTTCTTGCGTCAAGACAGTCTCAGCAAGTTCATCCAGCCTCTCATCACTTATAAATGGAGCGAGGGATACCAGTGCCTCCGAACCTTCCTGCATCAAGACAGTCCCTGCAAGTTCATCCAGCCTCTCATCACTAATAAATGGGGCGAATTCCACCAGTGCCTTCAGACCTTCTGCGGCATATACCAGCTTGGCCAGCTCGTCCATTGCTTCATCACTGACATACGAGGCCAGCTTCAGCAGAGGCTCCACCCCTCCCCTTTCAAACACCTGCTTGGCGCATGAATCGAGAGTCTCCTCGCTCAGGAACGGCGCAAGTGCCAGCAGATCGTCTACAGCGGCCCCGTCCTTCACATGCTCAAATGCTTCACCAATCTGCTCATTATGAAGAATTGGCGCAAGGTCTGAGAGCTCTTGGGCCGTTCCTTCCCCCCGCTCAAAATAATCTGTGCCGCCATGCTCCAGTACACTCCCGATTACGCGGGAGCCCTGTCCTTGTTCTTCCCCGAGGATCTCATCGATCCCCACAGCAAAGATTTCTGCCAGCTGCGGAAGCTTGGAGATATCCGGCATACTGTTGCCCCTCTCCCAATTACTCACCGCCTGATAACTGATGCCCAACTGGTCCGCAAGCCCCATTTGAGTCAGACCGGCCAGACCTCTTAATCTAACGATATTCCGGCCCACCTTTAACATATCAAACATAACTTACCACTCCTTCGGCTAAGATGCTCTCAGTGTATCGACTGCTGCTGCGGTTGTATATCAAGCGCTGCTTGAGTTACCGCCGGCTGTGGCTTACTACGGAAAAGAGTCACCAATACCACAACCCCGATAATGATCACGGCAGCGATCAGGGTATTCAGGGTAAGCTGTTCGCCAACCAGCAGCCAGCCAAGCAGCACTGCGACTACCGGATTAACGAAGGCATACGTGGAGACGAGGGTAGCGTCAGCATTCTTAAGCAGCCAGATATAGGCTGTATAGCCGACAATGGAGCCGAAGGTGATCAGGTAGGCCAGAGCCAGGTAGGATCGCATAGAAATGCCGGAGATATTAAGTGTGGACCAAAGGTGCCTCCCCAAAATAAATACACAAATAAGAGTGCAATTCCTACCACGTACACTGGATTAGCCTGTGATTTGTTCTTCATATTTTCTCCCTTTCTCCCGCTCCTAAAAATTCATTATACTCTAAGAATTGGCTATGTACCTCAATGTCAATGGCTGCTCCTCGTCAATTCCGACATTTTCAAGGTCTTCATCTTCAAGGATATTATTAATATACAGCTTCCACTTTTTAGTCTGATTATTCTCTATTCCGTCAACCTTACTTTTTTGTCCTTTCTGATCCTTTTCAATTCGCATTCCCTGTTCAGCATTGTCTGAAATTGCCTGCAGTACTTTCCAAACAGTAGGATTATCATCTACAATTTTAACGGTCTGTAGAAACAAAATCTCATCTTCGTTGTAAATAACCACATTAACTTTGGTTTCCAAAGCGCCTTGCCCTGTGTATTTTACGCCATGATATTCAGGAGAAATACTATCTCCCTTATTAGTTCCGCAGGCTGTTAACGATAATGCAATAACCATTAACAACATTAATATAGTGTAAACGGATTTTGTAAAATGCAATTTAGATTGAAACACAATGATAGCCCCCTCAAAGGTTATATTCAGCTATTTGCTTTCCATCGATCATTCACTAAAACGGATTCGTTCCATTAAGCTCTCCTTGCTTAAGCGCCACTGCATATAGAAGGTAGTTCCCACTTGAACTGTAAAATAGGCGCATATCAAGAATAGCATGGCTGTTATTGGCAGTTGATACTGAACATAGTTGGCGGATTGCTTGAAAATTTCAACACCATAATATCCTGCTGGTATACCCAGCGAAAAAGTGAATAACAGACTAATTAGAATAACCATTAAGCCTTCACTGCCTAGCTGCAAGGTTAGTTGACTCCGTGACATGCCAATCGCTTCAACTAAGCTAATCTCCCGTTTTCTAGAATACATACTGGTTAAGTTAGAATTAATTAAGTTAAATATACTGATAATCAGCAATGCCGAAGTAAGACTATTAGCCGCCAACTGAAATACTTTCTTCATTCCATTAAACTCCTGATACATCTCCTGGAAAGAAGTGAATGTTATTCTTCGATCAGCAGTTGCGATGCCTTTTAAATTCCGTTCGACTTCCCCTTGTCGTCCTTCATTAACTTGGACGCTAACCTGCTGGATGCGTTGATCCATATTTAATCGTTTAAACAGGTCCTGGTGAGCAATAAAAACTCCTCCATCCGAAGAATTACCTTTATATGTAACGTAATTGGGCAATACACCAATAATAGTGAATACACGTTCTTTCTGCCCTTCTCCATACTTTGCGAATCGTATTTTGTCTCCCTCCCGGTAGCCTCCATCTTCCGAAACGGCGATGAGATTATTGCCACTTCTCAGTGCTGTAAGCATAGAATCATCTTTCCCGAGCATCTGGAGGGCACTTGTCATTAAGTGATCATCGTAGGCATAGATATCCGTTCTAATCTCCGGGTTCCTTATACCCGCCAAGTCTTTGAGGTGAAGGTGTGCATCCTGCTTGTTATAAATTAATACGTCATACATCTCCGTCAATACAGATTTGACGCCTGGCATAGTCTTCACTTGCTGTATCACCTCGTTGTTAAACAAATCGAGTTGTTCGTCAGACTCAAGGTTAGCAACAGCACTTAGCTTATAGTCACCAGGCACCATACTTCCAGCCATATTATCGATATTCATACTACTGAAAATACTCCCTGTGACCACAAAAATAAAACCTGTCAGTGTAATGGATATTACAGTCACCCAGGTGCGCTTGCGATATCGAATAAGTTGTGCCAACACCAGGGAGAAACCGCTGATTGATTGTTTTAATTTGCTCTTGGGATTGAGGCTTCTCTTCCCAAAGTCTTCGGCGGGATTATAACGAATAGCTGCAATCTCTGTAATTTTCCCTACTTTTCTAGCAGGAATATAAACAGATAGTCTAACGAGAATCAGACCTATAACAAAAACAGCACAAGCAATATAAGGAGACAATTCAACATATAACGGGGAGCTTCCGCTAGCCGTATGTCCTAAGAAGGGAATAAATGCTGTGCTTCCTCCTACCCCCAACAGGAGACCCAGGAAACTTCCCGCCAGTGAAATCATAAGCCCTTCTGTGAGGATCATGCTGCTTAGCTGCTTAGGAGTCATTCCTATAGCTTTTATCATGCCAAATAAACGGATCTGCTCCGACAGATATATATTGAAAATATTATAAATAACCATGGCTGCACTAATAACAATTACAATTATGACAACGGCTGCTTTCAAGATAGATACAGGATTCTGCTCATATGCGCCGCTATAACGCTCATTGATTTGAATCTGATCTTCTCGTAGCTTAGCCCCCTCAGCAATTCTATGTGCCGTAGATGTCGCATTGAAGTCCGAATTCAAAAGAGCAAATATAACAACATCCGGATCAGGACTATAACGTTGTGAAAGATCCTTGGAAATGAACATCAGACCGGCTCTAGCCGCCTTACGTACAGCTATATCATCAACAATTCCCACCAGTTTAAAGCTTTTAGTGATATATTCCGTTTTCCCTGCACTCTTAATTTGTAAATCCAAGGGTATTATTTCTCCTAGCTTGGAGGGAAAGCCAATTTCCTCTATCACCCATTTATCCAATACAATTTCGTCGTCAGTGGCTGGAGCCCTCCCTTGCATTAATTGAATCAGTCCTTCATTAATTCCCTCTATATAACTTATAGCCATATTAATATTCAATTTTTCAAATGAGCCGGATTTAACATTTTTACTGATATAGGAAACATAGTGCTTTTTTATCTTCGGATTATTCTCAATAGCTTGTTGCTGCTCTGGCAACAAATGCTCATACTGTACATGATAGGCGCCTAGCTCATTAATCGCTTCTCGCTTGCTCCTCTGATCGTCGGAGTAGAAATAGGTCAGCACCACAAAAAGTAAGGCTACGGCTAAAGCAACTGTACCTACAGTCAATAAGGTCCGGCTTTTGTGATGACGTAGATTTTTCAGGGATACATTGTGAACAGTAATCGTATCTTTCATCCTTCTACCCCTACTACAATGGAACCGTCCACCACCCGAACGGTCCGACCTGCAAGCTTAGCCACTTCGTCATTATGCGTTACAACAATCAATGTCTGGTTATATTTCTCTACGGATAAACGCAGCAAATCCAAAACGTTGTTGCTAGAACGGCTATCGAGATTTCCTGTGGGTTCATCTGCGAGGACAATAGCCGGCCTAGCTGCCAGTGCACGGGCAATTGCCACTCTTTGCTGCTGACCGCCAGACAACACTGTGGGCAGACTGGCCCGCTTTTCATAGATCCCCAAAGTATTTAAAATATCTTCAATATAGCTGACATCTGCTTTCTTTCCATCCAGCCCAATGGGTAAAATGATGTTCTCCCACACATTAAGTGAGGGTACCAAATTAAAAGCCTGAAACACAAAGCCGATCTGGCGGCGGCGAAACACTGCCAGTTGACTCATTGGCAATGTATAAATGGAAGTCCCATTTATGATGACCTCACCGCTTGTAGGTGCATCCAACCCCCCAATGATGTGCATTAATGTACTTTTTCCTGCACCGGACTGCCCAACAATAGAGATAAACTCACCTTTCGCCACCGAAAAATCAACATTATGAATGGCCTTCACTTGACGATCTCCAGTGCCATAATATTTGCACAGCTTCTTCCCTTCCAGAATCATAACGGCGCCTCCCTTTATTCTTGGATACAAAAATATCCTCCCCTAAGTTGTTCTCTAGGAAAGGATATCCAATAATTATCTATTATTTATCAACTTTGCTGTACGCTTATCCAAACCTTCACACAGGCGCCACCCGAATTATTGTTCGTTAGCTGAATATTGCCTCCTAGCTTCTCGGCCAGCACCTTGCAAATATTCAACCCCATGCCGTAATGTCTCTGGTCAGCTTCCGCTCCGTTTGTATAAAATGGCGTCGTAGCACGCTTAAAATCTTGATTCGAGAACCCATCACCATCATCACTAACTGTAATCGAAAAAAATCCCTTCACAAATTCAAAACGCACAGAAATTTTCTGGCTTGCATAACGAAGAGAATTAGCAATCATATTTTCGTATATCCTGGTAACAATTCCTGTATCCATGCACAGAGCTTGTTCAGAGATTTGATTATCAAATGAAAGCTCGAGTGAGTGTTCCCGTGCCAGAAATGCAGCCAAACTACTTAGCTGCTCCAAAAATACAGAAATCTCCACTTTCGTAAGGGCTACTGATATCTCATCGAGCTTTTGTGCCTCGCCCATAATCTGCACATAGTTCTCCAGCCGTAATATATGTACACTCATGGTTGTTATCGTATCCAGCAGCTTCTCCTTGCTAATTTTATCTTCCGGCAGATATCTATTTAAAAAGTCAGCGTACCCCCGCAATACGGTCAGCGGCGTTCGCAAATCATGTGAAAAAGCGGCATTTAATTGTTTTCTGTCCTCTATGGAACGCCACATTTGACGGTTGTTATCCTCCAAAGCAGCTCTCATGCTTTCAAAAGACCTGCATAGCTGTCCCATTTCATCTTCGCTATCGTGCTGAATATTAAAATCCAAGTCATTATTGGATATTTTAGTAGAAGCTTCGCGCAAAATCCCAATCGGTTGTTTAAGCTTATTATGGTAAAACAAAAAGGATGCCGCCAGGGTAGATAACCCAAAAAATATCAAAATGGACCAAGAATCCAGAAAACTACAAAGCTTAATGATTTGTTCATCTGTATAAGAATAATCTGTATTAAAGTCCTTCATGTTGTAGACAATGGCTGGATTCTTGATATCCGCTAATGTATAGGAATCGTTATACTTCAGAAACATATTATTACGTATGTGACCTGCGCCAGTAATGGTAATTATACTGAGGAGCCCGGCAATAAGGACAAATACAAGCATATAGATCATAAATGTCATCCTAATGGATAAGCTACGCCAAGCTTTTATTACCCTATCCATTTATAGCCCACACCCCATACTGTTGAAATGTATATGTGATCACTAACCTCATTAAATTTGGACCGAATTCTTCTGATATGCTCTGCAACAACGATGCTATCCCCTTCATGATCCAGACCCCAGACTTTGCCATAGATATGGTCCTTATCAAAGACTTGGCCAATGTTCATTGACAACAACTCAATAATGCCAAATTCCTTCTTGGCAAAAGAAAGTTCGCGTCCCTTGTAGTACACCACTCTAGCAGAGTAATCAATCACCAAATGATCTGAAAATCTGGTTTGCGTCTTAATAGCTTGTCTTCGTTCACGGCGCAGATGTGCCTCTACCCTGGCTCCAAGCTCATCAATGCTGAATGGCTTCACAATATAATCATCTCCGCCAACACGAAAGCCATTAATTTTATCTGTCTCTTCTACTTGCGCAGTCAGGAATATAATAGGGCAGGATACGAAATTCCGTATACGAGTGCATACCTCAAGACCATCAATCTCAGGCATATTAATATCCAGTAAAATAATGTCCGGTTGATACATTACTTTGCGTAAAGCTTCCCCTCCGCTTCGCGCGGTTAAAACCTTATAGCCATTCAGCTCAAAATAATCTGTAAGTAGATTAATTATATCTGCTTCATCATCAACAATCAGAATCTGATTATTCATAGCTTACACTCCGCCTTCCTCCCCGGTACTTCCCCGTTTCCCGCCAAAGACCTCCCCCTCCGCAAGCCCCGATACGAACCGCTGCATCCAGGCATAATACTCGGCTGCATGCTCCAGCTTCTCCAGATCTCTGAGGCAGGCCTGCCTCTCCTCTTCGGGGGTGTCTGCTGCGTGGGCCAGTGCCTTAAGGCCGGGGACCCCGGCTGCCATCGCTTCCTGCATCACATCGATCTCCCGCTGAAGCTTCAGGGTGAAGAAGTTCCGGAAGGCCTCGAAGAAGTCTGTCTCCGCTGCGTACAGCTCCTTCCGCTCACGCTTCTCCGGAAGCTTCGTCACCATCCGGGAGGCAATCAGGGAGCGGACCCCGTAGCTCATATTGCTTTTACTCATATTCATGACCTGCTTCATTTCCTCCAGCGTCATCGGCTTGTCCTCGAAGAACATCACTCCGTACAGCTGCCCGAAGGAATAATTCGCTCCATATAAATCCATGGTCTGTGCTATGGCATCGATCACCGGGCCGAGCAGCTGCTCCCGGGGCGAACGGTGCGGATGTTCCTCGCCGAATGCGGCCTGCTTCATCAGGTGGCACCTCATTTTCACATAGAATCGTTCTCTCTACATTACACAATACCGTAGCTTTACGGCAATCATCCTACAAATTTTACACAAATTCCGAACGGGCTTTACCTCCGCTTGACCACAAGCCTGCCTCATGAGTGTACAATTTTTTTTGAACAGAGGAGCTGTCCTCTGCATTATACCGCATCAACCAATGTGGATGAAATGGAGAATATGTACGAAAATGACACGTTCAAAGTTAATCAGCGGCCTCAAGCCCGTGCTGTTCACTCTGCCGGCCATGATCCCGTTCGCCGTGTTCTGGCTCGCGCCGCTGCTGTATGTGCTGTATCTCAGCTTCACGGAATGGGATTTCATGAGCCCGGAGAAAACCTTTGTCGGCTGGCAGAATTATACCGATCTGCTTAGCAACCCGGCTTTTTACAAAGCGCTGAGGGTGACCGTTCTCTTCTGCCTCGGCAGTGTGCTGCCGGTGATCCTGCTCGGACTGGGCCTTGCCCTATTAATGAACAAAAAGCTAAAAGGATCGGCACTTTATCAGGTGCTGCTGTTCTCCCCCTGGGTGACGCCGACCGTTGCAGTATCTATCGTCTGGTCCTGGATCTATCAGCCTGAAGCCGGACTCGCGAATGCGGTGCTGAACTTCTTCGGCCTGGATTCCATCGGCTGGCTGCAGGACCCCAAATGGGCCTTAACCGGCGTCCTGCTGGTCACGATCTGGAAGTCGGTCGGCTGGGCAATGATCTTTTATCTGGTGGCGCTGCGCAATGTGCCTTCAGACCTGCTGGAAGCCGGGGAGCTGGACGGGGCAAGCCCGGTGCAGAAGTTCCTGCGGATTACATGGCCGCTGATCTCACCGACTACTCTTTTCTTATTCGTGGTGCAGCTCGTCTCGGCGCTTCAGGCCTATGATCAGATTAATGTGCTGACCCAGGGCGGTCCGTCCGGCTCTACCCGCACTCTGCTCTATCTGTATTATCAGTCCGCCTTCGAATCGTTCCAGATCGGAGAGGCTTCTTCCGTAGCTGTCATCCTGGTCTTGATCTGCATGCTGTTGTCTGTTCTCTCCTTCGGGATCAGCAAGCGGACCACTCATTATCAATAGAAGCTTACTATCAGCCCTTAAGGAGGTCTAACCGCTTGACTATATTCACACGTATCAGCGGGCTGGTCCGCCAGATTTTTTTCGCCGCGCTTGCTCTTCTGATGGCCTTCCCGTTCTATTGGATGGTTACGAGCGCCCTCAAGACCAATGATGAAATCTGGCGTTCCCCGCCCACACTCTGGCCTGAGGTACCGCTGTGGGGTAACTTCGCCGCTGCCTGGAACGAGGCGCCGTTCGCCAGATATATGGGTAACAGTATCTTCGTCGCTGTCTCCATTGTCCTCCTGCAATCGATCAATTCCGGGATGATGGCTTATGCGCTGACGCATATGAAATTCCGCCTGAAGGGTGTTTTTGCCGGAGTGATTCTGTTCGGTTATATGGTTCCTGCAACGGCAGTCTACCTGCCAGGCTATCTGGTCCTCTCTGAGCTGCACTTGCTGAACTCCTATGCGGGCCTGATTCTCTCCAACTGTGTGAGTATCTTCTCGATCTTCCTGATCAGGCAGGCCTTTCTTCAAGTCTCGCATGAGCTGGTGGAGGCCGGCGAAGTGGACGGTGCCTCGCATATGCGGATTCTCTGGACGATCCTTGTGCCGGTCACACGATCCTCATTCGCCGTACTGGCGCTGATTACCTTCATTGACCAGTACAACAATTACTTCTGGCCGATGCTTATTACGAAGGACCCCAGTCTGCAGCTGGTCTCGGCCGGTCTGCGCAGCTTCTTCGTGGAAGGGGGTGCTTACGGACTGAAATGGCCGCTCATCATGGCCGCCAGCGCCTTCACGATTGCCCCGCTGCTGCTAGTCTTCCTGCTGGCGCAGAAAACGATAATGCAAAGTGTCAACATGACCGCAGGCTCAAGCAAAGGCTGAAACCCAACTTAAACCCCAGAGGAGAATGATGATGAACGTATTCAAAAGGTTGTCCGCAGTATCCATGATCGCCGGACTCTCCGTGCTCACCGCTTGCGGCGGAAATGCCGCTCCCGGCAATACATCCACTGCGGACGGCGCAGCCGCCGCAATCCCTGCTGCCAATGCCGCTCCGGCTGAAAGCGCACCGGTAACGATTGAGTTCTGGTATGGACTCGGCGGCAAGCTGGGAGAAAATATGCAATCGCTCATTCAGAAGTTCAACGCTTCCCAGCAGGAGGTCATCGTCAAAGGGATCGTGCAGGGGGATTATACAGAAACCGAACAGAAGCTTCAGGCTGCGATTGCTACCGGGCAGGTCCCGGCGGCGGTCCTCTCCTCCAATATAGATTGGGCTCGCAAAGGCTATTTCGCTGCGATGGATGAGCTTATTGCCAAGCTGCCGGAATTTAAGCAAGAGGATTTCGTACAGACCTTCCTGAACCAGGGGCAGGTGGATGGTAAGCAGTATTTCCTGCCGATGTATGGAACGACGCAGGTGATGTACTATCGTAAGGACGCTTTTGCGAAGATTGGCCTCGATGCCAGCCAGATTAAGACCTGGGAGGATCTCGCTGTGGCTGCCAAAAAGATGACGGTATCGGAAGGCGGCAAAACCAGCTTCTACGGCTGGGAGCCGATGTGGGGCTCCGGCAACATGATTGACGCCGCACTCAGCAAGGGCGGCAGCATTCTTAGTGCAGACGGCACCCAGGCCATGATTGATTCCCCGGAATGGATCGACACCTGGGAGTTCTTCCGCAAAGCCATTCATGAGGATAAGACGATGCGCATCCACTCCGGCGGACAAGGCTGGGAGTACTGGTACAAGACGATTGATGATGTAATGAAAGGCCAAGCGGCCGGATACACCGGTTCGAGCGGCGACCAGGGCGACCTTGACTTCAGTATCGTCTCCGCGATGGAGCAGCCGGGCTGGGCCGGGGTTGGGGAAGGCAAGCCTGTTGCTCAGGCGATTATGGCCGGTATTCCTGCCAAAGCCGGAGAAGCGGAGAAACAAGCGGCGATGAAATGGCTCGCCTACTTCACGAACTCCGAAAATACGGCCTCCTGGTCGATCAATACGGGCTATATTTCCGTACGCCAGTCCGCCCTGCAAGATCCGGCCTTCGTAGCCTTCAGTGAGAGCAACCCGCAGATCAAGATCCCTTTGCAGCAGGCGGCTCATGCTTCCGCTCCGTTCCAGGACCCGACAGGCGGCAAAATCAACGATGCGCTGAAGATCGCTGCGGATAAGGTGCAGATTGAGAACATTCCGGCAGCCGAGGCGCTGATGGAAGCACAGCAGACGGCTCAGGCCGCACTGGATAAGCTGAAATAGAACGGCTGAATAAATTTCTATTTAATGAAGGAGGACGCTGCATGATCGAGCTTAATACTCCGCAAGGAGACTATCCTGTATCGGCTATCCTGTTCGACAAGGATGGAACATTGCTGCAGTTCGTATCTCTCTGGGGAAGCTGGGGCGAGTGCTTCCTGGACCAGTTCGCCCGGGGGCTTGAACAGCGCGGCTTGAGCTTCCCTGAGCAGCATCGGGCCTCCCTGCTGGGAACGGTTCACGACGCTGAGGGGAAGATTACAGATTATGACCGTAATGGCCCTCTCGCCATGGGCACGATGAGCGATCTGTATGCCATTCTGTCCTGGCAGGGTTATTCGCTCGGCCTATCTTGGGCGGAAGCGGTTGAACTGGTGGACTCCTGCCGGAATACAGCGGATGCGATGCTGGAGCAGAGCCGTCCGGTCCGCCCGCTCCCCGGGCTGGTGCCCTTTCTGGACGCGTGCGCAGCCCAGGGCATACCTATGGCCGTAGTGACTGCCGATGAAACTCCGGCAGCCGAGAGTCATCTGCGCTGGCTGGGCATCCGCCAGTATTTCACCGCTGTGATCGGCACCGATCAAGTGGAGCGGGGCAAGCCCTTCCCCGACATGGCGCTGCTCGCCTGCGGGCGGCTGGGCGTATCTCCGGCTGAAGCCGCCGTGATCGGCGATACGAACGGAGATATGCGGATGGCGAAGGCAGCGGGTGCAGCCGTAGCCATTGGGATTGCCGACGGAGTCACCGCCGGGCTGGCGGCTTCAGCTGCGGCGGCAGGACCGGCCGCAAATGCGGGCGGGGACTGGCAGGCGGCAGCAAGCCGGGTTACTGCGGCGGCAGATGCTGCCGCAAGCGGGTCGGGTGATG
>NZ_ASPS01000080.1:0-72188 GCF_000517865.1 Paenibacillus sp. FSL R7-269
CACGGACCGGCTGATGCGGGCCGAAGCGGGCTGGCGGCAGACATGCAGGCTGCCGGGAGGACTCTTTTGCCGGATGCAGATTGTGTAGTGTCGTCTTATGCGGAACTTGGCGTACGAAGGACTGCACGATGAAGGCCGAAGGGGCCTTGGCCTGGGTATTTCTTGCCTTGGCTATTGTCTTCGAGCTGTCCGGAACGGTCTCCATGAAGCTGTCTCATGGCCTCACCCGGCCCTGGCCTTCTGTGCTGATGTTCCTATTCTACGGGATCAGCTTCACCTCGCTAAGTGTCGCACTCACCTCCATCAAGGTTGGAGTCGCTTATGCCGTATGGTCCGGGGCGGGTATCCTCCTGATTTCTCTGGCGGGGGCCTTGTTTTTCGAAGAGCGGCTATCGGGTTCCTCCCTCCTGTGGGTAACTGTGATTGTAACCGGGATTGTTGGCTTGAACATTAGCGCCAAGGGGCATTAATCTGACTTAGAAAATATTTCAAGGAGGCTTCGCTTGCCTATGGATACATCCGCCACACCGGGCGTTACTGAACCGCTGCTGACGTTCCAGGTTATAACCGACACCCATGTCACGGCCGATCCGGAGCACGAGTACAACCAGAACTTCAGACGGGCGCTTGAGGATTTGGCATTACATGCTCAAGGCAGCAGCGGGATCATGCATATTGGAGATATAACAGACCATGGCTTTCCGAACGAGTACGAGGAGGTTCAGCGTATTCTTGAGCAGCATCAGGCGTCCTTGCCGCAGCTTCGTTATACCTTGGGCAACCATGATGTCGGTCTCGGCCACTGGGAATCCCGGCTTGCGATGTATACTTCCCGCATGGGTATGCCGGGCCCCTATCATGACCACTGGATCGGCGGGTATCATTTCATCTTCCTAGGCACGGAGGAAGGGCTGCCTACGTTCTGTAATCTATCTGCTGAACAGCTTCAGTGGCTGGACCGCAAGCTTGGAGAAGGCGCACCGGACAAACCGGAGCCTGACGGGCAAATACAGCCGCACCCGGAACAGGTTCACCTGCCGGATCAGCCCGTCTTCCTCTTCCTGCACCAGCCGCTGAAGGATACGGTAGCCGGTTCGTTGGAATCTCAGGAATGGTATGGGGTCACTCAGGATCAGGAGCTGCGTACTATTCTGTCACGGCACCCGCAGACCTTACTGTTCACCGGGCATACCCACTGGGAGCTGGAGGTCAGCAACACGATGGTTCCCGGCAACGGACAGACGGCTACGATGTTCAACGCTGCTTCGGTGGCCTACCTCTGGACGGATGCGGATGAACACAAGAGCGGCAGCCAGGGCTATTATATAGAAGTCTATGCTGGTAAAGTGCTTGTACGGGGACGAGATTTCACTACGGGAACCTGGATTGAAGCGGCGCAATATGAGGCAGTCTATCCTGTTAGCGCTCTACGATAAGTTATGGAATCATTGATGTTCTACTCAAAATAAAAAGCTGTCCCAAGCAGCCATTTCATGGCTGTTGGGACAGCTTATTCGTTTATCTACTATTTAAAGGCAGGCAGCGCGATGTCAGCGTAATTATCCTCCAGGAACTTCTTCACTTCCGGGCCGCTGATCGCCTTGGCCAGCTTCTGGATGGCATCGGAATCCTTGTTGTCCTCACGGGCAACGAGGGTAATGGTGAAGGCTGAATCTTCACGCTCGGTGATCAGCGCATCCTTCTTCGGGGTCAGACCCAGCGGGCTCGCGTAGGCTGGCGTCATCGCTACCAGATCTGCATCATCCAGCATCCGGGCCAGCATCAGCAGATCGACCTCCTCGAACTTATAGTTCTTCGGATTGGCGGTAATATCGGCTTGCGTAGCCTGAATCCCTATACCATCCTTCAGCGTAATCAATCCGGCATCTGCGAACATTTGCAGGGAACGCCCAATGTTGGACGGATCATTCGCCATCACGAGCGTTGCTCCCTCCGGCAGATCGGCAATGTTCTTGAAGCGTTTGGAGTACCCGCCGTAGATGGCATCATACACAGGCTGAACGGGCACCAGCTTTGTGCCTTTGCTGGCATTGAACTGTTCCATGTAAGGGACATGCTGGAAGAAGTTCGCGTCCACCTCTTTGTTCGCCAGCGCTTCGTTCGGCTGCACGTTATCGGACAGCACGACAACCTCCATGTCCACGCCTTCTTCCTTCAGAATCGGCTTCACGATATCGAGGATATCCGTCATTGGCGGAATCAGCGAGGCTACCTTGATCTTCACAGGCCCGGTGCTGGTTGCCGCCGGTGCCTTGTCCGCTTCTTTGCTGTTGCCGCAGCCTGCAAGTGCAAGCGTCAATACAAGCAGTACCAGTGCAAACGTGGTAGTCATTCTTCTTCCTGTTCTCTTCATAATATCTCTCAAGCCCCCATTATTGTATAGTATTCTAGCGTTTGTCGAGCAGTCTGGCTAGCGTGCTTCCCGTGAATTGAATCAGCTGCACCAGTACAATCATCACGAGAATGGCGTAGATCATCACCTCGGTCTCGAAGCGCTGATACCCGTAACGGATGGCGAAATCGCCCACGCCGCCGCCGCCGACAACTCCCATTACGGTTGAAAAAGAAATGAAGCTGATCGTAGACGCAGTAAGTCCCAGCACCAGCCCTGAACGGGCCTCCACATATAGAAACTTGAAAATCATTCCCGGCTTCGATGCCCCCATCGACAATGCCGCCTCAATCGTTCCGCGCGGAACCTCTAGCAGGGACTGCTCCACCAGCCGCGAGTAATACGCAATAGCAACGATGGATAGCGGCACCGTGGCCGCTAGTGTACCGATCGCCGTACCCACAACCAGACGGGTGAACGGAATCAGCGCCACCACCAGCAGCAGGAACGGAAAGGAACGGACGACATTGACGATGCTATTGAGCACTAGAGACAGTCCTCTATTCTCATATAACTGGCCTTTGCGGCAAAAATATAGCAGCGTCCCCAGCGGAAGGCCCAGCAGCAGCGCAGCGCCTATGGCAATACCGACCATGACAAAGGTCTCTCCGATAGACTGCCACATCTGATCCTGGTATTTAAGCATGCTCTCAAACATGGGCCTCCCCCGTTCTGCCGGTGATCCGCTCCCGGAAGGAGCCTGAATGCGTTCCCGGCGGAAGGAAACCGCCCTCCCCGCGCGAGAAGGAATCTACGATCCGTCCGCCCTCCATGACGGATACCTCGGAACAGATGCTCCGCACTACATCGAGTTCATGCGTAACGATCACAATCGTTACGCCCAGGGAAGCATTGATATGGCGCAGCACCCCCAGAATATCCGCCGTGGTGCCCGGATCAAGCGCAGATGTCGGCTCATCGCACAGCAGCAGCTTCGGACTGTTCGCCAGTGCCCGGGCAATCGCTACCCGCTGGCGCTGCCCGCCGCTGAGCTGGGCCGGGTATTGCCCGGCTTTGTCCGCCAGGCCTACGAATTGCAGACATTCCTCCACCCGCTTCATCCGCTTCGCACGCGGCACTCCGGCAAGCTCTAGAGAGATCGCCACATTCCTGCTGACAGTGGCATTACCGATCAGATTGAAATGCTGAAAGATCATACCGATTCTCTGCCGCTGCCGGCGCAGCTCCTTGTCCGGCAGCTCCGTAAGCCGCTGCCCGTCAACTATAACTGTTCCTTCATCGGGCCGCTCCAGCAGATTGATCAGCCGCAGGAGCGTGGATTTGCCCGCGCCGCTGGCGCCAATAATACCGTGAATGGCACCCGCCTGGACTTCAAGCGATACCTGATCAACAGCCGTATAAGGGCCGTCCTTCAGAGTGAAGCTCTTGCTAACCTGACTCAGCGAAAGAATATGAAGCCCTCCCCTACAAACTGCCTGGACATGCTCCCTGAACCTAAGAACTTATTGTACTATAATTATTTAAAATCTGTTTCATTAAAAATCTCTTTAAATAATAAGGTATTTCTTCCGCTGTGTCATCATTTATTTCAAAATGATTACTAAGTCCTTGGAAGAGCAGAGCATTATAAGGATGCTCGTGGCTCTATGGGATTATTCAATGGAAGTAGAAAAGGGGTGCGGCCCCTGATAGGACTGCACCCCTTTTGCTATTTTGCATGGACAAGTCTATTCGCTCTGAACACTTATTCTTTCACACTACCTACATTGAGGCCCACTACGAAATACTTCTGCATGAACGGATACACCAGCAATATGGGTACGGAGGCGACCACTGTGATCGCTGCCCGGATCGAGATTGGCGTGACCATCGCTCTGGCTGAATCTTGGTCCATCCCTACCCCGTTCGAGACGTTAGGGTTCCCGTTGGAGTTCATCGTTGAAGACAACAGCTTCATCAGCTCATACTGCAGTGTACTGAGATGCTGCTTGGAGGAGGTGTAGATGAAAGCGTCGAACCAGGCATTCCAGGCTCCGACCGCCACAAACAGTGCAATCGTTGCCAGCACCGGCTTACAGAGCGGGAAGACGACCCGCATGAAGATTTTGAAATCCCCTGCGCCGTCAATTCTGGCCGATTCCATCAGGCTCTCCGGTATCGTGCCGATGTAAGTACGGATGACGATCATATTGAACGCGCTGATCATCGATGGAATAACGTAGACCCAGAAGCTGTTCAGCAGGCCCAGGTCCTTAATCAGGAAGTAGTTCGGGATCAGACCTGCGCTGAAATACATCGTCAGCACGAAGATTACCGTAATAAACTTACGGAATACATACTCTCTGCGGCTTAAGGTATAGGCCAGCATGGTGGTCAGAAAAATATTAAGCAATGTAGAAACCACTGTACGTGCCACAGAGATCAGGAAAGCATCGAAGATCGTCCCAGTGGCAAAAATTGCCTTGTAATTCTGAAAGGTCCACTGTCGTGGCCATAAGTAAATGCCGCCGCGGATCGTATCATTTCCTTCATTAAATGATACAGCAATCGTATTGATGAATGGATATAAAGTCACAACCACCAGACAGACCATGAAGACCGTATTGAAGGAAGTGAACAAAAACGGTTCAAGTCTGCCGGTGCCTAGGTTTCTTTTCGCCGTAAAGCCTGCTTGTTGCCCAGGGCTAATCTGCCGGTTATCCGCCATTATAACAACCTCTCTTCCCCAAGCCGCTTGGAAATCCCGTTAGCCATAAGCAGCAATGTCACGCTGACCACCGTTTTGAAAATCCCGCCAGCGGTTGCGAGTGAATAATTCCCTTGTGCAAGTCCGTATTTAAGCACGAAAATATCTATCGTTTCGGCCCAGTCTACTACCAGTCCGTTGCCGAGCAGGTACTGCACTTCAAAGCCTGCTTCCAGCACATGTCCTATGGACATAATCATCAGAATAACAATGGTCGCCTTGATGCCAGGCAGGGTTACATGCATCATTTTCTTGTAACGGTTCGCACCGTCAATCTCCGCAGCCTCATACAGGGCAGGGTCAATGGAAGCGATGGCTGCCAGATAGATAATGGTATTCCAGCCCACTTCCTTCCACACATGTGAAGCCCCTACGATTCCCCAGAAATACTTGCCTTCACTGAGCCACAGAATCGGCTCTTTAATCAGATGCAGCTTCATCAGAACGATATTTACAATCCCGTCATTAATGGACAACGAGGTGGCCACAATACCGGTAACGATAATCCATGATAGGAAATGGGGCAGATAGGAGATCGTCTGCACGGTTCTTTTCCAGAATACTTTCTTAATCTCGTTAAGCAGCAACGCCAGCACGATAGCTGTAACGAAGCCGAGGATCAGATTGATAACCCCCATGGCCAGCGTATTGCGCAGGACCCGAATGAAGTTATCATCGGTGAACAAAAACTTGAATTGCTTCAGTCCCACCCATTCCTGCTCGCCGAAGGACTTGGCCGGTCTGTAGTTCTGGAACGCCATGGTCCAGCCCCATACGGGAACGTAGGCAAAAAGGATAATGTAGAGCATTAAAGGCACAGACATCCAGATCAGCTGATTCTGATTCTTAATTACACGCCAGGTAATCGGCTGCTTTTTCTTCTTGTTCTTCTTCGGACGCCGGACGCCAGTATCTATTTCTAAGGTCTCATCCATATTCGTTGTCTCCTACTCCATCAAATTAATGTAAGGTGGAAGGCCGTCACCCGGCCTTCCACCTTCTAAAACCCGGTACCAGACCTTAGGTTATTTACTCCAGTTCTCGATTCTCCACTTAATCTGCTCATTGATCTTGTCTTCGTAAGCCTTCACATTGGCTTTCTCGATCTGTTCCGTATAATCGGTCCATACGGAATCGAATTCGGCCGGCTTGGCAAGAATGGCTTTCGGCAGGAACTTGGTCTGCAGCTCATTTAGCTTGGTACTGGCAATTTTGGCATCCGAGCCTTCAATCAGATCGATGGACCAGGCAGGATAATAAACAGGGTTTGGCGGCGGATCGCTGAAGAAGTCCACGTAGGAGTTGAAGCCATAGGCATCCAGAACTTCCTTATCGAACGGCTTCAGACCTGCTTTGTACTCTTCAGGCTGAGCAGCGGCATCTGTGGAGTTGCCGTCGCTGAAGCTTCCTTCTGTTTTAGGCAGATACTCAAACAGTGACTTCGCTTTGTTGCCAAGCTGCCATGTAGCATCGGCTGCATCATCACGCTGCTTCTGGGTTCTCATGAATCTGCCGTTCTCAACGATATAATCCTCGCCTTCCACACCCCATGAGAACAGCTTCTGCCACTTCTCATCCATCAGGGTGTCGAGCAGCTTGATAATCTTCACCGGATCTTTGGCATTAATGCTGATGCCGAAGCCGTTGTTGAGGTTGAGCACCGCAAGATCGCGGTAGTGGTCTTTGGTCGACTCATCGTATACCAGCGGAAGACCTACATAAGTGCGTTCGATTTTATTCTGGGTCGTTAGTGAATCCTCAGCAGCGTTGAAGTTCCAGTGCTGGTCAAACATCCCCAGAACGGTTCCGCTGGACAGCTTTGCCATATACTGGTCGTAGTTCTGCACGAAGGTTTCCTTGTCGATAATGCCCTTTTCGTTCATCTCGTTCAGCTTCTGATAGTACTGCTTGGCATAATCCTTATTGGCAAATACCTCGGCTACGCCGTCATTTACAACTACGCCGCCATCATTCGGATGTCCGATCAGATGCTGCGGAGCGTTGAACAGCCCCCAGTTTTTCCAGTCATAGTTCAGAATTTCGAACCCGATGGTCGGGCTTCCGTCAATCTTTGGATACTTTGCTTTATATTGCTCAATCAGGTCAAAGTACTGATCCAGTGTCTTAACCTTCGGATAGTTGAATTCCTTAAGCACTGCTTTTTGAATCCAGAAGGCCGGTCCCGAATACCATGAGCTGTTGACCTTACCGTTATATACACCGTAGTTAGGCAGAATATAAATATGTCCGTCATTCGGGTCCTTCATCATGTTCCAATAGTCTGCATAATGCGCTTTCAAGTTCGGCGCATATTGTTCAATCAGATCCTCAAGCGGGATATAAGCCCCTGCTGCTGTAAGCTTGGTACTTCCGGTCATAAGGTCCGGATAATCCTGACCTGCAATCATAACGCCCAGCTTCTGGTTAATGTCGCCTGCTAAGAATTCCATATCGAAGCTGGCACCGGTCTCCTCTTTGATCTTCTTGTAGATCTTGTTATCCGGTGTCGGCTGTTGCCCGGCTACACCGATAAATGCGCTAACCTTGAACGGTTCAATTTTTCCTCCCGTGTTAGATGAAGCAGAATCCGTTGCAGTTGTCTCCTTAGCTTTGTCAGTTGAAGCAGCATTCTTGTCGTTGCCTCCGCCGCAGCCTGACAACGCGAAGCTAAGGGTTAATAAAGCAACCAGGGAATACTTAAACGTCACTTTCGACTTGCCCCCCATAAAGCACCTCCATAGTGTATTGTCTTTATTTTGTAAGCACTTACACAAGTAAATTATAGAGGTGAACAGACCGCTAAAATACGACCGAACTAAAGGTGTACCCCCGAAAATTTTAGAACTTGGCATGCCGGTACTCATTCGGGCCCATGTGCAGCTCCTTCTCGAACCGTTTTAGAAACTGTCCGTAATTGGCATAACCGACACGTTCGGCAATCTCTGAGAGCTTCAGCCTGCTCCCGCGCAGGAGCTCAGCTGCCGCCTGAATCCGCAGATGATGCAGCTGCTCATTGAAGGTCATCCCGTTCTTCTTAATCAATAGCTGCCCCAGGTATACCGGATGCAGGAAGAAGATCTCGGCCAGCTTCTGAATGCTAAGGCTCTCCTGATAATGCTCCCCGATGTACTGGTTGATCTCCCGGACAATCCCATGCGACTTATAGTTCTGCTCACGCACTAACAGATCTATGGCCTTCCCGCCGTAGGACAATAGGCGGCTGAGCAGCCCGTTCAGCGGGGTCATCGCCTGCTGAATCTCTGATACCTCAACACCCGAGGCTATCCCGCCCTCTTCGCCTGCGGCCTCTGCCCCGGGTGCGAGTGCGAATATCCGGTACATGAGGTGGATTACGAATTTGCGCACCACCTCTGGCGCCACCTGCTGTTCCCGGAAGCTGCGGGCCGCCGCCTCCAGTGCCTCGCGGTAGCCGTCCGCGTCCAGAAGATTCACGCAATCCAGCAGAGCATCCATCAGTCCGATATGGTCGTAGTGATAACTGAAGGGCTTATTCTGCACCCCGCTGTAAGCCAGCACCCCTGCCTGCTCCGGCTCGTAAAAGAAATGCAGCAGGGTCTCTTTGGCCCGGCCATAACTACCCTTTATGGACAACAAGGAGTCCTCCGGGGTTCCCAGTGCGATATGGACATTCCCTCCCCTGTACTCACCCAACAGAGTATTCAGCACTTCAGCTATTCCGCCAGCGTCCCCGCTGCCTGCCGTCATCCCGTACACGATCCCGAGCAATCCCGCCTCCAGATCGATCGTCACCACTGCCTTATATCCGGCCAGCAGGGAGACTGCACGGCTCCTCACCTCTGTATACAGCTCCGGGACCGTCCGGATCAGGCAAACATTCCAGGAAAGACTCTCCTTGAAGCCGGGCAGAGTCTCCAGCCATTCCATAAGCTCGGGTTCTTCCTTTTTGCCATATAACAGCCCCTTGATTAAGGTTGCCGCCTCTTCCCCGGAAGCGGTCTCATGGATTCTTCGGCGGTTCGCCTCCTGCTCCAGCTCCAGGCGGATCTCCCGCAGCTCCTCGGTAGCCTCCTCCGGGAAGACCGGCTTCAGCAGATAGTGATTGATTCCGTAGCTGATGGCTGTGCGGGCATATTCGAACTCACTGTAGCCGCTCAGAATGACGAACTTCGTCGAATCCGTCCCCTCCTGCCGCCACTCCCCGATCATCTCCAGACCATTCATCAGAGGCATATGGATATCGGTAATGACCAGATCCGGCTGAAGCTGCTTCATCATCTGCAGCCCCTCCCGGCCGTTGCCGCAGGTTCCGCACAGCTCGAAGCCCAGCTCCTGCCAATCGATCCACATCTCCATACCTTCCAGAGCGCTAGGCTCGTCATCGATTAATAACACTTTGTATTTCATCGTCTATACCTCTCTTTCCGGGGAATAATTCTGCTCAAGCAGCTTCAGGGGAATGCCAAAGGTCACTACGGTTCCCTGATCCGGCGTACTGGATATCTCGAAGCGCACCTGATCTGCGTAATTCAGCTCCAGCCTGCGGTATACATTGCGAATCCCGATGTGGGTGCCCGAGTAATCCTCCTTGCGGACCGCGAACATCAGCTCCTTCAGCTTCTCCGGATCCATGCCCTTACCATTGTCGGATACTGTAATCTGCAGCCTGTTATCCAGCACGGCCGCAGCCACCTTGATTATCCCCAGCCCCTCAATCGTCTGCAGACCGTGCTTGCAGGAATTCTCGACCAGCGGCTGCATGCTCAGCTTCGGAATTTTATAGTCCAGGGACTGCTCATCAATCTCAAAGGTATAGTCGAATTTATCCCTGAACCTGAATTTCTCAATCCTCAGATACATGTCGATAAATGCGATCTCCTCGCGCACCGACACCAGATCCTCCTTCCAGCTCAGCAGTCTGCGCAGCAGCTTCGACAGGCTTTTTACAATATCGGTGACATCGTTATATTTGTTCTTGGTGCAGACCACCAGAATCGCATTCAGCGTGTTGAACAGGAAGTGGGGGTTCATCTGGCTCTGCAGGAAATTCAGCTCCGCCCTGACGCGCTCCATCTCCAGGTTCTTGCTCTGGATCTCCAGCTTGTACACATCATTGATCAGGGAATGGATTCTGGAGGTCATCCGGTTAAAATTGTGGATTAGCCCGCCGATCTCATCCCGGCCCTCATCGATGGCAATCAGCTCGAACTTCTCGTTCGTCACCTTCTGCATGTGCCGGGCCAGGCGTTTCACCCGGTAATTATAGGAGCGCAGCATGATATATATGAATATGCTGGTCAACAGAGTAAGCGTTGTCGCTAGGCCCGCTGCGTACAGACGGATATCGAGAACCGCCTGGGAGATCCGCTCCCCCTGCGTAATTCCGACAATCCGCCAGCCTTTGAGATAATTCGCCGTCCCTACAGCCATTACCCGCACTCCCTCGCTGTCGTCCTGGCTGTCCCCCCACTGATCGAATACCGGATAGGGATTATCTGTAACGTGCTGATAGCCGCTGTCCGCTGACATCACAATCTTGTTCTCCCCATTGATCAGATACAGGCTCAGGTAATCCCGTTCCCGGACGATAATGTCATAGATCTCACTGATGTCCAGATCAATCCGCAGCACCTTCTCATAGCTGTTCAGATTACGGTAATTGTCCATGGTCTCAATAATGCTGAGCGTAGGGGTGGACGAGGCCAGATTCTTGTTCTCCGTCGTCCGGTAAGCCGCAACATATACCTGGGTGGTGGCCTTCTTCGCCTGCTGGTACCAGTCACTTAACCATACTTTATCGTTCATCACCTGATAATTGCCCCCGGATACAACCGTCTGGTTGTTCGTGTATATACTGATTCGTTCCAGCTGATTATTAACAGGCATATAACTGTTCATCCGGTCTCTTAGCTGTTCGTTGAACATGCTGTAGAACTCGATAGAGTCCGTATAGGTGCGGTCCAGCATCTCGTACAGGTTCTTATCCGCAGCCAGCGTGTAGCCGACAGAGACCCCCCCTTCAATAAAATCATGAATGTCCTTCCGCGCCCGTTCCATGGAAATCTCCAGATTCTGCTGCTCCCTCGATTTGATGAGATCCGTAATCCGCTCCAGGAATACCAGATTCAGCACCATGATCGGCAGGAGCACACCCACAATGTAGATGAGATAGAACTTGTAGCTTAGCGGAATATCATTGACGATGGTGCCGAATTTAAACCGTTTTGTCGCCATCCCTCACACACACCCGGCTTTCCTATCATTATAGAATTTATAAGATTTCGGGGTCCCCGCAAAGTACCTGAGTAACCTTCGAAGCCAAAGCCCCGCTTTGTGGGGTTATCTTAAAATATAAGAATGTATTGGTTTCAAACCATTCATTTATCCTTCTATTTCTCGCTGAAACGGTACCGTCCTTATAAAAGGATGGCAAGGCCGTTTCCACTTAGAGCTGTTTATTGTTGTGGGCATTCTTGTACACCGAAGGTGATGAACCCACCTTATTCTTGAACTTGTCGATGAAATAATCGGTATTGGAAAAACCCACCTGCACCGCGATATCCGATATCTTGAGCTGCGTGCGCTTGAGCAGGCTCTTGGCTGCTTCGATCCGCTTCTCATTCAGATAATCGCTGAAGCTGCGCCCCGTCTCCTTGCGGAACAGCTGGCCCAGATAGGCCGAATTCATATGAAACTGCCGGGCGAGGTCCTGGAGCTGCAGCTTGCTGCGGAATTCCAGATCCACGTATTGAATCACATTATAAATGGTGTTCCCCTCGTTGTTGGCCCGTAGCTCGGTGAGGTACGCCGCTGTCTCCAGGCAGAGCCGGTCCACATACAGGCTGAGCTTGTAATAATCCGTGAGTCCGCCCAGGTTGCCGTACTCCTTGTGCATCGCACACATGATCTGGTCGGGATCTCCCTGCATCTCGGTAATGCTCCGGCATAAGGTCATCTCCAGATGGGCTACCTCGGCCTGTGCAGCTTCAATACTCACCCTCTTGGCAGTCATGGCTGCGAAGGCTTCCCTGGCAGCGGCCCGGATTCTCTCCGGCACGCCTTCCTTCACCTCATCCAGCACACGCGTAAAGTGCCCGTCTGTGAATTCCGGAGACAAGCGGGCAGTACGCAAATCGTTGTAGTAGAAAATTCCGCCCCGCTCCTTCCGGTACTTGAGCCCCCAGACCTCAAGCGTCTGGGTGTACAGCTCCTGGATGGAGCGCAGGCCGTTTCCCCGGCTGCTGATCATTACAGCCACCGGCAACCCCAGCTTCTCTGACTGCACCTTCTGCACCTGGGCGGCGGCTGCCTCCAGCGCTTCCGGGGACAGTCCGGCTGAGC
This sequence comes from Paenibacillus sp. FSL R7-269, assembly GCF_000517865.1. NCBI lineage: Bacteria > Bacillati > Bacillota > Bacilli > Caryophanales > Paenibacillaceae > Paenibacillus > Paenibacillus sp. FSL R7-269. Next base: position 12,441 of record NZ_ASPS01000080.1, read on the forward strand.
GAACCAGGAGTCCGGCCCTTCCGGCCGGGTCGTGGAACACATAGCCCAGGTGATCCGGGAAACCCTCGGTATCGCCTTCGTTCAGGCTCACCGTCCCTGAACCTGAGATGGCAGCAGCCAGAATACACTGCAGCTCTGTATCAGGCTGAAGCCCCAACAGACCGGAGGCGGCATGTTCCAGCTCCTCACTCCAATCCCCCTGGACACAACGGCTGATCAGATTATGTACCAGGATATTGTGCTTCTTCTGCCCCTCTAATCTGGAAGCGTTTTCACGTTGGATAATAGCACGGATCTTCCCCAGCAGTTCCTCAATCTCCTCATCATCCACCGGCTTCAGCAGGTAGCCGTCCACCTTATGACGCAGCGCAATCCGGGCATAGTTGAAATCGTCATACCCGCTCAGGATCACGAACCGGGGCGGAGGGTCCACCGTCTCCTTCACCGCCGCAATCAGTTCCAGGCCGCTCATCACCGGAAGATTGATATCCGTCAGCAGCAGATCCGGTCTGTGCTCCCGGATCAGCCGCAGCGCATCCCCGGCGCTAAGCGCTTCGGCGCATACCTCGAATCCGGATTTCTCCCAGTTCACCATCGTCCTGAGTCCTTCCAGAACCCAAGGTTCATCGTCTACAATCATGACTTTCAGCATGAGCTCTGCCCCCATCTCAATATCTAAATTTGGTAAGTAATAGAATTACAAGTAATGCTAACATACAAGTTCAATCATGTGAATGTTAACTTAAAAATCAAAGCTTGGTCCTCACTGCGGTGAACATTTGGACTTTCGGCCGCTGTTATATTTGGACTTCCTTGTGGGAACTGCTCCTCGCGGTAGAAATCCAAATATAGCCTATGCTTACGATGCGAGCTTTCCTTCGAAAAGCTTTCAAGAAATCGCTACCGCTCCTCCAGTTCCAAATTTCCCCTGTGTATCAACTCACCTTCTCAGCGGCACATTGTATTCGGTTTTTCACATACATTCTAGGCTCCTCATTTTAAATGCATCTGAGCACTTATGCCCCACTGTATACATCCAGAACAGTGGAGGTAATAACTTCCCGGAAGACAAAAAAGACGCCCAACCGCACCGGATGTTTTCCCCTGAAAACATCCGGTGCGAGGCGACCTCATAAAAAGCGCTTAAATATAATTAGTATCTGTATTATCCCTTTTCCTCTTCTCCCAGCTCCGCCCGCAGCTTCAGAAACACCTGATAACTACGCTCCGCGACCTCAGAAATGGCGATCGGGTGGAAGCCTGGCAGATCCGCATACAGCAGGTCGTTCAGCGGAGCGGTCCACTTAACCGGCAGCTTGGCAGCACCCAGCTTCGCTCCCATAATAGAGCCAACGGTAGCCCCGTTGCAGTCGGTGTCCATTCCGGCTGATACGGAGGTGACCACTACTTTCTCAAAGTCGTCGCCGCCGTAGATCAACGAGGCCGCCACAATGGCAGCGTTGTTGTTCGTATGCACCGGGTCGTAATGGCTGAACTCGTTCCAGAGGGTGCTGACCAGTTCACGTTCACTCTTTGCCTGCTGTGCAATTTCTACGCCCCTCAGCACATCCTTAGCCAATCTGCTTGTCTGCGGAATCTCGCTCAGGCCGATCTGCACAATCTCTTGATTGCTGAGGCCTGCGAATGCCGCTGAGATCATCGCGGCATTGAACATTTCGCCGTAGATTCCGTTCTTCACATGCGAGAAGGAGGCATCCCGCCAGCCCAGCTCTGCCGCCAGCTGGGGATGTCCGGCCGCTCCATAAGCCAGGGCATCCGCGCGGATCGCCGCACCGATCCATTCCCGGTACGGATTCAGATGCATCCGTACCCGCTCCTGCCGCAGCGGCCAGTCCGCCGGCTTCTCCCCGTGCAGATGGGAGGTCTCCTGAGCAAAGTTCATATAGCTCTGCGTTTCCGCCGTGCAGACCTGACTGTAGGTCAGATGGCCGTGCCACAGTTTGCCGATATCCCAGGAGTCCCAGTTCAGCCCTTTTTGCTCCAGCAGTATCAGGCCAAGCACGGTATAACGAATATCATCATCGCTCTCCATGTAGCTGATCTTCTCGCGCGTGCTGGTGAATGACCAGTCGCTTAAGCCCAGGCCATATTCCTTCCTTGCCGTGGAATGCTCAGGAGTATAACCTGTAATCGGCCAGGCATCCGCACCGCGGAACCACAGCTCGATATTCTCCCAGCCGGTCCGGCCATCCTTCCCGTAGAGATAGTCCCAATATTCCAGCGGCTTGCCCAGCGCGCAGCCTACACTCCGCCCGAGCCAGGCGCCGTAGAACCTGTCTCTCCACTGGTCCGCCGTCCAGTCCACCGCAAGCTTGCGCGGACCCTCCGGGCGAAGCTGTCTGATCGCTTCCAGATCCGACGGCTCCTGGTAAGGAAAGCTTGTATCCACGGGAAGTGCCATCAGCTCCCGGTATACCTCCATCAGCTTGTCCTCATCGCTCCCGGCTGCATCCAGCTTCTCCGCCAGGCTGCCCGGCTGGCAGCCTTCCTCGATCCGCTGCTGCAGCTCGAACCTTACCGTCTCCTGCAGACGTTCCCAGCCTGCCATCTGCTAAGCTTCTCCTGCCGGCGACTCGAGCTGCCGGTCTAACCGGTCCAACGAATCGAACAGCAGCTTGATGAAGGCTTCGCGGTCCACACCAAGCAGTACCTCCGTATTCGCAGGCTGGTCCGGCTTCTTGCGGCGGTCGGCCACGGTCATGCCGCGGGTAAGCTTGCCTTCGGTCTCTACCGTTACATACAGGTGCTCGGATTCGAACAGCTCCGGGTGCAGCAGCCAGGCAATGGCGCAAGGGTCATGCAGTGCATTGCCGACAAAGCCCATTTTCTTCCCGTAGATCGAATAGAAATCCAGCAGCTCGCCGACCATGACGGACACGGGGCCGCGCGTCTTAAGCTCCTGAATCTCCTCTTCGAAGATCGCCGCCTTATCTGTCACATCCAGTCCGCTCATGACAATTGGAATGCCAGATTCAAAAACGATCCGCGCCGCTTCCGGGTCCACATAAATATTAAACTCCGCTGTCCGGGTCACATTGCCGTAAGCCAGCCCGCCGCCCATTAGCGAGATCTTCTCGATCCGCTCCTTCACTTCCGGGTAAGCGGTAATCAGCAGGGCGATATTCGTCAGCGGGGCGGTAGGCACCAGGGTGATCTTCTCTTCCGAAGCGCGGATAATCTCCAGCATGAATTCTACTGCTCCCTGCTCTACCGGCTTGAACTTGCTCGCTGGCAGCGCCGGGCCGTCCATGCCGGACTCCCCGTGGGCTTCCTCCCCGGTAACAAGCTTGCCCAGCAGCGGCGCCGCCGCTCCCTTGGCCACCGGAATATCTGCATTTACAAAGCTGAGAATCTTGAGCGCGTTGTCGGTAATTTTATCCAGAATCTGATTGCCGCCAACAGTTGTAATCCCCCGGATATCCAGCTCTCCCGGATGTGCCAGCGCAAGTAGAATGGCAATCGCGTCGTCATGCCCCGGATCGCAGTCAATAATGATAGGTGTTGGCATCGTTGTCGCTCCCTTGTAGGTTGATCTTTGCTAATTATTTCGTAACAGTAGCCTTAAGCTTCTTATTCTTCTTCCGTGTCTCGGAGATGGCGTAGATGATCAGGCCGATGACCGTTGCCACATAAGGTAGCGTAGCGATTAGCTCAGCTGGAATTTTCAGCACCTGAAGGGCATTGGAGAGCGCGTCGGCTGCGCCGAAGAGCAGTGAGGTCAGCGCTGTGCCCACGGTGGTGCTCCGGCCCATGGATTCGGCAGCGATTGCAATCCAGCCCCGGCCAGCGATCATATCGCGGGTGAACAGTGACAAGTAGCCCATCGACATATAGGCTCCGCCCAGACTGGCGAAGAAGCCGCTGAGCAGCAGTGCACTATACTGAATGCGGACCACACTGACGCCTACGGACTGGGCCGCGTGCGGATTCTCGCCTACGGAGCGGATTCGCAATCCCAGCGGTGTACGGTTGAGCAGATAATAGACTACGAGCACTGACAATATAGAGAAATACGTCAGAATGTGGTGCCCCGACAGAATCGGGCCCAGCACCGGAATATCCTGCAGGAGCGGAATATTCACACTCGGCAACACTTTACTCGCTAAGGAGGTGGAAGATCCTTTGTCGCCGCTCAGCAGATACAGAATAAATACCGTACCCCCGGAGGCGAACATATTGATCGCCACCCCGCCCAGAATAATATGGGTCTTGAATTTCAAGGTGAAAAAGGCCAGAATCCCCGCAATCAGCGTACCCGACAGCACCGCCCCAAGCAGTCCCACCCAGGCGCTCTGCGTATACGCGCTCACAATAACCCCGGCCAGCGCCGAGACCAGCATGATCCCTTCCATCCCGATGTTGATAATTCCGGCACGGTTCGAGATCAGCGCCCCCAGTGCAGCGAACAGTATCGGCGTGGTTACACGCAGGACAGAGAAGGCAAAATCCGTCGTCAGTATGACATTCAGCAGACTGTTCATGCTTCCTTCGCCTCCTTCAGCAGCATGCGGTTCTTCCAGAACTTGAGGAACTGCTCAGCAGATATCAGCAGAATAATGACAGCCTGAATGATCGAAATCATCTCGGACGGCACATCGGAGAGGCGCGACATCATATCGGCGCCAATGCGGATATAGGCCAGGAAGAGCGCCGAGACAATGACGGAGAACGGATTATTCTTGGCCAGCATGGCCACCAGCGCACCATCCATACCGTAGCCCGGCAAGGAGGTCCACTGAAACCGGCTGTACATCCCGAGCACCTCCACCGAGCCGCCCATACCGGCAATGAACCCGGCGATCAGATGGACCAGAATGATCACCTTGGCCGTCTTCATCCCCGAATAACGGGCGAAATCCCGGTTAACCCCGGTCATCCGCAGCTCGTAGCCCCATTTGGTCTTGTAGAGGAATAGATGGGCCAATACGATAAGCACCAGCACAATAATAAGTCCGGTGTGAATCCGCGTCCCTGCAAACAGCTTGCTGAGCTGGGCCGTTTTCTCAAATTTAAAAGAAACGTTGGCAAACGCCTTGGCATCCCGCAGATGATAGTTCAGCAAGTACAGCCCCACCCCGAACAGGATGTTATTGAACATCAGAGAGGTCACCAGCTCATTCGCATTCCACTTGGCCTTGAGAATACCGGGGATGGCCGAGAGCAGCGCCCCCACGATGGAGCCTGCAAGAATCGCCACTACCGGATGGAACCAGCTGTTCAGGCTGAGATGAATCGCCAGTGCAGTAGTCACCACTCCGGAGAAATAAAAGATTCCTTCTGCCCCCAGGTTGAACATATTGGCCCGGAACAGCAGGGAGACCGCAAGTCCGGTGAACATCAGCGGGATCGCCATTTCAATGACGTTGCCGATATGGCCCTTCGTGGACAACGGCTCCCAGAGGAAGATTCCGATCGTCTTCACCGGGTGGTCACTGACCAGCGAGATGATCAGGAACGCGATAATAAGTGCAATGACGATGACCGCCGCTGTGCGGATCGCCTCGAAATATTTGACTTTAAACATGATTTGCGGCCCTCCCGGTCTGCTCTTTGTCCTGCCGGTTAATTCCCAGCATGTAGAGCCCCAGCTCTTCCTCACCGACTGCCGACGGATGTTCGAAATACGCCACAATCTGGCCCTCATACATCACAAGAAGACTGTCGCTCAGCTCCAGAATTTCATTCAGATCTGCCGATACCAGCAGCGTCGCACAGTTCGCCGAACGCAGCTCCAGCAGCTTCTGGTGAATGAACTGGGCAGCCCCGATGTCCACGCCCCGGGTCGGCTGCTCGGCGATCAGCAGCTGCGGATTCGTGGAACACTCCCTGGCTACGACCACCTTCTGCATGTTACCGCCGGACAGCATGCCGATCGGCTGCTGCGGACCGGAGCACCGCACCTTGAATTCCTCCACCAGCGCAGAGGCCAGCGCAGCAATTCTGGACCCGTGCAAAAATGGCCCTTTATTCATATCCTTCTGACGGTAGCGCGTGGAGATCAGATTGTCGGCAATGCTGGCCTCTCCGGCAGAGCCCTGACGCATCCGGTCCTCAGGGATATAGGATACCCCCAGGTTGCGGATGTCCAGAATATCCAGCTCACGGATATCCTTCCCCTTCACCTGTACCGACCCGCTGCCGCCAACCCCTCGCAGGCCGCCGGTCAGCGCCTCGATCAGCTGCGTCTGTCCGTTCCCTTCAACGCCGGCGATGCCGACAATCTGGCCTTCACGGACCGAGAAGCTGATCTCGGAGAGCAGCGCTTTGCCCTGGCTGTCTGAGACGCTCAGCCCTTCCACCGCAAGCACCGGCTTGCCGTAGGGAAGATCGCTTTTGTCGTACTTCAGGACCACATCCCGGCCAACCATCAGCCGTGAGATCTCCTGCTCCGTTACTTCCTTGGTCTCGAAGACGCCTTCGCTCCGCCCGCCGCGCATGATGGTAATCCGGTCACAGATGGCCTTGACCTCCTTCAGCTTGTGCGAGATGAACACAATCGTGTGTCCCTGCTCTTTAAGCTGCTGCAGCTCATGGAACAGCTCCTCTGTCTCCTGCGGAGTCAGCACCGCTGTCGGCTCATCGAGGATGAGAATTTTGGCCCCGCGCACCAGCGCCTTCAGAATTTCCACCTTCTGCTTCATGCCGACGCTTAGGTCCTCGACCTTCGCCTTGGCATTCACTGAGAGATTATATTTACGTGCAGTTGCTTCCGTCAGGCGTACGGCCTCTGCATAATTGAAGCCCACGCCCCTCTTCGGCTCCATACCCAGCACCATATTCTCCGCCACCGTAAAAGAAGGCACCAGCATGAAATGCTGATGCACCATACCAATGCCGCGGTCAATCGCGTCCTGCGGAGACTGTAGCTTCACTTGTTCTCCCCGAATGTAGAGCCCGCCTTCGCTTGGGCTCTCCATTCCGAACATAATTTTCATCAGAGTCGATTTACCGGCTCCGTTCTCACCCGCAATCGCATGGATCTCGCCTTCGCGCAGAGAGAACTCAACATCCTTGTTGGCAACCACACCGTTCGGATACACTTTGGTGATTCCCCGCATTTCCAGCAGAGCATTTGCCATGGGTCATCAACGCCTTTCAACCAAAGTTTTATTCATGTCCTTAAGGTTTAACGGCATTACGGATCGCTTCCACTTCAGAGGTCTCCATACCCATTGCGTTATCCACCTTAATTTCCTTATTGATCAGCTTCTGCTTCACTTCTTCAATTTTGGTCTGAAGTTCCGCCGGGAATGCCGCCTTGTAGATCTCGTTCTCGGCAATGCCCACGCCGTCTTCAACGAAGCCAAGCACATCACGTTTACCCATTTCAAGCGTGCCGTCCTGCAGTTTCTTCACTGCACCAAGGATGGCCGAATCAATCTTTTTAATCGCAGAAGTAACGATCAGGTTGGCTTTCACACTATCTGTATCCTTCAGCAGCATCGCCTGGTCAGAATCGACGCCGATTGCATATTTGTTCTTTTCCTTCGCTGCATCGAAGATACCAAGGCCCGTACCGCCCGCTACGTTGAAGATAATATCCACACCCGAGTTATACTGGATCAGCGACAATTCCTTGCCCTTGGCAGGGTTCACGAAATCTCCGGCATAAGAGACCGCTACCTTCACTTCCGGATCAACATACTGTGCTCCCTGAATGTAACCAACCAGGAAGGCATTGATGCCGGGAATGTCCATTCCGCCCAGGAATCCGATCACATTGTCCTTGTTGGCATTAGGCATATCAGACTGGGTAGCAAGCGCAGCAGCAGCCCCGGCCAGGAATGAGACCTCATTGGTCGAGTAAGACATATTGTACATATTGGCAGGCGCTTCCTCGATGTCAGTATCATAGTTGATGAATTTTTTATCAGGATTCGCTTGAGCCGTTGCATTGAACATTTCTGTAATTTCCGAGCCGCCGGAGATAACAACATCCCAATCCTCAGCAGCGATATCATTAAAAGTCGGCTCCCATTTCGTCTTGTCAGCGCCCATTTCCACAACCTTCGTTTCTGCGCCAAGCTCGCTTTTCACCTTCTGCAGACCATTGTTCGCCGCATCAAAAAACGATTTATCCCCCAGCGTCCCCGGAATCAGCAGCACCACCTTGAGCTTGTCCCCCGCAGCCGCGCCGCCGCCTTCCGCATCCGTTCCCGGAGTTGCTGCCGCACCATTCCCGTTCCCGGACTTGTTGTTCCCGCACGCAGCGACCAGTACCATAACTGCCAGCAACATTAAAGTGAGCATTTTCTTTTTCATTTTCTAAGTTCACACCCCTATTTGTAATAGATCCATCCAGCTGAATAGCATAAAATCCCAATTACACGTTTTGTTGGTCCCTTCGAATCGGGCAGCATGAATAAGCGACTGTTGAAATTCTGAAAATAAGCAATTTACTCTGAAAACCAAACATTTCATGTTACATTTCGCTAAAAAACCGTAAAATATCCGAACAAGATGGCCAGTCCAGTTGAGAATCTTCGGTTTTATTGATAAGATCATATCAAATGAAAACATAAATATTTATATATTTTCGGTCATGTTTTTGTACGATTCGGCTAAATGACTATCAAGGGAGGCCTCATCATGGATCGTGTCCTATATATTGTAAATGCAGAACATGAAGCGGGTACCTATATCCCTCCGCACCAGCATGAGTGCTTCGAGCTTGTCTATTATATCCATGGTCAGGGCACCTGCAGCATCGGCCAGCGCAGCTATCACTTCCGGCCCTATACCTTCGCCCTCATTCCGGCAGGCTTCAAGCATGACGAGAATCATCAGCCCAGCCCGGAGGTGCTGTTCGTCGGCTTTCACTGCGGCAATCCCGTGATTAATTCGCTGTCCGGTGTGTTTGACGACGATAAAGAGCACACAGTACTACAGACCCTGCAACGGATGAGCGCCGAGTTCAAGCGCAAGCGTGACGGGTTCAGCGAGCTGCTGAATCTGCAAATGAGTGAAATTACCGTCTATCTCCAGCGGCTGCTCAGCGCCTCCGATTTCCATTCCCCTGCAGAGGATCAGATGCAGTATGTGCTCAATTATATGAACGAGCATTACCGTCACAAGCTCTCGGTGGCTTCGCTGGCAGAGATGTCCGGCTACAGCTACGACCGCTTCCGGCATTTGTTCAAGGAGCGGTTCATGCACTCCCCCCACCGTTATCTTTTACTAAAACGCCTGGATTATGCCAAGTCGCTCCTCCTGCACAGCCAAATGCATATTTCCGAGGTCTCGGCTGCAGCCGGATTCGTCAACGATGCGCAGTTTTGCAATATGTTCAAACGGGAGATCGGCCTCTCCCCGCGCACCTTCCGCATTCAGAGCAGAGTCATATAGGGAATAGTCCCCTCCTGTCACAAGTAGCTTTTGTACACGAATCTTGCATTTGTTCACTGTTCAGGGGTCCGGCCTGTTCACTGTTGTAAGCTTGTTCCACTGTCCTGTTCATAGGCTGGAGCTTATAATCTTACTATGAACATTTAAGACAAAGGACAGTACCCGCAAGAATACACAGTGAGTTAGGGGGCTACTTGGATGAGACTGAACAAGATCGGCAATCAACGGGCACTGTACAGCAGACTGCTAGTCAGCATTACGCTTTGCGTCTCCTTAACCTTTCTGGTCTCCACCATCATTTATTACAACTACTATATCGGCGTAGAAAAGAAACAGACCTTCCAGTCCGACCTCGGCAACCTCACACAGACCAGCCGGGAGGTCATGAACATGACTGATGCTGCGCAATCGCTTTCTTTTCAAATCTACCGCAACAGCACCATCTCCAAAATTGTGTTCTACGATAAGCCGGACATCTACGATGTCACCGCCGCCATGTCCGAGCTGGGCAACTATCTAAGCTCTATGCCTTATATCGAATCCATCTATGTATATAATCCCAAGGGCGGGCAGCTGTATGTTGCCTCCTCCCATGGCCAGAACGGTGTGTATACCGAAAAGGAGCTGGTCGATACCTCCATTCTGGATATTCTGAGCCATTATCAGAAATATAAGGCGTTCACTCCTATTCCTAGAGTCTATTCTAACGGCGCACAGGAGAACGATCAGGTCCGGGCCTACACCTTCCTCTGTCTGGATGCCATCGGCTGGGACCGGGCGATTAATTCGGCAGTGATTGTGAATATTTCGGCTCCTTGGATTAACAAAGAGATCGCAAGCCCGGCGGATTCAACCAGCGCCACCTATATACTGGATGATCAGGGTGCCTTCCTGTCCAGCAACAGCCTGAAGCAGCAGGAGCTTACCCCGGAGGAAGCGGGATTCATCGAGCAGCGGATCAAGGGCCGGGAGGCCGGGTATTTCATCGCTCCCTTCGGGGGTGTGAACTCACTGATCTCTTATACGGCACCGGACGATCTAAGCTGGCAGTATGTACGAATTACGCCATATGAGATCATTACGAAGCAGACCAACAACATCCGCAACACCACCCTGCTGATTGCAGGTCTTGTGCTGGTGGCCGGCATAGGCCTTTCCTGGATCATGTCCAGAAGCCTCTACCTGCCGATGAACCGGATTGTCAGCGAGATGCATATCCTGGAGACCGAGAAGCGCGACAGCATGTTCATGATCCGGCAAAATACACTGCGTGACCTGATCCTCGGCCTGAAGCCGCTGCAGTCCATGCAGCAGGTCGAGAAGCTGCGCCAGCTCGGCATTCATTTCACCTTCAATGATGATTACCGGCTGATCCTGCTGCGGATTGACCGTTACCGGGAGTTCCGGGAAGCCCGCTCCTCTTATCTGCTGGCCTCCAAGTTCGCCATCATGAACATCGCCTCCGAAATCTGCGGCCAGACCTACCGCGTGGAGACTGTGGATATGAACGATGACGGAATCCTGGTGCTGCTGAACATTATCGATCCCGTGGAATATACGGATACCGGACTGATCGAAGCCCTGCTCCGGCAGATTCAGCAGGCCTGCTCCGACTATCTGAAGATCAGCCTTACGCTGACCTACAGCCATATTGACCGTAATGCCAGCCAACTGCATCAGCTCTATCAGCAGGTCCGCGAGGCGTCGAATCACCGCCTGTTCTATGGACATGGCTGTATCCTGAATGCCCGGGATATCTGCGCCCTGGAGTCCAGCACTTATCATTATCCGGCCGACAAGGAGAAAAGATTAGCGGATGCGCTGCTGAGCGGTAAGCTGACGGACGCTGCCGAACAGTTCAGCGCGATGATCCGCGAGACAGAGGCCTTCCCTTACCAGACCGCGCAGTTAACCGTGTCCAGGCTCAGCGTCACTATAAGAGAGATCGTGAATACTATCCAGAAGCGTAATCGCTTACAAATCGATGGAGTGGCCGAGCTGCCCAGCCTTGACGCCATCGAGACGATAGACGAGCTTGAGGAGGCCTTCGCCGCCCTCTTCCATACCCTGCAGGAGCAGCTGGCAGGCAAAAAGAACACCAAGCAGCACGACCTCATCTGCCAGATCAACGCCATGATCAACGAGGATTACATGAAGTCTCATCTGAGCCTGAACCAGATCGCCGATGAGCTGGATATGTCACCCATCTATATCAGCCGCCTCTACAAGCAGCAGACCATGAACAGCATCGTCGATGTCATCCTGGAGGTGCGGATGCGTGAGGTGTGCGCCCTGCTGGAGAACACCGACCTGCCCGTCACTGCGATAGCCGAGCGCTGCGGCTTCACCAGCAGCTCTTACTTGCACCGGATGTTCAAGCGCAGCTTCGGTACAACACCTACCGATTATCGCCGGTTGAAGAGTGTGCGGATGAGTTAGGGGTTTATACAAACTAGCCTGATCAAAATGTTGCAGATACTGCAACCTGGAGACGTGATACTTAGCTTCTGTGTTTAATTGTTTCACCAAATGCAGCAACTCGCTCAAGTATCCGCTAACCCTAAGCGAACTGCTGCATTCCCTGCAACATTTCCTGCTCAGGCCCCATTTATAAAGTATAATGATGCAATTTGTGCAGGATTTCGTATTGGGGCCGCTTTTGTTTTTGCTTTGGTGGAACACCAAGCCCCGCAGTTGCCCTCCCCGCTTTGGTGGAACACCAAGCCCCGCAGTTGCCCTCCCCGCTTTGGTGGAACACCAAGCCCCGCAGTTGCCTTTCCCGCTTTGGTGGAACACCAAGCCCCTGCCGTTAGCTTTTCTGGTTTAGTGAAGCACCATGCACCTCAGGTGTCACTAACCCGCACATTGTCGAGATACACATATCATTTGAACAAACTCGGCCAGTCGAGATGTTGCAGTTAATGCAACTTGGAGCCCCTATCCTTAGCTATTTAGTTGAATTGTTGCACCAAATACAGCAACTCACCCAAGTATCAGCCGAATTCAAGTGAATTGCTGACTTTTCTGCAACAATTCCCACCTTGAGCCAGTTTTAGAGTGTCGAATGTTGCAATTCATGCAGGATTTTAGAAATTGAGTCGTTCCATGCTTTGGTGGAACACCAAGCCCGCAGTTATCTTTCCGCTTTGGTGGAACAACAAGCCAGTGTCTTGGCACCTTGCATTGGCTCTGTCACGCTTTAGATGTGGAACAACATCAGCCCGTCTCCAGATCCATGGAGACGGGCTGATGCTCTTCCCTCCTGCCGCGGAGGCCGTAGGGCTGACGCGGCCCCGCAGCTGTGGTCCGGTTACGCCTAGCGCTTAAACAGCGGAGAAAACGGAATGAATGTGGAGAAGCGGAGCGTTCGCCTTTGTGTCCGGATTTTCACCGCTAAGGTAGAATAGATAAAATCCGGACACAACAGCGATCGGAACATCATTCCGTTTTCGGAGCGTCCGCCCAAGCGCCCAAACGCCCCACCCAACCACCAACCTGCGCACCAAACGCCCCGCCACAGCAAAAAGCCCCAAAAGCCTTTCGGCTCCCGGGGCTCCTCTCATCTACTTAAGACCCTTTTCAGCAACATAAGCCTCCCACTGCTTCGTCCACTCCGCCTGAATTTTCTCCAGGCCCGCCTGCTTGGCCTTCTGCATGAAGGTCTCCAGGCCCTTATCCACATCATCTACCAGTCCGGCCTCCAGCGGGAACAGGTACTGCTTCTCTACCTGTTCTAGCGCAGCCTTTTCTGCCTGATAGGAGCTGTAGTCCTCGGCGAAGCCCAGGAACAGATCCGGCTTCTGGATTTTATCCAGCTCATCAAAGATCGCCTTGACCCCGTCAAAGCCCTTGTCGAACAGCATATACTCTGGATTTCTCCACGCCCAGCCGTTCATGCCCTCACGAGTGAAGCCATTGGAGGTACTGGTGCCGACCAGCTTGTAATAGCCGTCTTCCACCGTGTAGTTCTTGCCTTCAATGCCGTATTGCGTCAGCTGATTATAGCGTTTGTCCAGCACCATCTTCTGATAGAAGGCCAGTGCCCGTTCCGGGTTCTTGCTGCTCTTCGGAATCGCGAATCCGTTGTGAATCGGATGGACCGGAGTCGCATAGCCGGTAGTCAAACCAAACGGAGAATAAGCCATTTCCCAATCCGGGTGAGTCGTGCTGATCTTCATCTTCATATCATTGAAGCGGTTAGGGTTGTCTCCGAACATACTGGCGGCTTTGCCGGAAGTCATCGGGTCCTGCATCGTATCCTTGATGTTCAGCACGTTCTTCGGAATGAAGCCCTTGTCCGCCCAGCGCTTCATCGTCTTCAGCTCTTCCTTCTGCTCCTCCGAGCCCCAGTAAGAGTAGACCGTTCCCGGGGAATCATACTTCACACCCATCCCGTAAGGGAGCGCGCCGATCATCTTGTTCAGCTCCGTATAGATGTAGTGCAGATTGTTGCCCACATCACTGTTCAGGGACATCGGCATCATGTCCGGCTCATTTTTGACAATGCCGTCCATGTAAGCCTCGTAGCTGGCCAGATCCTTCGGCACGGGAAGATCGTACTTCTTGCGCAGATCCTCGCGGTAGACGAACCCGTTGGTGACATACTCCTTGAAGGTCGCCGGAACCGTGTAGATTTTACCGTCAACCTTAACGTCCTCCCACATCTGCTCCGGAACGAACTTCTGCAGCTCAGGAGCCGCCTTCGGAAGCAGGTCATCCAGCGGCAAGAAGGCACCGCGCTTCGCATAGGATTGATATTGAGTCCAGTCTGCCGTAAAAATCAGATCAATCGCCTGCCCGGAGGACAGCAGCAGCTTGTACTTCTGATCCCAGTCCGTCCAGCTCGTGAAGTTGAACTTCACCGTGGCGTTCAGGTCTGCCTCAGCCATTTTGTTGACTTCAGCCTGGATGGCCGGAAGATCCTTAGGAGCATCGCCGAGCATATAGAATTGCAGCTCCACCTTCTTCGAGGTGTCGATCCCGGTGTCCGCTGCCTTCGCCGCTCCCTCTGATGCAGCCGGTGTGCCTGCGTTGCCGTCCTTCCCGGCACTGCTGCCGGTGTTGCCATTGCTGTTCCCCCCGCCGCAGCCGGCCAGGAGCGATAGAGCGAGCAACCCTGTTGTAAGCGTAGCCAAAGATCGTCTGCCTGCTTTCTTTCTCATGAATGAACCCTCCTAGAATTTTTTGTAAGCCCAGGCTTCCCTGATGCTCCTCGTGCAGTTCTCTCCCCGGAAGCATACCGCCCTTGTGTGTGACTCTATGTTAGCCGATATAGCAGCTGTACGGTAAAGGTACAATCTGCCACACGGTTCTAACCTTTGACCGCTCCGATCGTCAGCCCCTTCACGAAATAACGCTGGATGAACGGATACAGGAACAGAATCGGCCCCGTGACCACAATGGCCATCGCCATCTTGGTGGATTCTGTAGGCAGATCGCTGCCTAAGCTGACCCCGGTACCCGCGCCCATATTGGCGATGAAGGAAGCCGAGTTGATGACATTATACAAATGGAACTGCAGCTGATACTTATGCGGATCATTAATGAACAGCGACGAGGAGAACCAGTCGTTCCAGTAAGCCAGTGCGAGGAACAGACCTACGGTAGCAATCCCGGGCATCGAGAGCTGCAGCACAATGCGCCAGTATATTTTGAAATCCCCCGCCCCGTCAATCTTGGCCGATTCGAACAGCTCCTCCGGCACCGCCGAGCGGATGAAATTCTTCATCAGAATAATCAGGAACGGCGTCATCAAGCCGGGGAAAATCAACGCCCCATAAGAATCGGTCAGATGCAGATACTTAGTAATCATAATGTACCAGGGCACCAGCCCCCCGCCGAACAGGGTCGTGAAGTAAATATAGAACGAGAAGGTATTGCGGTATTTGAAATCCTTGCGGGCCAGCACATAACCGGCCATTGTCATGAAGAACAGTCCCAGTGTCGTCCCCGTCACCGTAGTGAACAGCGTCACCCCATACGCCCGCAGCACCTCATCAGGGAAAGTGAATACCGTCTTATAGCCCTCCAGCGAGAACTGCGCCGGGATGAAATGATACCCGTCCTTGATGATGGACTCATTAGCCGTCAAGGAAGCCGAAATAATCAGCAGGAACGGAATCAGACAGGCTAAGGAGCCCAGTATAATTACCGTATAAGCTACTCCCTGCAATAGCCTGGTGTACGAGTCGTCTTTGATTTGCATACTCTTTCTCTCCTTCCGCAGCAGGTTCCGCACAACCTAGAACAAGGCGTAATCGTCATTTATTTTACGGATGATATAGTTGACCGTCATAATCAGGATGAAGCCGAACAACGATTGATACAGGCCGGCCGCCGTTGCCATCCCGACATCGAAGGTCACCTTGAGCGAGCGGAACACGTACGTATCCAGAATATCCGTTGTATTGTACAGCACCCCGTTATTTCCAATCAGCTGGTAAAAGAGGTCAAACTGCCCCTTCATAATACTCCCCAGCGAGAACAGCAGCAGCATGACGAAGGTCGATTTCAGCATCGGCACCGTGATATACCAGATCCGCTGGAAAATGTGGGCACCGTCAATTTTGGCCGCTTCATAATATTCCTCGCTGATACCCGTGATGGAGGCCAGGTAAATGACCATGCTGTAGCCGAGATTTTTCCAGAGATAAAAGAGAATGATCAGGAAAATCCAGATGACCGGATTATTATAGACATCCACAGGATTCGCCCCGAATTGCGTCAGCAGCGTATTCAAGAAACCGTTATCATAATTGAACACATTGTAGACGATAACGCTTAAGATAACGAACGATACGAAGTACGGCAGGAACATGACCGATTGGGTCAGCTTCTTGAACCATTTCACCCGCAGCTCGCTAAGCAGAATAGCACAGATAATCGCCAGCACATTCCCGAGTAAAATAAATGCCAGATTGTAGCCGATCGTATTGAGCGTAAGCTTCACCAGCGTGCCGGACTTCCAGAGAAATTCAAAGTTCTTCAGCCCCACGAAGGGAGCGTCGAACAGCCCGGAATTGAAGTCGAACTGTGTGAACGCATAATAGACCCCCACCATCGGAAAATACGAGTTAATTAGAAAGAACAACAGCGTAGGCAGCAGCATCAGGAACAGAATCCGGTTATGGACCAGCTCATGCACGAAGCCCTTCTTCTTTTTCTTCCGGGTACCGGAGTCAAGCTGCGGGGACAGCCCGCTTGTTCCCTTCAGGGGAAACTGGGCGACAAGCGGCATACCGGTCTTGCGTTTGCGGTGTCTCAAAGCCTTCACTCTCCTATGCCTATAGATAAGTTGCCGCGTCACTTGGTCCGAAGCCTCCGTCCTTGATGGCCCCTATAGCTTCGTTAAGTCCAAGTGTATGACTTGTATGACCTGAGTATAGAAGAAGCCTCCTGCGGCTGAACAGTGAAGCTTCGGGATATTCCTGTACATTACGGCTAACCGCACTGTGCACTTATCATACATTTGTGCAGTAATCGCAAGTTCAACGCAAATAAGCCCCCGGAATACTCCTTAAGGAGAAGAATCCGGGGGAATTCTGATGGTCGCGCAGGACCTATCCGTAGCCTTACGATTTAAACTTGCCTGTAATAAATTATAGGTGATATACTCTGGAAAATGTACTAATTCTCCAACCTAAACTTTCAATATCCAAACTTTTCTTCAGGAGGCCAGCCCATGAACCCGCTTCTGTTCCGCATCCCTCCCCTGCCGCATTATATAGCCAGCGGCCTCAATCACTGCCAGCCCGGCTATCAGCACCGGAGCCGCCAGCAGATCAAGGTATTTGATTTGCTCATTGTCCAGCAGGGATGCCTGTATATCGGCGAGGAGGAGCAGCGGTTCACCGTGAAGGCAGGCGATGCCTTGATCCTGCGCCCCGACTGCCACCACTTTGGAACCGAAGGCTGCAAGGAGGAGACGGCCTACCACTGGCTCCACTTTCAGACCTTCCATGGCCGGTCTGCCTCATCCATAACAGGATCCGGTCCCGGCAACCCGAACGAGACTGCAGGAGAGCTTCCCGCATCTCTATTCGATATCAGCTCCTTCAATCTGGTGTTATCCCAGTTTGTTAACTTGCTTCTGCCCGACAGAGCTTACGAGGTATTGGAGCAGCTCACGCAATTGCAGGCCACCGCCCACCTCGAAGCCGTCCGCTTCCGGCAGCAGCTCCTCTTCCAGGACCTCCTGCAGCAGCTGGCCGCTTCTGTGAATCCGGAGCACCGCAGCTCCCAGACCACCCTATGTGCCGAGCAGGCCGCCTCCTATCTCCGCACCCACTACCGTGAAGAGATTACAACCGCCATGCTGGGAGACAGCCTCAACTTCCATCCGGTATATATTGCCCGATGCATGAACAAGGTATATAGCTGTTCACCCATGGAATATCTGCTCCGCTACCGGATCGGACAGAGCAAGCTGCTGCTGATGCAGACCAGCTTCCCGATCGCCCGGATTGCCGAAGAGGTGGGCTTCAACCAATCCTCCTACTTCAGCTCCAGCTTCATGAAGCTGGAGGGGTTGTCGCCGCGCGAATTCCGGCAGCGGTTCTCATGAAACAGGCCATCAGCGAAGCTTGCGCTGATGGCCTGTTTCTCTATGATTCTTACGCCTCCGGCAATGCCGCCGTCAGCGTGAATTCGAATTCCAGCTGCTGACCCGCTGCGATCCGGTATTCCGGATGCACCGGCGCTCCCCAGCTGTCATCCCCGCCCACACCCATCTGCTCTGCCGCGAGGGTGACAACCGTATAGTGCACCTGAGGCAGCTCATAAGCATGTGCTGCCTGCTCCAGCTCGAACGCTGTATACGGTGACAGCGTACATTCTAGCGGCTGGCCTGCAGCCGCCTGAACCTGCAGCCCATACCCCCGGCTGTCCGTGATGCTCACCTCACGGACACCCGTCCGGTTGCCGGATTCCTGCGGCACCAGATACGGTGACGGCAGCTCCGTCACCTTACGCCGGAAGCGGATGAGCCGCGCTCCATATGCGCGGTCACTGTAGTTCTCTTCCGGTCCGCGGGCATACCACTCGGAGGCCTCGTAGTCTGCCGACATCCGGAAGGATACTGCCACCACCGGTACATCCGGTAAGCCGTCTGCCCCGTCATAGACCATACGGACACGGACGCTGCCGTCGGCATGGACCGTGTATTCAATCCTGGTCTTCAGCTCACTGCTGATGCTGAAGGCATAGTCGAAGCTGACCGTAGCCCGGTCTGCTTCGGTGTGCAGGCTGACCGCCGTACACTGGCGGGCTAGACTTGCCGCGAACCAGCCGCCGGCATGGTACCCCAGCGCAGTCCCCTTATCATTGTCGGTCGTTGCCCGCCAGAACAGCGGAACCGGCGGAGTCGCAATCATCTCACGCCCCCCATAGCAGAGCGACACCAGGGAACCTGCCTGTTTGGAGAATAACGCCGTAAAGCCCCGGCCGCTCACCCCAATGTTCACATCCCCTTCAATGACGCCGAACTCCGCTGCCGCAGGCAAGAGCGCCGCTTCCCCGCCTGCTGTTATTCCGGCCGCTTCTACGCGGAAGACATGCTCTCCATAAGCGGTCTCGAACCCCCGCTCCGCCCATAGCTCGGCCTCCTTCAGCACCAGACCTACAGCCAGAGTATACTCCCCAGGAGCTGCTGACACATCCGGCAGTTCCAGCGCAATCCGCGCCTCCTCCTGCGCAGCCACATGGATCTCCTTCTGCCCCTTGAAGATCTCCCGTCCCTCTCTCAATAACCGGAACTCCAGCAACAGCCGCTCCGTCCCTTCGAACAGATTGCCGTTGATCACCGTCACCGCGTCCCGTTCAGGAACCAGCCGGATGTTCTGGTAGAGGAAATTCACCTCTTGCATCTTCGGCGTGATCGTCCGGTCAGCGAAGACAATCCCGTTGCCGCAGAAGCTGTAGTCCGTTGGCCGGTCATCGAAATCCCCGCCATATGCCAGATACTCTTCACCGTAACGGTTCTTGGCTACCAGCGCCTGATCGATGTAATCCCAGATGAAGCCGCCCTGATACAGCGGATAACGGCTCTCCAGCTCGATATATTTATGGAGTCCCCCTACCGAATTACCCATAGCATGCATGTACTCACAGCTGATATACGGCTTATCCGGCTGATTCTCCAGGTATTCTACAATATCGGCGGGCTTGGCATACATCCGGCTCTCCATATCACTGCTGTCATTATATTTGCGGTTATGGAAGACTCCTTCATAATGCACCAGCCGTCCCGGATCAGACTTGCGGAAGTAATGGGACACCTTCAGAATCACCTCGCCCGCATACGATTCATTGCCGCAGGACCAGATCAGGATCGACGGATGATTTTTATCGCGCTCCAGCATCGATACCGCCCGGTCCATGACAATCCCCTCCCACTCCGGCTTATCCCCGGGAACGTTCCAGGACGGCTCAACGGCGCCCATCTTCTGCCACGAGCCATGGGATTCCAGATTCATCTCATCAATCACATAGACCCCGTATTCATCACACAGCTCATACCAGAGCGTCTGATTCGGATAATGCGAGGTCCGCACCGCGTTGATATTGTTCTGCTTCAGGATGATGATATCCTTAATCATATCTTCCCTGGAGATGTTCCGGCCTGTGCGGGGGTTGAACTCGTGGCGGTTGACACCTTTGAACATGATCCGTTTGCCGTTCAGCAGCATCAGCTTGTCCTTCAGCTCGAAGGTGCGGAAGCCCGCCCGCTGCACAATTGCCTCCACCAGTTCCCCTTGGCTGTTATATACAGAGATACAGACGTTATACAGGTACGGATTCTCGGCGCTCCACGGGAACACCTTGCCTGCCTCCACGCTTAGATCCGCCTTGCCCGCCACAGCCCGTCCTTCTGCTTCCGCTACCACAGCACCTGCCGCATCCTTCAGCTCCACCCGAATCACAGCCTCAGCCTCAGTTGCCATGCGAAGTTCAGCCGTTAGCTTACCTTTCTCATAGGAAGCATCCAGCCCCGCCTGAATCCGCAAATCCTGTACGTGCAGCTCAGGAACCGTATACAAATACACCTCACGAAAAATCCCCGAGAACCGCCAGAAATCCTGATCCTCCAGCCAGCTCCCCGTACAGCGCTGATAGACCTCAACCGCGAGCTTGTTAGCTCCTTCCTGCAGATAAGGTGTCAAATCGAATTCCGCAGGGGTGAAGCTGTCTTCACTGTAGCCGACGAAGTGCCCGTTCAACCAGACATAACAAGCCGCCTCCACGCCCTGAAAAGAAATAAAGACCGGCCCCTGCTCCATAGTCGCCGGAACCTCAAAAAACTTCACATAGCTGCCCACCGTATTACTGCTCACCGGAATCTCCGGCGGCCTTACAGCATCCAGACCATCCCACGGATACATCGTATTCGCATATTGCGGCCTGCCGTACCCCTGAAGCTGGATATGACCCGGCACCTGGATGTCCCCCCAGCCGCTCGTATCATATTCCGTCTTATAGAAATCCTGCACACGGGCTGCCACATTCACCGCATAACTGAATTTCCAGTCTCCGTTCAGAGAGTGGCGCAGCGCCATGGGGGCTTGTCTCTCCGCTTCCTCCATCGTTTTATAATAGCGGTGATCCGAATGCGCTTCCAATCGGTTCACCTTAAATACAGATACATCACTTAGCCAATCCAGATTTGGTTCATTGCCTGACATTATAGTGTCCTCCTTCATCTTCTTGAAGTGAATCTGTTCCTTATTCTACCCAAAGTTTGCCCCGGCTCCAAGAAGCGGATCACAACTTCGGTGCAGATAACTTACTTTTCAGGTGGTTTTATGATTTCCAGAGGCTTTCGCTTCATTCTCCAATGATGCAAAATAAGCAATCTTATGGTCAATCTTCCGGGCAAAGCTCTGAAAGAACTTGATCTTCTCATCGATATGCTGTTTATGCTCCTGCAGCAGTCTACGCTGGTCGGGCAAGGCTTCTCTGCCTTCCTGCGAGAGCGCGATGAATTGCTTAATATCCGCTATAGCCATTCCGGTATCCTTCAGGCAGCAGATTAGCGAGATTAGCTCCAGATCCTCATCATTGAAGCAACGATTACCGTTCACATCCCTTGCCACAACCGGCAATACACCCTCCCGTTCGTAGTAACGCAGCGTATATTGGCTCAGTCCGCTTTTTTGTGCTATGGTTTTGATGCTGTATCCCATCATGCAGCTCCTTTCTGCCAACCATGGCTGGCTTCACCTATATGTAAAGGTAACACCAATCCGTTTCTATGAACAGCCACTCTATGATTCTATTGACTTACACCTAACTCTAAGGTCTAAGCTAACACTATACCTTCATTTAAGGAGTGAATGATTAATGGTAAAAAGAATTAATGTAGCTAACGGTACACTTGAGGTTTCCGAGATTTCACTCGGCTGTATGCGGATCGCTGATTTGTCTCCCAAAGAGGCTGAAGTCCATATCCACAGCGCCCTTGAGGTGGGCATAGACTTCTTTGACCATGCGGATATTTATGCTGGTGGTAAAGCGGAGGAAGTATTCGGTAACGTACTGGCTGCAAATCCCGGCATGCGCGACCGGCTGATGATTCAGGCCAAATGCGGCATCCGTAACGGCTTCTTCGACTTCTCCAAAGAACATATTGTGAGTTCAGTAGAGAACAGCCTGAAACGGCTGCAGACCGATTATGTAGATGTCCTTCTCCTTCACCGTCCCGACACCCTGATGGAGCCGGAGGAAGTGGCCGAAGCCTTCGATGATCTGGAGCGCAGAGGGCTCGTCAAGCATTTTGGCGTCAGCAACCAGAACCCGCTACAGATTGAGCTGCTGAAAAAGAACGTCAAGCAGCCCCTCCTGTTCAACCAGCTTCAGCTCAGCATCATGGTTACCGGCATGATAGATTCCGGCTTCAATGTCAATATGACCAATGCCGGTTCCGTAGTCCATGATGGTGGAATCCTGGAATACAGCCGCCTGCATGATATGACCATTCAGCCATGGTCGCCGTTCCAATACGGCTTCTTCGAGGGCGTATTCCTCGGCAACGAGAAGTTCCCTAAGGTGAACGAAGTCATTAACGGTATCGCCGCGGACAACGGAGTAGCCGACACCGCGATCGCCATCGCCTGGCTGCTTAGACACCCGGCCAAAATGCAGCCGATTGTCGGCACCACCAACACCGCCCGCCTGCTCGACATCGCCAAGGCCTCCGATATTACCCTCAGCCGCGAGGAATGGTACGAGATTTACCGCGCCGCCGGGAATGTGCTGCCTTAACGCAGAAGGCAAAAATACACCGCCAGCTATAGACGGAAGAGGTCTATAGTCTGGCGGTGTTTTTTTACTACCTCGCGATTGGGCTTGCTTTTTTACCCATCTTATAAATTCCAATCCAGGCTAACAATAATACGATTTGAGCCAGAACGACCAGCCACAAGACTTCTGTGTACCCACCTATAAGGCAAAATATCGTATTAACCAAGGGGAATCCTAAGAAAGTGAACATGATCGGAAAATCTTTTTTGGGAGTGATTGAATAATTAGCCTTCCGGTCCCAGAACTTTAGGAAAGCTAATGCTAAAACTCCAATTGTAATGACAGAAAGTACAATCAAATTAACCCATTGCATATTAGAGGTTCTTTCGAAGAACGGCCCCATATAGTTAAAGAAGTTAGATAAAGGTGAGAACATACAAGCCAATGACGCAAGGGCCGCCAGAAACGGATAGATGTAACCCACGTTTTTACTGTAGCCTTTCTTTTTATGCCACCATTCACCAATTAGGATAAAGACGGTCCAATACCCCGCTATATAAATCCATCCTGTAAAATTCATCACAGGCTCCCCATAGATCTGAGGTTCACCGGCCAGTGGATAATAAGTCCATCTTGCAATGCTTCCTTCCATGGTCTGAAATACTTGTTTAACGGCCACCGGGTCGAGTGAAAAGTCAAACACCATAGCGCTTAATCCCGTAATAAAGGGTTTCGTCCAGGACGGTATATTTACAGACTTCAGAACACGCAAGGTTGAATAAATGATCAGAAACTCAATAATAGGTACAGTAATCGGTATATTAAATAGCATCAAAATACTGCGCCCATAGGCGTAGAACCCTTCCCCAAGCGATGAAGCCGTAATTTCAAAAACAGCGGCGTAAAAAAACACAAAACCGATAAATTGCAGTAGAACGGTTTTGGGATGTGTTTCCTTATCAAGGATATAAAAAACCATTAGAATAGCAGCAATTAAGACGGTAACATCTTGAATTATCCATACAGGGACTACTGTTATATCACCCATATTGTTCCTCCAATTAATTTAATTTGAATCGAACGTTCAAATAAATTATAATATCACCGTGTTAGTAAAACAACAGACTGTTCGTTTGAATTCTGTTAGTTATTATACAAATCATTTTAAATTTGTTCATTTACTATTTAATTATTTTAACTCAGGAGGATACGATGTCAGACAAAAAAACAGATCACAGAGTGAGATATACAAAAATGGTGATTAAAGAAAGCTTGTTGAAGCTGCTGACAGAACGGTCAATCAATAAAGTTACAGTGACCGACATTTGCAGCGAAGCAAATATTAACCGCAACACCTTTTATTCACACTATGCGAATCAGTTCGAGCTTCTTTCTACGATCGAAAATGATCTTTACGAAGAAATTAAGCAACTCGGGATGAGTTCTGCAAGCCCTCAAAAGCTGTCTTATGAATTATGTAAGTATATAAAAGCGAATAAAACGATATGTGAGGTTCTGTTCTCCGAAAATGGCGATAAAGAATTATTGGAAAGAGTCCTTTATATCAGCCACGATTTAACCATTGAGCGCTGGAAGCAGGAATTGAAATATTTCGATCCGCAATTATTTGAGTCCTGGTATACGTTTACCGCTCATGGCAGTATCGCCATTATTAAAAAGTGGGTGAGCAGTGGTCTGAAGGAAAGCCCGGGTAAGGTTGCAGCTTTTATTGATAAAGCAACCGAGGCAGTATCCAAAGCATTTTATTCCGAAGAATTATAATTTAATAAAATAAAGCGGTCCCTCTTTTTGAAGGCCGCTTCTCTGCTCTTTTTCCAATCATTTCATTCCTTATTCATTACTCATTCCGATTGCTCTGATTGCTCTGATTGCTCCTTTACCTTTTGTATAAGTGCGGTCTCTTGAGCGGAAAGCTCCTTTAAAGTCATATAAATCGGCTCTACAGGTATCATCACAGCACAGCTTGCGCTGAGTCCTAACATCATATTGAGGTAAAATTGGATTTTCTTTTTCTCGCGGGCAATTTGCTCTAATTCTGAGAGACCCGAGTTTTTTTCTTCATTACCTGATGCTTCCTTCCGGTTCGAATTAAATATCTTCATTTCCATTAAACTTCCCCTCGGAGTATTCTTCGGCGCGCGCCAACAAATCACTCATGAATTTCCCAATCGTCTGTATCTCAGCTTCTGAATAAGATTCAATAAACTGGTAAAAGCTGTCTTCTTTCGCTTGATGCATCTTTTGGTGCAGTTGATAAACCTGTCTTCCCTTATCCGTTAAGCTAAAATAAATCTCCTTCCGGTTGTTATTTAGTTGATTTTTCATAATGAAGCCTGTTTCCAACAGCTTGGAACTAATACTTGTAATGCTTGCTTTGGACAGATTCATTCTTTTGGTAATTCCGGTATGATTGATCGGCTCATGATCACCAATGCAATCAATAACATGCACACTGGTAATATTATTGGACAGCATATCGATCTGAAGCTTTTTGGCTTGCTCACGAAACAGATTAATTTCATGTTCTGTATATAATTCATTCAAATGCAGCATTCTGATATATTGCTCATAAAGGTGACCTTTAGAATGATTTTGAAATTCCACTTGCCGGTTCTCTCCTCTCTTGTACTTCATGCAGACCATGGTCAGAGGCAGCAATCCATTGCTTTTCTTTTTGTTCACCACTGAACAAAATTATATTAACACGACTGATATTGAGAATCAATATCATTTTCATCTTTTCAAGCCGAATACTATCTGCTATAATTCAACCAAAGTACCAAACATCCTACGTTTGCAAAGGAATGATATTATTGTTAGCTCAGACTCAACGTTTAACCTTGGTGGAACAGGTGGCCTACCAGATCCAAGAGAAGATCGAAAGCAGCGAATGGCAAGTAGGGACGCGTATTCCTCCAGAGCCGGAGCTAATGGAGCAGCTTCAAGTCAGCCGTAATACCTTAAGGGAAGCGATTCGGGCTCTAACCTATGCAGGTCTGCTCAAGACCAGGCAAGGCGATGGAACTTATGTCTGCTCCTCCAGTGTTTTGGGGTCAGTGATTAGAAAAGTGATTCAGCATACGGATAAGCTTGAGAGCCTGGAGGTCCGCTATGCACTGGAAAGAGAAGCTGCTGCCCTGGCTGCGCTCAGGAGAGGCGAGGAAGACCTGGCTGCACTACGGACATGCCTGGACCAGTGCAGACAAGCTGCCGTCCAGCAAGATCTTGAAGCTTATGCCCACTGGGATGTGGAGTTTCACAAAATGGTGATAGCCGCTTCACACAACCAATTGATGGCGAATTTGTACAATCATATTTCCGAGGCGCTGCAGAACATGATTATAGAAATGAAGGATTTGAAAAATGTGGATTTTTATCTTGACTCTCATGCCCTGCTCTATCAAGCTATTGCCAATCAGGATGGTCATCAAGCGGAAGAGGCTGTCCGTTCATACATTGAAAAGACCCGTACACAGGAGGAACACATATGAGTTCACCAGAACAATTGTTTAACAAACAGGATGGAATATCCAGAACCGGCATACGCAAGCAAGCGACTGTCTGGTTCATGATTATAGGAATTATTTTTATCGCAGCGAATTTGCGTGCCCCCCTCACATCAGTGGGACCCTTGGTCAGCCTTATTCGGGACAACGTGAATATTTCAAATACATTAGCAGGCCTGATTACCACAGTACCACTAATTGCATTTGCCTTGTTATCACCTTTTGTACCCAAATTAGGACATAAATATGGTATAGAACGAATTATCCTGATTTCTCTTATTTTTTTAGTCATCGGTATTGCTGTCCGGTCGTTATCCGGAGCAGCGACTTTATATGTTGGAACTGCAATTCTGGGATTTGCTATTACTATATGTAATGTATTACTTCCCAGCCTGATTAAACGGGAATTTCCGCAGCAAATGGGGATTATGACAGGCGTTTATTCGGTTTCCATGAATCTATGCGGGGCAATTGCTTCCGGTATTAGTATTCCCTTAGCTGTAGGAGCAGGCATGAACTGGCAAGGTGCCCTGGGAGTATGGGGAATACTTAGCTTCATCTCCATTCTCTTTTGGATACCGCTGCTCAAGACTCCAACGAAACCCGCCATTATTAGTAACAGCACAGGTAACAACCATCAGGTTAAAATATGGCGCTCCCCATTAGCTTGGCAGGTGACTCTGTTTATGGGAATACAATCAGCCGTTTTCTATGTGCTGGTAGCCTGGCTGCCTGAAATCCTAAAAGAGCAAGGCATCAGTTCAAGTCAATCCGGCTGGTTTCTCTCGGTTATGATTATGGCTTCCCTCCCCTTTGCATTTATCGTTCCAGTTATGGCAGGGCGTATGGCTAACCAGCGGTCCTTAGTGGTTATTACAACAATCCTACTTTTGATCGGGACACTTGGGCTTCTCTATAGCAGTATCCAACTGCTTCTGTTGTGGGTGATTATTCTTGGCATTGGAGCGGGCTTTGCCTTTGGCTTGTCTATGATGTTTTTCGGCTTGCGCACTCAAAGTGCCCATCAGGCGGCGGAATTATCCGGCATGGCCCAATCCATCGGATATCTGCTGGCAGCCACCGGCCCGGCGCTGATTGGATACCTGCATGATGCCACTCATAGTTGGAATGCTCCACTCCTGATCTTGGTTGGCGCTTCTGCCCTACTCGGTATCATTGGTCTAGGTGCAGCGAGAAATCAATTTGTGGGTTCGGCGAAGTAAGTTTATGATGTAAGCACTCAATTACCAAGCAACCGACAATCACTTAGATCTTAGACATTGCGAATATAAAAAGAACTGTCTCTGTGTTGTAAGATACACAGAGACAGTTCTTTTTTACCGGCGTTGATTACCCATATTAAAGGAACCAAAATACCTAGATGATCTTTCGCCTGAGCAGATTAAATGGAACGGGCCACCAGATGGACCCGCATTACAGCAAAGGGGGGTGCGGACTTTTCATCTTGAAACATATTGCTCTTTGTCTACACCTGCGCATATCCTGATGTATATATACTTTGCTGTTCAGGTGTTACAGAAACATATTGACTATTAAAAAGATCATGATAGACCCCTTTTCTAGCCAACAGCTCATGATGACTGCCTTGTTCAATAACCGTTCCCTTATCAATCACCAGGATCA
Source organism: Paenibacillus sp. FSL R7-269 (assembly GCF_000517865.1). Lineage (NCBI taxonomy): Bacteria > Bacillati > Bacillota > Bacilli > Caryophanales > Paenibacillaceae > Paenibacillus > Paenibacillus sp. FSL R7-269. The sequence continues at coordinate 40,214 of NZ_ASPS01000080.1, forward strand.
TGTCAGCATTCCGGATTGTAGATAATCTGTGGGCGATGACAAAGCTGGTCCTTCCCTTCATCAAAGTATTCATTGCTTTCTGTACATAAATCTCTGTACGGGTGTCCACGCTACTGGTCGCCTCATCCATGATTAGAATGGGCGGGCGGGTAAGAAAAGCCCGGGCGATGGTCAACAGTTGCTTCTGCCCCTGGGATAAATTCGAGGCTGCTTCATTAATCACAGTATCATAGCCATCCGGTAAGGTCCTGATAAAATGATCTGCGTGAGCTGCCTCCGCCGCTTGGACTACTTCGGCTAACGTACAATCCGGGCGGCCATACGCGATATTGTCCCTGATTGTTCCATAAAATAACCAGATATCCTGAAGAACCACGCCGAACATCCTTCGTAAATCAGCCTTCTGCATATCTCTGATGTCCACGCCATCAATCCGGATTTCTCCATGTTCCATTTCATAGAACCGCATCAGCAGATTGATTAACGTAGTTTTTCCGGCTCCGGTTGGACCTACAATCGCAACAGTGCTCCCCGGTTCCACCTGAAAATCAACATGCCGCAACAGTGTCTCTCCCTCATCATATGCAAAACTGACATCGCGGCAGCTAACCCGCCCCTGGGGGTTCTCAAGTGCAACTGCCTGTGAAGCATCCAGGTCTTCCCACTCTTCCGGAGCATCCAATACCTCAAAAATCCGTTCAGCGGATGCTACCGCAGACTGAAAACTATTCATAATATTGGAAATTTGATTGATGGGGCGGGAGAATTGCTTAGAGTACTGAATGAACGCTTGAATATCCCCTATCTTGATTCTTCCATCAACAACAAAAATCCCGCCTAGAACGCACACTACAATATATCCGATATTATTGATGAAATCCATTAATGGCATCATGAAGCCGGTAATAAACTGCGACTTCACACCTGCTTCACATAGTCTGCCATCGAACTTCATGAACTTCTCTTCTGCTTCTTGTTCCAGACCGTAAGCCTGTACAACAGTTAGACCTGAATACACTTCCTCAATATGTCCGCTAAGCCCGCCCGCCGCTCTGCGCTGTGCGATAAAATAAGGCTGTGACCGTCCCGCCAGGAACTTGATTGACAAGATACTTAAGGGAATTGTTATTATTGTTATTATTGTTAATATAGGACTGATTAAGAGCATCATCGTCAGCACACCCGCGATGAGAAGGACAGCGGATATCAGTTGAGTAAGATTCTGCTGCAGGGCGATACCTATGGTATCAGCATCACTAATTACCCGGTTTAACAATTCGCCGTGGGGATGTGAATCAAAAAATTTCAGGGGCAAGCTGGCCAGCTTCCGGTTCAAATCTTCTCTTAATTGAAAAATAACTTTTTGTGAGATTTTCACCATAACATGCTGCTGCAGATAAGAGAAGGCAGCACTAATCAGATAGATGATCAGCAGAATGAACAGAATATTTCCGAATGCAGCAAAATTAATGGTGGTCCCGGAGGAACCCTCCAGTCTCCCGTATATCCCTTCTGCCAGAATATTGATGCCATCCCCCATTATTTTAGGGCTAAGTATACTGAATAGTGTACTGGCTACAGTCATGAGGCATACTGTTAGTACCTGCCATTTAAAGCGCTCCAGATATCGCAGTATTCTTTTGAGAGTAACTCTATAGCTTTTGACCTTTTCCTTGGGATGACCTATGGAGCCTACTGGATTTAGGCCTCTCATGGATTTATTCATTAATGAGGTTTTATCCTCCTTGCTCATGCTGATTCCTCCCCCGGAAGCTGTGAGGAGACAATTTCCTTATAAGTCACACAGGTATTAAGCAGCTCTGTATGTGTCCCCATGCCAACAATACAGCCCTGATCCATAACAAGAATGATATCTGCATCAATCACTGTACTTACTCTCTGGGCAACAACGATTACTGTGGCTGCCAAGGTTTCATTCTTAAGTGCAGTCCTCAAATGAAGGTCTGTAGTGAAATCAAGCGCGGAGAAGCTGTCATCCAGTATATAAATATCCGGTCTGCGGACCAGCGCGCGGGCTATGGCAAGCCGCTGCTTCTGGCCGCCGGACAGATTCGTCCCGCCCTGCGTTATTTCTGCATCATAGCCGCCTTCCATACTTAGGATAAATTCGTGAGCCTGTGCCTTCTCCGCAGCCTTCCGGATCTCCTCCCGGCTTGCCGCCCTATTGCCGACACTAATATTATCAGCAACTGTACCCCTGAAGAGAACATTCTCTTGCGGAACCACGCCTAATCTGGCTCTAAGGATCTGTAATGGCATCTCCTTGATATCTGTACCATCCAATAGAATACTTCCCTCCTGTACATCGTAAAAGCGGGGGATGAGATTTATTAAGGTAGATTTCCCGGAGCCGGTACCTCCAATAATAGCCACGGTCTTGCCCGGTTCCGCCCGGAAGGAAACATTCAGTATAGCTGGCCGCTCTGCCCCCGGGTAGCTAAAGCTGACGTTCCGGAATTCAATGCTGCCTGCGCCGTGTTCATCATTGCGGCGCTGACGTTTATCCATAATGTCCGGACTAATGGCAAGAACCTCCTGAATTCGTTCTGCCGAAGCTTTAGCTCTTGGCATTGCTGAGAACATCATTGATACAAACACAATGCAGATAATGATCTGCATCATGTATTGGACGTAGGCCATTAAATCCCCAATTTGCATACTCCCGCTGCCGGTAAACAGCCCTCCGTACCAGAGAGCTGCCAAAGTAGCTACATTCATAATCAACATCATCAGTGGCATAACCAGCGCTATCGTCAGGTTAGCTTTTATAGATATTACCGTCAGATCTTTGCCCGCTGCATGAATTTTTTCGGTCTGTCCCTCCATCTGATGAAATGCGCGGATCACCCTGACCCCCTTCAGGTTCTCCCGGACAATCATGTTTAACCGGTCTAGCTTATCCTGCATGGTCTTAAAAAAACGCATACTGTTCTTCCCGATCACAACCGTACATAGTCCGAGAATAGGCAGGACTGCCAGAAAAATCAGAGAAAGCTTTGCGTTTTTGGAAACGGCCATAAGGATGCTTCCGATCAAAATCATCGGAACAATGATCATCCGCAGCATTGCTGTGAAGATCTGCTGAAACTGCGTAATATCATTAGTTGTACGGTTAACAAGGGAAGCTGTCCCCATACGATCCAGCTCGCTCAGCGAAAAGCTTCGTACTTTGGCAAACACAGCCTTACGCAGAGAACTCCCGTACCCTACAGTAACCTTCGCAGAGATGTAACTGGTCAAAGCAATAACCACTGCATTGAATAGAGCAACCAGGATCATATACTCCCCGATTTCCAGAATATAGTGGACATCTTTTTTTAAGATTCCCTTATTCACTATCTCTGACATCAAGGTTGGCAAGTAGACCTCTGCCATAGCCTGACAACAAGCTAATATGAAAATCAAACCGAGATAGACCCGATAAGGCTTCAAAAATCTTAACAATTTGGCCAACTTCCAGACCTCCCGCTATACAGACTTTGGCTTACCGGACTGCACATTCAATTATTGAATATTTACTTGGGGTTTGTCTGACGCTCAAGATATCCAGACCGGCTTCGTTAGCCAGCTTACCCAGTTCATCCAGAGTACGGACACTTCCGCCTTCGGAGCAGACCAGAAATAATAGATCACGGAACGCCTCTTCGGGAGACATCCCCTCTTTGTCCGGAAGATTCTCAATAATAATCAGCCTTGTTCCGCTTGTCATAACCTTACGGATATTTGCAAGAATACTGACGACATGCTCGTCATCCCAGTCATTCAGCACCTTGCTGATCATATACAGACTGCCGCCGGAAGGGATCTGCTCAAACATGCTGCCTGAAACAAATGCACAACGTTCTCCGGTATCTGCCATACCGGCATTCATTCTGGCTCTTTCTATCGTGTCAGGAAGATCGAATAGGACCCCTTTGGATTCTGGAGCCGATTGCAGCACTCCTGAAATCAGCTGGCCCAGCCCTCCAGCCACGTCTACGATGACATCATATTGATCGAACGGGTACGAAGCCAGCAAGGCCGGAAGACTCATTCTGGAGTAGATTTCCATAGCCTTGTCCATGGTTTGCAAATAATCATCTTTCATCTCATGATTTCCATACCATTGCTCCCCGAAGACCTTCTCAAATGCAGGTCTGCCTGTTTGGATGCTGTACTTCATCTCAGCCATTGACTGTACTACAGTCTCATGGAGCAGATATTTCACAAGCGGCTCAAGAGACCTTGGTTTCCCGGTGAGAAGGGTGGCTCCATACTCCGTAACTTGATAGCTCCCGTCTTCGTCATGAGTCACCAGGCTTACTGACTGCAATGCCTTTAACAGCCTGGACAAGGCCGGAGCATTTAGAGAAAGAGATTCAGCTATAGCATTCACTGTCTTTTTCCCGTTGTTAATTGCATCGAACACACCTAGTTCCACTGCAGTTTTGACGGCAAGAGAAAAACCTACGCCGGAGACAATCTGCATAACTGCAGCCTGTGGAAAGATTTTGTTCACGGGCTGTTCACTTTTAATTGTATTAGTCATTGTAAAGACCTCCATTTGTTGTGATTAGCGGTTTGGCAGCTGCTTTTTGCAGATACACCATGTATTGCTGCAGCAGAGCATGTACAGTCTCCCGGGTGTATTGCTGATGATTATATTCGATGCCCACAGTCAATTGGTTCATTTTTATAAAGCTGATGAATTTAAGTTTATAATTCCAGACCTCTTCTCCGCTCCGCTCCTCCCCACCAGTTATAGGCGATATCCTGAAGATGTCTGTATTAAACTCCGCATCAAATTGTCCCATATAGTTAAATGACAGTTCAGGATTCAAGCGGAATTGCAGCCCTTCCTGAGGACTGCTCAGATATTTCAAGACCCCATGCCCTCCTCCTTGCTTAGGAATTCCTCCCAGGTACTCTCTGACATACTCCAGACATGAACCAATATTTCTGTCCTCCGGAAGTTGCAGGGCCACAGGGTAGAGGGTTGAGAACCGGCCTACAGTTCTGAGAATATCAATATCTTTACTGTTCAAATCACGGCCATGATTGCCCAAGTTCACCACAACCTCCAGATTACCTGTCCAATCACAGATCGTCATGGCCAGAGCTGTCAGCATGACACTTTCTGTTGTGAACTTCCGGTTGCCCCGGATGGATGACATGATTTGTTCCGTTTCTGTGAAATCGAAGGCTTGGTATAAGGTGAAATTATCTTTTACTCTGGCTTCATCTGTTTCATAATCGGTAGGCAGCGGTGTAACCTCTACACTCTCTACCTGATTCCAATATGGCTTCTCACAGAGCAAGTCTGTACTGTGCGCATACTCATGCAGCTGATTGGACCACTGCAGAAATGATGCTGTTTTAGGAGGCAGCCTGATATCCTCCTGATTTATTAATTGTCTGTAGACTGTATCCAAGTCTTCCAGAACAATTCTCCAAGACAGGTGGTCGATGATCATCTGGTGAACAACAATTAACAGATGTTCACCGTCTTTGGCTTTAATTAAGGCCAGCTTGACCAATGGCCCTTTCTCCAAATCCATACTGGCCTGTACTTGGTTCACTGCAGCCTTTGCATCCTCAATGGAGGAATGCGATTCTGCAAGATCTATCCGATAGAAATCAAACAATTCTTCCTCGGACCCCCGGTTGTACTGCAGCTTGTGACGGTTATGATCTTTGAATACCATCCTGAGGGCATCATGGTGCTTGATGAGCTCAGTAAAACTCTTCTTGATATACTCTTCGCCGAAGCCGGCCTCCCTATAGAGCACAAAAGAAAGATTTCTATGATGCAGAGTATCTTTACAGTGTTCAATCATCCAGCTTTGGATAGGCACTAGTGCGGCTTCCCCAGTTACTGCTCCGTATTCGGCAGGATCCGCCCGGTCCTGTACCTTTTTGGAAACCTCACTAATGGTCTGATACTGAAAGAGATATTTCGCTTCAAGCCTCAAATTGTACTTTTCCATCCTGGCTGCAGCCTGGATGGCCTTGATGGAATCACCACCTGACCCAAAAAAATTATCATTGATTCCAATCCGCCGAAGTTCCAGCACCTCGGACCAGACTGTGCATAATATCTCTTCAACATAATTTCTCGGGGCGGCATATCCCTCAGCATAATCTCTTGTTTCCTGCAGATCCGGCAGCCGGGAGGTATCGACCTTGCCGTTGACAGTCACCGGAATCTGATCTATGGGTATAATCGCTTGAGGGATCATATAATCAGGCAGGTAATCCTTAAGATATTGGTTAAGCTCCGGCAGAATCTGCCCATCCCTGCACACAACATATGCACAAAGATAGGGTTCCTCCCGCTGGTCCTTTTTAACTGCAACAACTGCCTGCTGTACTCCATCACAGGAAAGCAATCTATGCCTGATCTCATCCAGTTCAATACGGAATCCCCTGATTTTCACTTGATCGTCGGCTCTTCCAGCGAAATAGATTTGCCCGTCCTCCATCCATCTTCCTATATCTCCAGTTTTGTACATGTACCTTCCTGGCGTACAGAAATCTTCAACAAAACGGATGTCCGTTAACTCCTTATTATTACTGTATCCTCTTCCAACCCCTTGGCCGCCGATGTAGAGCTCTCCAAGGACTCCTGTTGGCACAAGCCTCTTTTGCTCATCAAGGATATAGACTGAACAGTTTTTGATAGGAGAACCAATCGGCAGGGTCTGTAGTTCTCTCAATTCCTCTGGCTTAATTGTGAAGGCCGTGGCATCCACACAACATTCGGTGGGGCCATAAACATTCGTTATATAAGGACGGCTGTAACCGCCATAATTGTTGTAGAACCGCTCTACCTCTGTTAAGGACAGCGCCTCACCGCCGATAATGAAATGCGAAACCCCCATCCGTCCGCACAGAGACGTCTCTGACAGCAGACGTATATACGCCGGGGTCCCATCCGATATATCAATGTTATGCTGCTTGTAATATTCCGTTAGCTGAATGATATCCTGGCGTACCCCTCCGGGTACAATATTCAGATGATGCCCTTGAAGAAGCGCTGAAAAGATCTGCTTCACGGATGCATCAAATGCAAAGGGGGCAAGCAGAGCCACATTAAGGTGCGGACCATGCAGACTGTAAACTTTCTCATGAAGTGCATCTACAAGGTTTGTTACGCTTCTGTGCTCGATCATCACTCCCTTAGGTTGTCCGGTAGAGCCAGAGGTGTAAATTACATAAGCCAGGCTATCAGGAGATGCTTGTATTTCAAGATTTCCATTCTCCCCGGAGCAGACTTCCACTTCTTCAAGACATACTTCCTTAATTCCATGCTCCAGCTCCTTCCGGTGAACTTTATCGGTAAGGACAATACAGGCCCCGCTATCCTCCAGCATAAATCGTTTTCTGTCGGGGGGATAAGCAGGCTCAATGGGCAAGTAAGCCCCGCCAGCCTTCAATATCCCCATAATCCCTACTGCAAAATTTGTACTGCGTTCTGCGATAATACCTACTACTCTATCCTTACACACTCCGTTTCCGATAAGCACTCTGGCCAGTTGGTTAGCCCGTTCATTCAACTCACGGTAATTTAATGAGCCGTCAATCCCGGATACAGCCAATTGGTCCGGAACCCTTGCTGCTTGCCCCTCGAATTCTTCAGTTAACGTCTTGGCATTGTACGGGGCTGACATTCCTGACTGGCTATAACTTCTTATGCTCCGCAGCTCGTCCCCGTCCAGCATATCAATCTCACCAATAAGAATATTCTCCAGCGAAACAACATGCTCCAGAATCTGCAGGAACCGTGTGGCAAACCTTGCAATGGTACCGGGCTTGAATAATTTGGCAGCATAAGTGAATTCAAATTTAAGCTCGTCCCGGCCCGGAAAGGCCTGCAGCACAAGATCAAATTTAGCTGTTTTATTCTCAAAGGGATACGGCGCATATTTCATACCATTGACTTCAATGGCCGGGTTATCCATCACTTGAAGAACAAACATGACATTGAACAAGGCTGTTCCGTTTAGATTTCTACCCATATTCAATTGATCTACCAATTCCTCAAACGGATAATCCTGATGCTCGTATGCCTGCAGCGCCTTCTCCTTAACCCCGGCAAGGAAGTCTCTGAATGCCATTTGAGCAGATGGACGGTTCCTGAGAGCAAGTGTATTGACAAACATTCCTATCAACTGCTCCAGCTCCTTGTGCTTCCGGCCGGCAATAGGAGAACCCACAATGATATCCTCTTGACCCGTATGCTTGAACAGGAATACATTGAAGGCTGCCAGCAAAGTCATAAACAGGGTAGTCTTTTCCTTGGAGCAATATTTACTTAACCGTTGCGTCAGATCCCTGCTTGCCTTAAAAGTTAACCGCTCCCCCTGCACTCCCTGCTCGCTGTCTCTGGGATAATCATACGGCAAATTAAGTGTGGGAATTTCACCGGAAAAGGTATTTATCCAATACTTCTTTTGCTTATTCATGTAGTCTGTCTTAAATAATTCATTCTGCCATTTTGCAAAATCTTTATATTGAACATTCAATTCCGGCAGCGGGTTATTCTCATACAAATAGATGATCTCTTTCTGCAGCAGCGGAATCGAAGCCCCGTCAGCAATGATATGCTGTACATCAAGCATCAAGAGATGCTTGCCTTTGTGAAGTTCAACCAACCCCGCCCGGACCAGGGGAGCCTGGCTTAGATCAAACGGACGGATAAATGCTCTGGTGATTGCATTCAATTCCGTTTCGTCTTCTGCACGATATTTTTCAATCGCCAGATGAACATGATCCTCTACTACCTGGACAAGCTGCTTATCCGCGAAGCTAAAAGAAGTTCTCAATACTTCATGCCGCTGGATAAGCAAATCAAGTGAGCGTTCGAGGCGCTCTTGATCCAGTTCACCTTCAATCATTATAAAATGCGGAATATTATACGAGGTGCTCAAGGTGTTCAGCTGGTTCAGAATGTAGATTCTCTTCTGGGAGGAAGACACCTCGTAGTATTGTGCTTCCGGGATACGTGGTATTTCCGGATTCCCGCGCGTATCTTTATTGCTCTCAGCACGGCAATCGATATAGGACGCCAGTCTTTGTATATTGGAGTGCTCGAATAAATCCGGCACCTGCAAACTGAGATCCAGAATTGTATTAAGAGTATTTACAATTTCTATGGCAATAATTGAATCTCCGCCGATCTCATAGAAGTCTGCCGTTATAGACATCGGGTTCATTCCCAGGGCTGCTCCCCAAATCTGGCCGAGACTGATCTCCGTTTCAGAATATTGGCTGCTGGCTCTGCCTTCAAGCTGTATGCTTGCCGCTGCAGCCTCAAGGCTATTTTGCCATGTGATTGGATGCACACTTGGTTCTGCTGCTCTTCTACTTTCCATACTGATCCAGTGTCTTTCCTTCAGGAACGGGTAGAGCGGAACACTGGTTTTTTTCCTCTGTTCTCCTTCATATAAGCTCTCCCAGTCCACCTCTCCCCCTTTTTCATACAGGCTGCAGATCTCATTCAATATACTCATTTCTGTTTTGCCGCCTCTTGTGTAAGCCTCAACCTTTTGCCGGGCGGTATTTTTCAATTCACGTTCCTCCGCAGGAGAGAGCCTTCTGGGATTCAGGAAATGGAGGCTATCACTCAGTTTGTTCAATTCCCTTTTCAATTCAGCCTTGTCCTTAACCTTCAGGCATATCCTATACTCACAATGCTTCCTTCCGGTATTTGCTGTGTAACAAAGGCTGGACAGATCGAATAGATCCTTATCCAGAAAGTGAATATAATTTTCAATTAATTTCTCGAGTGATTTTGTATTCTTGGCAGACAGTGTCAGTACCTCAACCGGTTGACCAGGCTGGGCATCTGCCGCTTGCCCCGGTGCTTCCTCCAGCACAACATGGCAATTGGTTCCGCTGAATCCAAAAGAACTGACACCGGCTCTTCTTGGCCCCGCCCCGCTCTCCCACACAGCTGCCCGATCACTCACATATACAGGAGAATTGCTGAAATGAATCAGCGGATTGGGCTCATGGAAATTAATGCTGGGGGGAATTACTCCCTCCTTAATCGCCAGAATTGCTTTAATCAAGGAAGCAATTCCTGAGGCTGCCACGGTATGGCCAATATTGGGTTTTACTGAACCGATGCCGCAGAACTGCTTTTTAGTTGTATATTTTTTAAAAGCATTGGTTATTCCTTTGATCTCTATAGGATCTCCCAGAATGGTTCCGGTACCATGAGTTTCAATATATCCTATGGTTTCCGGGTCTATTTTGGCATTCTCCCAGGCTCTGACAATCAGTCCCGTTTGAGCTTCCGCATTCGGAGCTGTTATTCCATTGGAGGCCCCGTCATTGTTAATGGCACTCCCCTTGATTACTGCGTAAATCTGATCCCCATCCTCCACAGCCCGGTCTAGAGGCTTTAAAACGAGTGCAGAGATCCCTTCTCCCCACATAGTGCCTCCCGCATTTTTATCAAAAATACTGATCTGGCCATTGCCTGCTTCAATTTCATTCATCATCCCCGTTTGCTGCGGCAGGAGAAACAGATTGACCCCGCCGGCAATGGCCATACTGCACTCTTCATTCTTCAGCGCGTTACAGGCAAGATGAACGGACACCAGCCCTGAAGAACAGGCCGTATCAACAACAAGACTCGGGCCTTTGAGATTGAAGATATAAGAGGTTCTGCTTGCAAGAATCCCGGGGTAGGTGCCTGTCATTGCAATCATATCCGCATCCTTGATGAAAGAGGCATAGGAGATCTTCAGTTCCCCGCTGTGGTCATGACCTACGTACATGCCTGTATTAGACCCGTATATTTTGGGGCCGGCATACCCCGCATCCTCAATAGCATGATACACTGTCTCCAGGAACAGACGCTGCTTCGGGTCCATAAGCATCGCTTCCCGGGGTGATATTCTAAAAAAACCCGCATCAAACTTATCAATCTCCTCTATGAACCCTGCCTGGAAGTAGGCTTCCTTCCCGGCATCGTTCATCAGCGGGTCCAGATCCGCCTTTCTGCCATGGGGCAGATCTCTGATGCACTTCATCGAATTCAAAATATTGCTCCAATACTCCTGTGTGTTATCTGCATCAGAGAATTTGCAGGCCATCCCGATCACAGCAATGTCATTGCTGCCCTTCTTCTCTTTTTGGGTTAACAGCTTCAATACCTTCAGCGCAATCTCGCTGTCCATGCTTTGAGCTTTAACCTGCTCCAGGATATATTTTTTGATGATAGAGGCATCATCCACGGTTGCTCACCCCAAGGGAAGACTCTCCAATCGTCGTAGAGAACGGCTGTCCATTTTCCTTACAAAGAACCTGCACCAAATTCCGCGCCTGCAGCACCACACTCGGCAATCCTCCGCCTACCTGCGTCCAATGCCCAACCATATAAAAATTCGCCAGTCCGGGCAAAGACCGTTTCAGCTTCTTCTCCTGCACAATGTTATCCATATGCTTCTCCCATCCCATCCAACTGCCATTCCGGTTACTTGTATATCTGGTAATGGTACACGGTGTTGAAACATCCACTACTTCAATATGCTCTTTTATGTTTCCGAGCCGTTCTTCCAGCAGCCCGATAATCTCATCAGCTACGGCTTTCTTTTGCTCATCATAATGGTGCGGATTCGTTTCCTTCAGATGTTCCCAATACCCCATGGGAGTCTTCGCATAGACTACGACGCTCGTTTTGCCCTTTGGCGCGAAGTCCGGGTGTTTATTGAATATTTTCACGAATATATTATCCGTCTTGGCATCACCATTTGCATTCAGCGGCTTGTCCAGCTCCAGGCTCATATAGTGCGGCATATCATCAAATGTCCGTGATATCCCCAGCCCTACATAGATCTGCGCAGTTTTGGTACTGAAATTCTCATAGCAATATCTCAGATCATCGTCTGCGTATTTCCCCTCCAGCATTTCAAAAATAGTGCTGAAGCCGTCAGCGGCCGAAATCACCTGATCTGCGGGGTAGATTCTCCCGTTATCCAATTCAACACCTGTTGCCGCACCCTCATCAACAATGATCCGTGAAACTCTGGAATGATATTGAATTTTCCCTCCAAGCTCCAGATATCTTTGCTCAATGATTTTAGAGAGGTGCAAAGAACTTTCTACCGGATAACCTGATGCCTTAGCATGAACCCAGCCCATAGTAGCCATGAAATAAGCAACGGCCGTATCCGCATTAAACCAGAATATTTTGCGGTAATTCGTTCGTACAAATTCACTTTTGAATTGCTGGGCAAAGTCCTTAATCGTCACACCGCCCCACTTCTTCATTACTTCCATATACTCGCCAGCTTTGGCTTTGAAGGCTTGAAAGTCAGTAAGATCGAACAACTCAGGCGCTTTATCAATTCTCAAATCAACGTTTGAGATTATTTTGATTGCATCGGTCAGGGTCTTTATTATTGCTGCATCTTCGGGTGCGATTCTAAGAAATTCCTGCTCCAGCTTATCTGCATCAGCATACAACGTAAATTGTGTCCCGTCCTTGAAATTAACTACAGCAAATTCCTCATCATTAACAAACGTCATGTTCTGGATCACATTCAATTCACTCCAGAATTTGTGAAAGGTATTGTTGGGGCCTGAGCCTACCAGCCAGCTTAGACAGCCGTCAAAAAAATACCCCTTCCTTGTCCACCCGGTGCACAATCCGCCCGGCAGCGCTCCTGCCTCCATAATCAGGGTGTCATACCCGTTCATCTGTAAGTAACATCCCGCAGCAAGTCCGGCGATTCCCGCTCCAATAATGATAGTTTTCTGATTGTCCATTGTTTCTCCCTCTTTCGGCAAATTATTAGAAATCCGTTTTTCAGCTTTCCAGAATTTTCAGGCCATCCATAATATCTATCGTTCCTTTTTGCAGGTTCTCAATTAAATCTTTCAGTTCCTGGTCCGCTGGTTCGGCAGCAGGCTCTGCTTTCCCCCTCGCGGGCATATTGTTTTTCCGGGTTTCCCGGTCAATATATTCGGCCAGCTCTACCACTGATGAATAGGTGAAAATGTCAGAGATATCAACGACATCAGGATACTGTGTGTCGATCAGCTTCAGTAATTGAGTCGCCATTATTGAGTCTCCTCCCATAGCATTGAAGCTTTCATACAGATCAAGTTCGTGTCTGTCAAGAATTGAAGAATACATCTGTGCAATATTCTTCTCGGTTTCAGAGTAGTCAGCGCCTTTTCCTTTGAGAACAACGTCCCCTGCCGCCTTTCTTTCGGCGCCTTCTGCAGCTGCTATTCCGGCTGTCCCCACATCCCTCAGCTGGTCTCTGACCGCTGCTGATAAAGCAAACGGCAATTGGTCTTGAGCGGCAGCCAGCACCGGACAGTTCAGTCGGCCCGGAATCGCTTGGGCGATATCTCCTGCTGCCATTCTGTCCATAAGCTTCAGTGCTTCTTTTACCGGTAACATGTGAAATACAGATAAATCGCCGTTAATTCCATAATCGGCTGCAATTCCCACCTCGCCCCACGCCGGCCAATTGACGGATGTTGTACGCGCATCTCTTTTATTACGTGAATAGGAGAAGGAATCCAGGTAAGCATTGGCAGCAGTATAATCCCCTTGCCCGGAGCCTCCAAAGACCGCATTAATGGATGAGAAGAGCATAAAGAAGTCCAGATTTTCCTCTTTTGTTGCCTGATCCAACACCCATGTACCGGTTATTTTGGGGCTGACTACCTCTTTAAATACGGCCTCGGGCTTTCTGAAGATAAAACCGTCGCCTGCCACACCTGCACAGTGGAAAATGCCCTGGATACTGCCGTATTTCATTTTTAGCTCCTGAACCACTTCATTGACCTGATCCGGGTCGGTAATGTCACAACTGTAGCAATATACACCTGAACCTGATTCTTTTATCTCATTTATCGTTTTGAGCTTGCTGGACAGCTTATGTTCAGGATTCTCCTGAATCATTTGCTCCCACAGCTCTGCTTCCGGCAGCTTCGAACGGTTAATCAAGGCAATATGGACGGAGCTCTTCCCGGCCAGATATTTGGCAATTTCTAATCCTATACCACCTGTACCGCCTGTAATGATATAGACCCCGTTCTCCTTAATCTCCAGTTCTTTCTCTTCCTGATTCTCTGGCTTATACAGATCCAGTTCAGAGGTGTATCGCTTCCCGTTTCTGAAGGCAACCTGATACTTGGGTTCAATCCGCTGAATCTCTCCAATGATCTGCTCTGCCGGAGTCTCGTTATCTACATCAACCGCTCTGCAATGAATGTTCTTGGACTCTTGAGTAAGTACAGAACCCAGACCGAATAATGCCGCCCCCAGGGCATTGATCTTCTTCTCTTGTCCTGTCACTTCCGTAGCATGATCAGAGAGCAAGACTACATCAATATTCTCTTTAATCTTGTTGCTGCTGATGCTTTTGGCTAAATAGAACAAGCTGTACAAACTCCGGTTCTGCTGGTCCTCCAATTCCTTATAAGTAGCCGCCTCACCCGCGATCGAGGACAAATGAAGAATTTGCCTGATATTACGGCCCTTGAGCTCATTCATCAGATTAATGTAATCATTCTCCGTCCCACGGATAATGTAATGATTAGAGGTGAGCCTTTGAAAGACTTCTCCGAATTCAATCTGAATCGTATTCATAGGTTCATGCTGCAATTTCCCGGCAAGCTTCTCATATACTCCTTGCTTATCTTTAAATACCAGCAATGCTCCTTCACAGTCTCTGCGGCCTTGATCTGCAGGTTCATCCGGTATCCAATTTAAATGATAGAAGCTGCTGTCCAGCTGTTCATTGTCTTTAAAAAGGGTCATCAACCGATTGACCTTTTTAAGTACATAGTCCTTAATTTCCATAAAAATCTTGCCTTGCATATCTATTAATTGAAGATCGCATGTCTTAGTTTCCTTGTTACCTGATTTTTTGTGTACATAAGCGTAGAAATGCTGCGGCATCGCAGAATAAATTTTAATATTTTTATAGGAGAGCGGGAGAAACGTACTATCATCATCGTCCTCTCCAATAAATACATTTGCCGCATTATCCAGCAGGGAGGGATGAATAATCAACTCCTTCAGATCTCCCTTAAAGGCTTCCGACAATTCCAGCTCTACTAATTGTTCATTATTATCCATAAGGATTTCTTTAAAATTCAGCCAACGCGGACCAAAAGAGAACACTTTACTGTTTAAGCTGGAGCCTTCATATTTAACTTTAATGCGTTCCTTTTTGCTGTCATTCCAGGCAGTGTTCAGATCGAACGTTAAGGGCTGTGCATCCGGAGAAGTTCCGCTGAAAAGATAGGCTTTTCCTTCCGCATGAGTAGTCCATTTCCCCTGGTCTGCACTGGCAATAATGAAGCGGGCATGGTCCTTTTCCTTCTTTACAATGGTATGTACCAGCTTGTCTTCTGTTGGCCCTACCGAGAACGGTGTAAAAAAGAAGATATCTCTTAATTCAAGAAAATCCGTGCCGTACAGTTGCGAACATGCCTTTCTTCCCATCTCCAGATAGGTCGTTCCGGGAATCACGCTTACCCCCATAATTTTGTGGTCACTGAGCACCCAATGCGAGTTCACGCTGAATGTTGTAGCATAGATGGTTTCATCCAGAGAATCTGCCATACAGTGGTCGATCAGAGGATGGCTGATACTTTTGGCCGCTGACTCCATTCCGGATCTTCTATCTTTCACTTCACCCCAATACATCACTCTATCGAATTGATATGTGGGTAACGATACGATTCTTCTTTTACCGTCCCGGTACATCAAGTTCCAGTCAATTTTCGCCCCTTTTACATATAACTTGCAGATCTCTGCCAGATTCAGAATCAGATAGTCGCTTCGGTCTTGGATAACCTCTTCCATAAGATGACTAGCTTGGCTACTCAGCTCCCTATGTTCTGAAAGTGTAATTTCTCCTTGATCCCTGATAGGCTTCCGGTCAGATCCGATTTTATGGAAATCATAGAATACACCCTTACCTGAAAGATCACTTAATCTGCTGGAGGACAGCGTGCTGATTTTTTGTTTAAGTTCTTCATAGCTGTGCACAATCAAGGCTAGCCGGTAGGCGTAATGGCCTCTTCCAGTTGTAGCCGTATAACAAATGTTATTCAGGCTGGTTTCCGACCCCTGTCTGAAGAATTCCTCATACCGGTTAATCAGTTGGAGTAAGGATGCCTCTGACTTCGCGGATACTGCAAATATTTCATACCCGGGAACTGCAGCCTCCCCATGCTGCTCTTGATCCGGGGCTTCTTCTACAACAACGTGGGCATTCGTCCCCACAAAACCAAACGAATTAATTCCTGCTCTTCTAGGCTGAACCCCTTTGGGCCAAGGCAACGGCTTCTCCGTAACAAACATCGGTGACTTAATGAAATTAATTAGCGGATTAGGCTCTTTGAAATGAATACTTGAAGGAATTACATGATGCTTCATGGATAAGACTACCTTGATTAGAGACGCCAGACCTGATACAGCCACTGTATGGCCAATATTTGCTTTAACCGATCCTATACCGCAGAACTGGACTTTATCGGTATGTTTAGCAAAGGCATTGCTAAGCCCTTTAATCTCTATGGGGTCGCCCAGCTTGGTTCCGGTTCCATGGGCTTCAATATATTGAATGGTCTCAGGGTCAATCCGGGCATCCTCCCAAGCCTTCAGGAGAACCTCCTCCTGGGCTACCGCATTAGGTGCAGTCAGTCCGTTGGAAGCCCCGTCATTGTTCACTGCACTTCCCTTAATAACA
Source organism: Paenibacillus sp. FSL R7-269 (assembly GCF_000517865.1). NCBI lineage: Bacteria > Bacillati > Bacillota > Bacilli > Caryophanales > Paenibacillaceae > Paenibacillus > Paenibacillus sp. FSL R7-269. The sequence goes on from NZ_ASPS01000080.1 coordinate 56,947, forward strand.
GCGTAGATATGATCTCCATCCTGCTGAGCTTTGGTTAAAGGCTTGAGAATCACCGCGGCCACACCGTCACTGAAAAAAGTGCCGTCTGCATGTTTATCAAAGGTCTTCACCCGGTCATCCTGGGATTCCATCATAGATTTGCGGGCTGCACGGAATCGCGGGAAGATGCCCAAAGAGATCGCACTGACAATAGCCATCTCACATTCTTTGTTCTTCAGAGCTTTGCAGGCCAAGTGTACACCCAGTAATCCGGAACTGCATGCAGAGTCCAGCACCATAGAATTCCCTTTCAAATTTAACAGGTAATTAATCCGTCCTGCCATTAATCCCGGCCAGTTTCCTGTCATGCTTGTGGATTCATCTTCGGTGACATAGCGATATAAAGTATCATTCACATGATCCTTACCGACATACAGTGAGGTGCGGCTGCCATATATTTTATCTCCGGCATAACCGGCATCTTCTATAGCGGTCCAGACGCTCTCCAGCAACACTCTATGGGACGGATCCATCGTTTTAGCTTCTTTGGGGGAGATGTTAAACAACTCGGCATCAAACTTATCGACATCTTCCAGATACCCGCCCAGATTACAATCCTCTGCTTCTTCCTCTGTAAAAAACCTCCCTCCCATAAATTCCGCATAAGCTCTATTATTTACAATAGGTTTGATATGCTCGAGCATTCTTTTTGGAAATTCAACCTTACAATCTAACTCTTCCATCAGATTATTCCAGTACTCATCGGTGTTACTTGCCTTAGGCAGCCTGCACGAAATACCTATAATTGCGATATCTTCCCTCTGTACTCCTTCACTTTTCAGTTCCTTAAGCATCTGTTTTGCTTCTTCTTGTGTTAGCTTATGCTGCTTGACCTGCTCAAAGATATAGGTTTGAACCACACTCATTAGCTGCTCACTCCCACTATTGTTTTTGACCGGAATATAACAATTGGTTGGCTTCACTTACCTCCAGTTCACCGGAAGCCAGCTTACTCAGAATACCGTCAAGTTCTGTCTCTGTTTCCTTCTCATTGGTCAGCGGTTGAACATCATTAGCAGCCTGACTTCTCTTGTCTTCCATTCTGCTATGAATATAATGAGACATTTCGGTGATCGACGGGTAGGTGAATAGATCAGAGATATCAATCAATGATGGAAATACTTGACTGATTTCTTTAACTAAATATATCGCTGATATAGAATCCCCCCCCAGATCATAGAATTTATCGGCAACATTGATTTCTTCCAGACCGAGTACCTTGACCCATGCCTTCACAACGGCATCTTCAATTCTGCTATAATCCTTGAACTCCATTCCAGCCGGAGACCCTGCGGCCTGTCTCGGAGTCTTAGGCAGGAATTTTTCAATTATTGCAGTTATTTCCGGCGATATGCTAAATGCAATCTGATCCTTGTGCAGCCCTAAGACCTTATGATCCAGTTCGCCAATAATGACATTTGAAATATCTTTGTTCAGAACCGCATCCAGGGCATCAATCGCCTCTTGCGTACCGATATTTTTGAATCCCTGCTCGTTCTGCTCTTCCTGGGCCCTTCCCATTTTTCCAATCTTATCCTTGTAATCAACCAGCATCCCAATGTCTTTCCAGCCGCACCAATTGATCGTAAGTGTTTTGTGTCCGGGCTTAGATAGTTTCCTATATTCAGAATACGAATCGAGGTATGCATTAGCTGCCGTGTAATCGGCCTGTCCCATGCTTCCGTTCAATGAATTGATGGATGAGAACATCACCATAAAGTCCAGTCTGTCCTCAGCAGTCAGTTTATCCAAGATCCAAGTCCCTTGAATTTTGGGTCTGGTCACACGGCCAAAAACTTCCTTCTCTTTATTAAATATAAATCCCTCTCCGGCAACACCGGCACAGTGTATGATGCCGTTAATCCTCCCATACCGTTGCCTTACTTGCACCAGCACACTCTGCATATCCGTTATATCTGCTACATCCACTTTATAGAAGGCTATATTTGAACCGTTCGCTTTAATTTGATTCAGAACCATTGTCTTATATTGATTCTTCTCCCTCGAATCTTCCCGGTCTGACAAGCCGGAACGGCCAATTAAGATCAGATTCACCTTTTCTAATGAAGTGAGGTACTTGGCCACCTCCAGCCCCAATCCGCCCAGCCCCCCGGTAATCATATAGACACCGTCTCTTTTAATCTCCACTTCCTGATCCGGCAGTGCCGGGAGATGAACGGCTTGCAGCTCCTGCACATAAGGAACTCCGGCTCTATAACCTACAAGCTCCACTTGTTTGTTAGCTTTGATCTCACAGATGCAATCGGCGGAACTGGTCCCTTTATCAATATCTATACATCTTACATTCAACTTTGCAGATTCTTTTCCCAGTACTTTCCCCAGACCCAGTAAGGCAGCCTGATGCGGGTGAACCACTGTCTCTGAACCGTTGATCCGATAGGCGCGGTCTGTAAATAATAGAAGCTCTACCGGATAGTTTGTATATTTCACTATAGATTTGGATAAATGAAACAAACTATCCAGCCCAAGCTTAAGATTAGACTCAAGATTCTGAAGATCATCGTCTGAGGCCTGGTCATGGATCGCCATCAGATGAGCAATTTGACTCATTCTTTGCGATTTAATCGCATCAAGTAGCTTATCGTAATCCTCTTGCTGCCCGCCTATGCTATATTTTTGCGCATCCAGTTCAGAGAAGCCCTGTCCGGGCACAGCTTCGATTACCCTCCGCCCCTCCCGGCGCAAAGACTCTATAATCTCACCTGCCAATTGATTCTGATTATGAAACAACAGGATACCCTCACCGTTCTTATCGCGGCTGAGCAGTTTGTACTCCTTCTTCTGTACCCAATTGAGCTTATGATAGAGATGCTCTTTTTCCATTGGTATCTCAATCGTTTTAGAGCTGTGAACCTTTTTAACGATATAGCTGGTGATCTCCCCAAACACCTCTCCGTCTTCATTCAGAAGCAGCAGATCAAATTTCCCGGTTTCATTATTCTCCGTTTTTTGCCTTGTGATATAGCTGTAGAATTTTTGGGGTGTAGGTCCAAAGATTCTAAATTCTTTGTAATAGTAAGGAAGGTAAGTATCTTCATTTATCGTAAAAGTACCTGCATTTACTGCACAATCCATCATGGCAGGATGCAAATAGTAATGCTCCAAATCCTTCTCATATTCTGCTTGGATCTCCAGTTCGCACAATATTCCTTCCGGATTTCTATAGATGGCATTGGTGCATTTCCAGCGTCCGCCCACATGGATGATGCTTTCTGGACGGTTGACATCCTCCACATATTCAACAGAAGTATAATTTGACTCCTCAATCACCGGCCAGCCTTGGTTACGGCGGACAGCATACACTGAATCATAACTTTGTTTGAGAAGCCCGATGTTATAAGATGTCCGCGGCTGCCTTGCTCCGCTGCTAATCCAGGCCTCAGCATGTTTCGTCCACTCTTCTGTCGAAGCCCCCTTACTGATGACTGTGAATTTCAAAGTGTCACCTTCAATATTAACAATAGTATGAATCTCCCTGACCTCATCCTTCCCCACCTTCAAGAGTTGCAAGAAACTTACGTCTCTCAGAATAATCTCGCAGCCATCGCCGAAATGTCTTATTCCAATTTCCCGAGCCATATCCAAATATGTCGTACCCGGAATGACATAAGCATTGCCGACTTGATGCTCATTGAGAACCCACAAGTTCTGAACCTTCAAATAGGAAATATAGACTTGCAAATTAAATGACTGAACAGCTAATTCCTGCAGCAGAGGGTGAATAGTTCCTGCAGCCGCTTCCGCTCTGCACGGCTTCTCCAGCTCTACCCACAATCTTTTCGGTTCAAAGGCGTACGTAGGCAAACTTACCTTTCTGCAATCAAGCTCACGGTAGAGCTCCTCAAAGTCTATATCTGCACCATTGCAATACGCCTGGCACAACACGCGCAAATCTTCTGTAGAGCTATGGAACAATCCCGCTATGCCCCCGTTGCCAGCCGTACGTTTCCCTGAAAGCTTTACTTTCCGGTCCAACCTCCGATAATATATATCTTCATCTCTGCAGGTTTCTGCTCCGCTGCCAGCCAGCAGCTTAAGCTTACGGATCAGTTCTTCGGCAGACGAGATTATCATTGCGATTCTGCATTGATTAGCAAGTCTTCCGGTATTGACGGTGTAACAAAGGTCACTGATCCTTAAATCTTGTCCTCTATCGAGAAAATCAATATAACTCAAGATCAGTCTCTCCAGCGATGCCTCAGACTGGGCAGAAATAGTAAACACATGATTTCCCGCCGCCGTTTCTTTGCCCGCATCCAACTCGGGGGGGCCCTCAAGAACGACATGGGCATTTGTACCACTGAGTGCGAAGCTGCTGATTCCGCATCTATACACTCCGCCATAGCCTTTCCAGTCGCTAATCCGGTCATTTACGTACACCGGTGAGCTGCTGAATTGGATATTACGGTTGGGGAATTTGAAATGCAGGCTGGGCGGTATTTTTTTATACTGTATCGCCATAACCGCCTTCATCAATCCAGCCAATCCAGCCAGACTGTCCAGATGACCGATATTAGTTTTCAAGGAGCCGATAGCGCAGAACTGCTTACGGTCTGTGAAACGGCTGAAGGCCCGCTGTATAGCATGAACCTCGATAGGATCTCCCAGTTTAGTGCCTGTTCCATGCGCTTCCCAATATGTAATCGTCCGGGGATCCACATGCGCCTGTCTCCAGGCTTCTACAATCACATTTTCCTGTGCAGTCATATTCGGTGCTGTAATTCCCACAGAACTGCCGTCTTGATTGACGGCACTCCCTTTAATCACTGCATAAATATGATCCCGGTCCCGGATTGCCTTGTGCAGCGGTTTAATCAGAATTGAAGCAACACCTTCCCCGCTGTTAGTCCCATCAGCCTGGTCATCAAAAGTCCTGATCTTTGAGTCCGACGAGCTGATCCCAATGCCCATTTTGTTCTCCTCTTCCGTTTTAGGGAAGATCTTAATATTCACCCCGCCGACCAACGCAGCTTCACATTCATTATTCTTAATAGCTTGGCAAGCTACATGCAGTGCAACCAGAGAGGAAGAACAAGCGGTATCTATTATCATAGATGGACCTTGGAGATCCAGGATATATGCTAATCTGCTGGCTATGAAAGATTTGATGTTCCCTGCAGTTGACAAACCGATCAGTGATGGGTCTCCTTGCTCTATTAACTTGAAATATTCATTGCTGCCATCACTGCTTAGGCCCACATAAATTCCTGTCTTGGTTCCACTTAGTTGTCCGCCACTGTAACCGGCGTCTTCCAAAGTACTCCAGGCTGATTCCAGAAACAGTCTCTGCCTGGGGTCCATCAGCTTAGCTTCATTGGGAAGTATTCCAAAAAAACTGCAGTCAAACCTGTCGATTTCCTCCATGTACGCAATTTTTGTATAATTAATATTTTCGTGCTGAGACTTCTCCCCACTGAATTCCAGGTACCGGTCAGCATCTGCCTTCCTGCTCAGCGGAAGCTCTCTGATACACTCTTTCCCATTCAGGAGCACATCCCAAAAGGATTTTAAATTATGAGCCTCTCCAAATCTGCCGGACATGCCAATAATCGCAATGTCATTCTCAGCTCTCTCTCTCTCCTCAGTTTCAGGGCCGCTGGCTGTGAAAGCTGAAGCTTTCAAATCCTTTAAGCTAATAAAACCATCTCTCATTTTCTCACCTCGTTATATGCGGAATTGTGACCTGCCGGGTTGTCTGTGTTATACACTGAAATTTTCAAAGTATTGTTGGGTGTTCGTCTCCTGAAACAACTGGTTAAACCTTTCGCTTCTCTCTTTCATCGGAGTTTTCTTCGTTTGGAAGACAGATCTCAGCATATCTACTGCCTGATACATTTGTTCTACTGTAGGTTGTTTCCCCGTTTCCTCCAGTTCAGCCTGAAGCTTCGAAATCCGTTCATATGGCTCAATAACGCCATGGAAATATTCATCGTTATCCCAATTATTATTTTTGGTCGCCACAGAAATTCCAAGGCTGCGGGAGATTAGAGAGAATGTCCTTGATGTATTATGGTCTCCTTTCGCTGCTGGAACGGGCCCCTTGTTTATTTCGCTAAGATCTTCCGGTTTGTCATAGCTGTAAGCAGTGATCCCCGTTGTGTTGTTTCTAATCAGATTTCTTAATGTGGCTTTGGGACCAAATTCAATGGCCGTCTCCACCCCGTTCTGTTCTAAATATTTCATTGTTGCATACCAGTTCACCGGATTCACGATCTGCTGTGTGAGAGTTCCTTTGATCTGTTGTTCATCCTTATACGGCAGCGCGGTCACATTGGATATCACCTGATACTTAGGCGGATTGAAATTATAATTGCCTAATTCATAGTTCAACTTTTTGGCCGCCGGTTCCATGATTGGAGAGTGGAACGCGGCACTGACATTAAGCTTAAAGATTTGCGCGCCTTGATCCTTTAGGATTTCAATAAGACATTCAACCGCTTGAGCCTCTCCTGAGACCACAATGTCTTTATTTCCGTTGTAATTGGAAATACATATCGTCATGCCGCGGGAAGAGAGTGTTCTGCATTCCCGCTCAATAACGCTTTCTTCCACCTCCCTGATTGCCGCCATAGCCCCTGTTCCAGATTCTGCAGCTTCTTTCATGTACAAGCCCCTGGCTCTGACCAGCTTGACGGCATCTGCAAATTCAATTGCTCCTGCGGCTGCCAGAGCTGTATATTCACCTAAGCTATGACCGGCTAAATAATAGGGCCGTTCATCAGCTTCCATCATATAGACCCGGTACTGGGCGATACTAAGTGCCAGTATGGCTGGCTGGGTATTCTCTGTCTGGGACAACTCACTTGAACTGCCTTCAAAAGAGAGCCTGCCCAGATCAAATCCCAAAACCTCACTTGCTTCAGCATAGGTTTTTTTAACAATATCAAAGGTATCGTAAAGGCTTTTGCCCATGCCCACGTACTGGGAACCCTGGCCTGAGAAGAGAATCGCTATTTTCGACATTATATTTTCTCCAATCTGTTTAAGATTTTTTTGATATGAGAAACTTTTCACATTCCAGCCTGTGCTTCATATTTCTACTCTGTCTGAAGAACACTTATCGCTTTCAGTAAGGACCTGCAGCAATTTCATATATTGATTGAACAGCTCGAACATCTTACTCTGTTTAAGCTTACTGCGGTTATAGCTGCCTACAATTTCAAGTTCACCAACTTTCTCAGTGACTTCAAGCATCAAGTCTGTCCGTCCATGGTCCATAGGCGGATTACTGGCAATCCCCCATGCGAATAATGGGACGAACCTGTTGTCCGTTCCGGTTCCAGACGGCTCTTGTCCACTCTCTGCAGCAGCCCCGATGTCCTCCCGCAGGTGTATATGCTGATTCTTCACCAGGTTTACAATCTCATGAAAATTATCTATTCCGGTGATATCTATCTCAATCCAGCCGTGTACCCCCTCAGCCGGATCAGAGAACTTTACAGCAAGCCGTTCTCTTTGGCAGATGTCGGATAAGAGGAACATATAGCCGGCCAGCAGAAGATCAATGAATTCGTACTGGTTCCCGGTACATACCTTCACCCATTCGGTATATGCCTCTCCTCCAATGCTGAATCTCGGAAACGGACCATCATCAGGGTCAGTCTCATCAGCTAAATATTCTGCCGGCCATTCAATTGCCATGCCTTCCGCCTCAATAGCAGCAGCGGTCTCAGCAAAGGCAAACTGATGCTCAATGTATCCAGCCAGCTTGTTGATCGTCGGATAGGAGAACAGATCAGTAATTTGAATTTGATCCGGGAACAGCTTCTGCAGTTCGTTATACATAGCCACAATTTTTAGAGAATTACCGCCTAACTCGAAGAAATGATCATCAATGCCGACCTTCTCCATATTAAGAATGGAGGACCAAATATGCTGAATTTCTTTTTGAAGCTCTGTAACCGCTTCTTCATAGTCATCCCGCAAGGCTGGACGTACATGTTCAGGCTCAGGCAATGCTTTAAGATTAATTTTCCCATTCGCGGTCAACGGAATCTCATCAATCTGAATGTAAATCTGCGGCATCATATACTTAGGCAAAAGAGCCGATAAATACTCTGCCAGCTCTGATATGATCAGTCTCTCTGAGGCTACGAAATAGAGCACTAGATCCTGTGAACCAAATGCATTAGGATATCCGGTGACCACGCATTGCCCGACCTTTTCGTGACCGGCTGCCACACTTTCAATCTCCTCCAGTTCAATGCGGTAACCGCCAATTTTGACCTGATTATCCAATCTGCCGATCACATCCATATCCCCATTGGGCAGCCAGCATGCCATATCTCCTGTTCTATACATCTTGGTGCCTGGAATGAACGGATTGTCCACGAATTTGGCAGCCGTTAGTTCTTCATTGTGCAGGTATCCTCTCGCTACCCCGTCACCGGCTATGCATAGTTCACCCGCAACACCCCCCGGCAAGATGTGGCCAGCTTGATCCACAATGTAAAACCGGGTATTCGCTATCGGTTTTCCGACATTGACCGTAGCCTCATGAGTTAATTCTTTTACTGCGGACCAAATTGTAGTTTCAGTAGGCCCATACATATTGTAGATTCTGGCATTCGTTAATTCTTTCAGCCGGATCAGCAAATCCTTAGGAAATGATTCTCCGCCAATCATCAGCAGCTTCAACTTCCGGAAGCTTTCCGCTGTATTACTGCAGCTTAGCATCAGCCTCAGCCTCGATGGAGTTAATTGAATGGTATTGACGTCTGAATCCAAAATAAGCTGATTGAGCCGGTAAGGATCCTTCTGCTCATCTTCACTGGCAATAACCACCTTTAGCCCTCGTGTTAGAGGCAATAGGGTCTCTAAGCCGAAAATATCAAAGGAGCATGTTGTTACCGAGAGAATGGATGTATCTTCTGTAAAGCTTATTCGATCATAAATACCTTCAATGAAGTTGTGAAGCGCCCTATGTTCTATTGCAACCCCCTTTGGTCTGCCGGTAGAACCTGAAGTATAGAGTACATATGCCAAATCCTCGGAGTTATACATCCCCTGAAGATTGGAATCATCCTCGTCCTGTATCTGCCTTGAGTCAATATCGAGAATGGTGACCGCTTCATTGAAGCCCAAGGAATCGGCCAGACCTCTCTCCGTCAGCAACAGACCAGCCTGGCTGTCCTGAAGCATATAGGTAATTCTATCTACCGGATAGTCAGTATCCAGAGGCAAATATCCTCCTCCTGCTTTTAATATTCCGAGTATGCCAATCAGCAGATTACATGATCTTTTCACCATAATTGGGACAATGACATTGTTCTTAATATTATTCTTCTGTAAGATCCTTGCCAGTTGATTCGCTCTCTGATTCAGCTCACTGTACGTCATACATGTGTCATGGAATTCCAATGCAATAGCATCTGGTGTCCGTGTGGCTTGCTCTTCAAATAACTGGGTGATGGTCTTCTCTTGGGCATAAGCTGTCGTGGTGTTATTAAGCTCATGCAACAACTTATTTCTTTCGCAGCCATTCACCATATCAATATGCTCAACCAGTTGCTCCGGATCAGACGCCGCACAGCTTAGTACATAGATCAGATTGTCCATTAGGGCATTTATAACATCCCTGCTGTACGTATAAGCATTATAGGTAATCTTAATCTGCAGCGTATGGCCGGGAGCAATCAGAATCTCCAAATCGTAATTCGTTTGCTCAAATCCCGCTGCTCCGGTTATTTCCACCTCTTGTCCCTCAGACTTCTGAATTTCATTCAGACTTTGGTCGATAGGATAATTCTCATAGACCACTACATGATTAATCAGATTATTCCTCTTAGAGCATAGAGTCTGAATTTCTGCTAACTGGCAATAGCTGAAGGCATTGGCATGAATGAAATCCATGTTCAGCTTCTTGGCCAGAGCAATAAAGGATGACTGGCTTCCCCCAGTGACCCGAACCGGTACGGTATTGATACATAAGCCGACTATCTGTTCTATCCCTTTAACGTCACCAGGTCTGCCCGATACGACAGAACCGAATACCATATCATTGGTATTACTGTATTTTTGCAGGACTACTCCCCACGCAGTTTGGACAATTGAACTTAACGTTATAGCGTTGTTATCAGCAAGACGTTTCAGTTTGGCCGTTGTTACCGCGTCTAATGAGCTTCGTTCCTGCTGATGCCTGAAGCCCTTGTCCTGATGCTGCAGTTCAGGTATCGCCGTTACCGGCTCATATGCCGCTAAATAGGATTGCCAGTATTCCAATGCCACCTCTTTGTCCTGACGATCAAGCCAATTCAAGTAATCGCTGTAAGGAACAGCCTTCTCTTGAATCCGTTCAACCTTTTGAATTTGCGCTTTATACCGGGCTATCACCTCCTGCAATATAATAGCTGTGCTCCAGCCGTCCATAATGATGTGATGGAAACTGTACAGGAGTCTGAACTCATTTACATTTGTCTTAAGAACAGCAACCCGGAGAAGGGCGTCTTGTTCAAGGTCAAAAGGTTTACTTCTATCCTCCATTACAAGCTGTTCGATATAGCGGCTCTGCTCTGGTACGCTCCAGTCAGTAATATCCTCATAGCCGACGTGCAACACTCTCTTTTTGAGCACCGCTTGTTTGAATCTCTTAATATCCCGGTAGAAAAAAGCAGTTCTCAGAATTTCATATTTACCGATCATTTCATTTAGGATAACCTCCAGAATTTCGACACTCAGATTTCCTTCAATGTTCAACTCACTTTGTTCCAAATAAGTGCTGGAGCCTGCATCCACGATGGAGCTGTACATCATCCCCTCTTGCATAGGTGATAAGGAATGAATCTTCTCAATTTCTTGTCCGCATGAAAGTATTGTTTGAAGGTCTTCTAAGCTTAAATCCGGATCTCCATAGTCCCAAGGTGTTCTCCGGGCAGTCTCCTGATTCAGGCAATGGTCTATCACTCTCAGCAGGCTGGTGCGGTAAGCTGCCGCCAAGTGCGCCATAGTATCATGCTTATATTCCTTAGTGCTGTAGCTGAAGAACAGCTTTAACTGCCCATCCATTATCCGCCCGTTAATACTAATACCAGTATGCTTATGGTTAACACTTGAAATACTGTCACCGCTGGACAGGTTCGAGAATTCCAGCAGTCCGCTTCCGCCTTCTATTCCAAACTCGCCAAGATAGTTGAAACTTACTTCAGGCTCATGAATATGAAGTTCCTTACCGTCATCCGCCAAGTATCTCCAAATTCCATATCCGATGCCTTTATTCGGAATATGTCTCAACATCTCCTTAGTGCTTATGAGGGACAACGCAATATCATCACTGCTGGTCATATCTAGAACAATTGGATACATTGTAGTAAACCATCCAATGGTCCGGTCTATGGATACCTCTTGAAAGATATCTTCTCTACCGTGCCCTTCAAGGCTTACCAGCACTTTATCCATTCCTCTCCACTCCTTGAAAGCAAGCCCCAGTGAGCATAATAGAACGTCATTAATATTCGTGTTATACGCTGTATTAGTATTTCTTACAAGACTGGCCGTTTGTTTCTTAGAGAAGTTAAGGATGATTTCCATCCGTTCGCCAAATTCACTATGCTCTTCACCGAAATCCTTGGGTAATGTACTTACCTTCGCATTGGAAATTATTTTCCAATATCCAGCCTCTCTCTGTATTTCTCTGCCTTTGGCATATTCATTTAACTTTTGCGCCCATGATTTGTAGGAAGCAGTCTTGAGAGGAAGTCTTGGAGCATTTCCGGCAGCAAGCTCACGGTATGCTGATTCCAGATCCGATATCAGAATTCTCCAAGATACTCCGTCAATTACAAGATGATGAACAGCTACAAGGAGATGGTCTCCCCGGTCTGTTTGGAACAAGCCCAGTTTAATCAAGAGTCCTTCTTCCAGGTTAAGCCCCTTTTGCAATTCATCAGATAGTGCCGGAATAACGATTTGCTCATCTTGATCCTTCAGATCATATACATCCAGGGTAAAAGCATGATCAGCAACTTTCTCACTTCGATTCCATTGCCTCATCCCCTCATGAGTTCTCTGGTACATCATTCTTAGGGCATCATGGTGGACCAGAAGAGCCACAAATGCCTTTCTCACAATCTCTTGGTCAAATCCTTCTTTTCTGTAGAGCATAAATGCTTGATTATAATGGTTTTCCTGTGGGAGCTCCCTTTCCAGGAACCACTTTTGAATGGGCAGGAATGGTACGTTACCTTCAACCGCTTCTTGAGATATCTGAACACCCTCAAATTTAACATGAGCGGCAAGTTCTTTAATACTGGGATACTGCATCAAGTCCTTCACTTCGAGCCTCAGATGATGCTCCCTTAACGCTGAGACAATGAGGATGGATTTTATAGAGTCCCCCCCTATTTCATAATAGTTATAATTGGTCCCTATAGGCTCCATACGCAGTACTCTTTGCCATACATCTACAAGAATTTCCTCCAGTTCATTCTCCGGCGCTGCATAATAATCTGATTGGAATTCATTGAAATCCATTACTGGCAAGGATTTCATATCAACCTTTCCATTTGAACTCAACGGCAGAGTAGAGATCTGAACAATAAAGCCGGGAACCATATAACCCGGAAGCTCCTTTGCCAGCATTCCTTTGACTTCCGATGCAATGATCTCTTCATTGGATACTACATAAGCACATAAATAGTTATGGCCCTGCTGATCTGTTCTAGCTACCACAACAGCTTCTGCGATATCTGGTATTTGTAACAGCCTGTTCTCGATCTCCCCGGTTTCAATCCGGTAGCCTCTTACTTTGACTTGATTATCCATTCTCCCCAGGTACTCTACCGTACCGTCAGGAAGCCATCTCGCCATATCGCCAGTCTTGTATAATTTGCGGCCTGCCTTAAAAGGATGATCTACAAATTTCCGGGCGGTCAATGCTTCTTGCTGCCAATACCCCCGTGCCACCCCGGCGCCGCCAATACATAATTCTCCGGCGATGCCGATCGGCTGCAGCTGCATCTTATTCCCCACAATATACAATTCAGTATTGTTTGCAGGGATACCGATAGAAACCGAGTTCCCTTGATCCCGCGTAACATCGTATTTATAAATCATGCAGCCCACTGTCGCCTCTGTAGGTCCGTATTCATTATAGATTTCAATATGTCCACCGAATGCGTGGTGTATCTTCTCCGCAACCTTCACCTTAAGATCTTCACCACCCACAATCAGTGCCCTGATGTTCGATTGGGATAAGTCCATATCCTCCAGTAATCTTAAATGTGTGGGGGTCAACTTAATAATGTTAACCCTATTCTCTTCAGCTATAGTTCTGGTAAGCAGAGCTTTATCTTCCCCCTCATAAATGACGATGGAATTGCCGGATATAAGCGGTGTATAAATTGAAGTCACTGTTAAATCAAATGAGATCGAAGAATACAGCGGAAATACAGTTTCTTTATCTCCGGCATACTGTTTATCCGCCCAATAAATATAATTCACTAAATTTCTGTGCTCTACCATTACTCCCTTAGGTGTGCCTGTTGTACCGGAAGTATATATCACATAAGCTAAATTTTCAGGAGAGCAAGCCCTTGCCGGATTATCAGTTTCTCTTCCGTACAACCACTTATCCTCCAGATACAGATATTGCCCGCTATATGATAAATCTCTGTCGGTATGATGCTGCAACAAAAGAACGGTTGCTTGGCTGTCTGTTAACATATAATTGATTCTCTCTGCCGGGTATTCCGGATCAATCGGCAGATAAGCTGCTCCGGCCTTCAGAGTAGCAAGAATTGCAATAATCAGTTCCACAGAGCGGTCAGCCATGATTCCGACAATAGCTTCTGAGGCCACCCCTTTATCTTTTAATACGCTGGCCAGGCTATTGGCCTGTTCGTTCAACTCTTTGTAGGTTACCGCCTGGCTGCCACATACAACTGCCACCTGAGCCGGGGTCCGGTTCACCTGCTCCTCGAACAATTCGTGGATGGTTCTATTCATCGGATAATCCGAAGGTGATCCATTGAACACGTCCAACAGCAGGTCCTTCTCTTGATGACTTAGCATGTCCAGGCCGTCAAGCTCTTGATCCGGCTTAGAAACGGCTTCGGCCAATAGACAGATATAATGGTCTGCCATCCGCTGTACTGTAGTTTGGTTGAATAATCTGCTGCAATATTCCAAGCTGAAGCTAAGATTTCCGCCCAGTTCCTGCGCTGTCAAGGTTAGATCGAATTTCGCCACTTCGGCCATCGGTTCAATCAGGCTGATCTTGGCCTGAGCGTTATCTGCATTTAACCCGTGATCCAGATTTTCCAGCACAAACATAACGTCAAACAGCGGGTTTCTGCTGGTATCGCTTTTGAGATTCAACTTTTTAACTATCTTTTCAAATTGATAAGCCGTATGCTCCAAGTCTGCCAGGGTATACTGTTTGATTTCCTCCAGGAACTCCCGGAACGTTCTGTCTCCTGCCGGGTAATTTCTCAGTGCTACCGTATTTACGAACATGCCCATCATTTCCTGGAGTTCACTGTGTGATCTTCCTGACTCCACTGTCCCTACAATGATGTCTTCCTGCCCGGTATATTTCCATAACAGCACATTGTACACGGCAAGCAGCACCATGTAGAGCGTGGTCCCCGTGTCCCGGGCCACCTGCAGTAGCGCAGCAGTTAACTCCGCTCCTGCCTCGAAGTGTATCCGGCTTCCCTCGAATTGCTTCACCCGGGGTCTTTCCTTATCTGTTCGCAGATTCAGTAGCGGCAGCTCTCCGGATAACCGTTCCAGCCAATAGCGCTCATCTCTGCTCAGAGCCTCTTGCCCGTTCATACGGTTCTGCCACTCCGAATAATCCTTATATTGAAATGGCGGAGACTCAAGCAGCTTCCCTTCATACAGCGCCTTGAACTCCCGGACAAATATTCCAATAGAGGTGCCATCCAGGACAATGTGATGAACATCCAGGATCAGAATGGACTTCGCTTCTCCGCATTGGAGCAGCCGGGCTCTTAATAATGGTGCCTGACTCAGGTCGAACGGCGACACAGCACTGCAGATAGCAGCTTCTGCGTCTGCCTCAGACACTCCCCTGCTGGTGAAGTCCAGCTTCCAGCTGTCATTGATATACTGGACCACTTCTCCGTACACTACCCCGAAATGGGTGCGCAGCACTTCATGCCGCTGCACGATTTCCTTCAAGACTCCTTCAGTCCGTACCGCATCCAGCGCCTCTTCAAACT
>NZ_ASPS01000081.1:0-19684 GCF_000517865.1 Paenibacillus sp. FSL R7-269
TATCCGGTCCACAATATAAGCAAAGAGCAGGATGATAGCAAGCTTCACCTTGGATCACCCCGCCGCTCTGTATAGTAGTCCGTGTTCGTCATTCCCGGCCGCCGCTCTGAGAGACACGTGGTGGCAGAGAATGTGGTGCCTGTGGCGCTGCTGCGTCGACTCCTTGCAGAGCCTGCAATTCTTCTGCGTGTACCCCGTGCACAGCCTGTAACGCTTCCGCGTCTACTCCTCGCACTGCCTGTGATGCTTCCGCATCTACCCTCCGCGCAGCCTGTGATGCTCCCGCGTCTCCCCCGTGCGCAGCCTGCAATGCTTCCGCCTGCGCGCTGCTCACAGATTTCGCTGCCTTCACTGAGCGCAGGCTCTCCGTCACCGTGCTGTACACCAGTCTGCCGATGGCTCCGCCGAGGTCAGTCGCCGTCCCGGCATACACATGCTCCGCAGCATAGCGGCGGCTTCCGCTCACCGCAAGCACGATAGCATCCGTAGTGGTGCCGGTCGCAATGAGGCCATTCTCGGAATCCGTGATTCCGAGGTCTGCCAATGCCGCAGCCTTTGCTTCGGTAGCCGTCATCACAGCGTTAACCATGGCTGACTGGGACAACCAGCCATCAATCCCAATCATGATGTTGATCGTGCCTGGACGGTAGGCTGCCAGCACACTACGCTGTGATCCCGCCCGGGCCGCGTTGCCCGCAGCCGCTGTTACGCAGCAGAATATGCCCGCTGATCCGGTATCCTCCTCAGCAACGGCGGCGTGCTCCAGCGGAACTGCCGTCATCAGGCCCGCGCAGCCTTCCAGCGGGTAGCCCCACTCCTGAAGCTTGTTTTCCAGATCCTGCACCGGATTGCTGCATTCGTAGTCCCGGCTGACGTATTGATTCACCGCACGCTTCAGACGCCCCGCGCCTCCGCCATATACCGCACTTGATATACTGTCCGCTTCAGCCGGAAATTCCAGCAGCAGATGGCCCTCCCGCCATTCAAGCGCCACCCCGGGCCACACCTTGCTCTGGTACGTCTTCACTCCGTCTTCAAGATTAAAAGGCAGACTAACCTCGATCTCATCCACGTATCACCGACTCCTTTCTTTAGTGACTCTCAAAATCTCCTGATTGCGGATGCCTCACACCCCCGTCCGGATCAGCTCCCCCATCTGCTGCAGCAGACGGTCATTGTCCGCGCGGCCCTTCACCGCTACGCGGATGTGTCCCGGCTCAAGGCCGGGGTACATCGCGCAGCTGCGGACGAGGATGCCGCCCGCGCCCAGCCGCTGCTGCATCTCCTGCGCGCTCCACGGAGCGGGCAGCCGCAGCAGCAGGAAGTTCGCTTCGCCCGGCGGCACGCCGCAGCCGAGCTCAAGCAAGCCCTCCCGCAGCCGCTGCCGCTCGGCTGCGATCAGCGCACGCGTCTCCTGCCCGTAGCCGTCGCCGCAGCGCAGGCAAGCTTCCCCGGCCAGCAGCGCCAGGCCGTTCACGCTCCAGGTCACCTGCTTGCCCGTCATGGCCGCGGCAAGCGCCGGATGCGCGGCAGTGAAGCCCAGCCGCAGCCCCGGAATGGCAAAAAACTTCGTCATCGAGCGCACCAGCACCGTATGACGATAAGCCCCCAGCTCCGGCAGCAGGGATTGCCGGTCCGCCTCCGGGATGAAGTCGATGAACGCTTCATCCACCGCCAGCACCGTCCCGCAGGCCTCCGCCTGCTGCGCGAGCTGCCGCAGCGCGTCCAGCGGATACTGTACGCCGTTCGGATTATTCGGCTGGCCGAGGAACAGCAGATCGACCTGCTCCAGCAGGCCGGAGATACCGTCCACGTCAGCCCGGTAATCCGTCCGGCTGCTCCCCTGAACGGACAAGACCTCCGCGCCGAACTGCTCCGCGAGCTGGCGGTACTCGGAGAAGCACGGCTCCACGATGCCCACCCGGCGCGGAGCCACCGCCAGCAGCAGCAGCGCCATCGACTCTGCCGCCCCGTTCGCCACGGTAATCCATTCCGTGCCGAGACCCAGCTCCTCCGCCAGCAGTGCCTTCAGCCTCCGGTGGCCCGGATCGGGGTACGCTGTGATTGCGGAGACCGCATCCCGCAGCAGCGCCAGCACACCGGGCGGCGGCCCCAGCGGGTTAATATTCGCGCTGAAATCCAGAAACCCGCCGTTGCTATCGCCGTATAATTCAGCTGCGGTCAGCAGATCACCGCCATGTCCATATTTTTCAAGCATATGTATATCCCCCATGTTTATATTTCGCCATCATATATCCCCCGTGTCCATATCTCCCCATCATAATATCCTCCGTGTCCATGTTTCCATCCTATATCCTCTCTGTCCACACTATTAATGATTTATCAATGCTACATCAGGCAGTTACCTTCTGTGTAATATGTAAGTCTCACTTCACTATCCGTAGTTATATCACCATTCTCCCAATTATTGGCCAATTGCCGGAAATCCGTCAATGCTATATCACCCATTTCCCTGCCTCCACCCGCCATTCCCGTTCCGTTTTGTAGAAATCTCTCTTTTAGTTTAGAATAAGTACAGCAGTTTACTATGGTTAACGGAGGAATCACGAATGCTTTTTATTGATAATACCGGCATTACAGACGCATCGATCAATCTGGCCATTGAGGAATTTGCGCTCAAAAACCTCCCGATGGACGAGAGCTACCTGCTCTTCTATATCAACAGCCCGTCGATTATTATCGGCAAGCATCAGAATACGATCGAGGAGATCAACCAGGAGTATGTGAAGGAGCATAACATCCAGGTCGTGCGGCGGCTATCCGGCGGCGGTGCAGTGTATCATGATCTCGGCAACCTCAACTTCAGCTTCATTACCAAGGATGACGGCCAGTCCTTCCATAATTTCCTGAAATTCACCCAGCCGGTCATCGACTATCTGCAGTCTATGGGCGTGAACGCCGAGCTCAGCGGACGCAACGACCTTCAGGTTGGGGAGCAGAAAATCTCCGGCAACGCCCAATTCTCCTCGCGTGGACGTATGTTCAGCCACGGCACCCTGATGTTTGATTTGAATCTGGATGATGTCCAGGCTTCCCTGAACGTGAATCCCGAGAAGTTCAAGTCGAAGAGCACCAAGTCGGTCCGCAGCCGGGTCGCCAATATCAAGGAGCTGCTGGGCAATCCTGATATGACCATTGAACAATTCCGCGAAGGGCTGCTGCGTTCGATCTTCGGCATGGAGGCCGCTGATGTGCCTCAGTACAAGCTGACAATGGACGACTGGGTGCGGATCAATGAAATCTCCAAGGAGCATTACCAGAACTGGGACTGGAACTACGGTCTCTCGCCTAAGAGCAACGTGAAGCACACCCGCAAATTCCCGGCCGGACTCGTGGATATCCGCATGGATATTGAAGATTCGGTCATCCGGGAGATCAAAATCTACGGCGACTTCTTCGGCGTGGGCGATGTGGCAGATGTGGAGAACGCGCTGCGCGGCAAGCGTTATGAGGAGGCAGAGGTCCGCCAGGCGCTGGCTGATCTCGATCTGAAGCATTACTTCGGCCGCATTGAACCGGAGGACTTCATCGGACTTGTGTTTCTTGAGGAATAGCAGCTGCATATAAAAGAACCCCGCTAACCTTGCCGCATCCTGCGCAGAGCTAGTGGGGTTCTTTGTCTTCGTATCCTTGCCGGATTCGCCGCTATACAAGCACGAACACATACACAACGAGCGCCAGCGTAAGCATCACGCATACTTTCTCCACCGCGTTGCCCTTCTTGGTGCCGGTGCTCATCAGCTTCAAGCGCAGCTTGAAGGGAATCGGAGGCAGCGGGGTAATCCCGCGCTGAGTCAGGGAGTCGGCGAGGAGATGCAGTCCGTAGGACAGGCCCCCGGCAATCCACAGACTGCCGCCGTCATTCATGTCAAGGGAGACGAAGTACAGCAGCGCGCCCCATCCGGCCACGGCATACAGCGTATGTGTGATTCCCCGGTGTGGAACTATGGAAGCTACGACCAGCACACAGGCTGCGATATAGTTCCATGGATCATAGGCATCGGCAAAAGCAAACAAGGCCAGCGCAATCAGCAGCATCACCAGATGCCGCAGCCTGCGGCTGGGCAGGAAGGATACGCTGCCGACCAGCAGCGCCAGTGCGATATTCCAGGGCGGCTCCGCTATCCCGGCAAAATAAAGATAAATGCCCGCTCCAATCAGCGCTACCTGCAGAATACGCAGCAAAAACTCCGGCACGGCCTTGCGTACCAGCATGGAATTCGGCTCGTCGATATCGGGCAGCAGTGAGCTGACCACGGCGACGGCAACAGCCGGAAGGGTAATGGCATGCCCTAGCAAGCTCATGGCGGACAGGGTAACCCCGGTGCTGATAACTAAATGGGATTTGCCCATCATGGTGAATCCGCTCCTTAGATGAAAGTGTAAATGCTTCTGGATGTCCCGAAATAAGAACAGGTGTGCGGTTACCGAAGTATACCAAGGCTTTCCTTTTTTGTCCAGCTTATATGTAGTTTCCAGGCTCCTCAGGCCCGCGGGGCCAAGGAAGCCGTACAGTTTCGGCTTGTCCTGCCCCCTGTTTTAGGATACAATTTGGACAACTCAACTGGCCCCGAAAGGATGACACCCTGTGAATCGCTCCCGAATCGCCGATCTCAGTCTCCTCCTGGTGGCGATGATGTGGGGATGCACGTTTCTGATCGTGCAGTCCGCCGTGCGGGTGCTGCCGCCGCTTGCTTTTAACAGCATCCGGTTTACAGGTGCCGCCGTGCTGCTGGCCTTGATTACCGCTGTCTTCTACCGCCAGGAATGGCGTAAGCTGAGCTTGCGCATGGTGATGCATGCCCTGCTGCTGGGCCTCTTCCTGTTCCTCGGCTATGGCTTCCAGACCGTGGGGCTGCTGTACACCACCACCTCCAACACGGGATTTATTACCGGGCTGTCGGTGGTGCTCGTGCCGTTCCTGTCTCTGGCGCTGCTGAAGACGGCCATTTCCAGATATACCTGGCTGAGCGCCGGTCTTGCAGCAGGCGGCTTGTATCTACTGACCTTTACCGGCTCTGCCTTCTCCCTGAATAAGGGCGATGGCCTAATTCTGCTCTGCGCCGTGGCTTTTGCGCTGCAGATCGCGTATACCGGCAGATACGCACCGCGTTATCCGGCCCTGCCGTTGGCGGCGCTTCAGCTCGGCTTCGTAGGCCTGCTCAGCATTGTTGCCTCCCTGCTTGTGGATGGAAGCGGCCCGCTGCTGCACAGCGGAGAGCTGCTCCGCCAGCCGGAGGTGCTCTCTGCGATGCTGATCTCCATCGGGCCAACCAGCGCCTTCGCCTTCTGGATTCAGACGGCCTGCCAGAAATACACCACCCCGTCCCGGGTGGCGATCATCTATGCCATGGAGCCGGTGTTCGCTGCCGTCACCGGCCTGCTCTTCGGCGGAGAGACGCTGGGCGCATCTGCACTGCTCGGCTGCGGCTGCATTCTTGCCGCCATGCTGCTGGCAGAGCTCAACCCCGCACCGTCCGGGACGCAGGCGGAGGGCTGAACCGGAATCCGCGAACCCTTTTACCAGACTTAAAGTTCATATGTTCCATTGCTACAGACAGAAAGCCGTGCTTCCGTTCCCCTTCCTATAGAAGTGATAGCGAATAGCCGGACTACAAACCACACTTAGGAGAGAACCCAAATGTACAAATTGATTGCCATTGATATTGACGATACCTTGATTAACGACGATAAGGAAGTGACCCCGGCCACCCAGACGGCGCTGGAGCAGGCTGTAGCCGCAGGCGTTGTAGTCACCCTCGCTACGGGACGCGCTTATGCTTCCGCCCAGGCGATTGCCCGCCAGACTGGACTGAATGTTCCAATCATCACTTATCAGGGGGCGCTGGTAAAGAACCTGCTCGATGAAGAGGTCCTGTATGAGCGTTATGTGCCGCAGGACGCAGTGCGCAAGCTTTTCCAGTATTGTGTAGAGCATGATCTTCACCTGCAGACTTATATTGACGACAAGCTGTATGCCCGCGAAGAGAACCAGAAGCTGATTGACTATTCGACTCTGAACGGAACGCAGTACTATATCGAGCCGGACTGGGAAGCCAAGCTGGTTCCGCAAAAAACACCAAAAATGCTCATTATCGACGATCCCGACTTCCTCGATGAGCTGTCTCCGATCCTGCGCAGCCTGCTCGGCGATTCGGTTCATATCACGAAGTCCAAGCCGCATTTCCTGGAGATTATGCATCATGAAGGCACCAAGGGTCTGGCCCTGGAATTCCTGGCTGCGCACTTTGGCTGCGAGTTGTCCGAGACGATGGCTGTCGGCGATTCCTGGAATGATCATGAGATGCTTGAAGCTGCGGGTCTCGGTGTGGCCATGGCGAATGCCATTCCTGCGCTTAAGGATATCGCTGATTTCGTTACACTCAGCAACAATGAGGACGGCGTGAAATACGCTATTGATAAGTTCATTCTTAACGCTGGCCAAGAAGCATAAGCTGCTACAACACCAGCAGAACATCTCATGCTAAATAACCCCACAAAGTGGGGCTTTAGCTTCGATGTATATTCAGATACTTTGCGGGGACCCCAGAACATCTAAATTATCTTTCCAAAAAGGGAGGCACCCCGCAGATTCATGGTATGAACTGCGGTGCGCCACCCTTTTATACTAAATAGAAAGGAAGTGTGCCTTCATGGAAGAGATATCAAATGAGGAACAACTGCAATCCATAGCCTCTATGCAATCGACAATCCGTAAGCTTGAGAGTGCCTTAACCCAGATGACGAATAGCGGCACCAATACTACTCTGGTTCAGAAACGCCTGAACGCCATGCACATCGGGTTAGCAGTTCTGGACAACGTTTGGAATCAGAAGCCGCTCTCTTGTAACCCTGCCGAGCTGGCAGAAGCCCGCCATGTTCTTCTCGGGTTAACCCCCTCCGTAGAATCCAGTTATGCTAAATCTAAGGCTGGGAGCCCGCAGCGGACACTTTTGGACAAAAGATTGAAGGCGCTGGGACAGATCATTCAGGCAATGGACACTCTCTAAGAAGCTAGGCGATAGGGGCTAACAATTCCTCCTTCGCCTCCTGCTCAAGCTGTGAATGGTACAGATCCGAGTAGCGCCCCTCTGCCTCAAGCAGCTCTTCATGTCCGCCCCGCTCCACGATTTCCCCGTTCTCCATCACCAGGATGACATCGGCATTCTGGATCGTTGAGAGCCGGTGGGCGATCACAAGCGTTGTCTTATCCTTCATCAGCTTACGGATGGCCTGCTGGACCATTCGCTCTGACTCATTGTCGAGGGCAGCCGTAGCTTCATCAAGCAGCAGAATCGGCGCATTTTTGAGCATCGCTCTGGCAATGGACAGCCGCTGTCTCTGACCGCCGGACAACCGGGAGCCATGCTCACCGATATCCGTGTGTATGCCTTCCGCCAGCTCCGTCACGAACTCGTACGCATTCGCCTGCCGCAGCGCCTCGATAACCTCTTCGTCTGACGCACCGGGCTTGCCGCTCTCAATATTGTCCCGGATGCTCCCGGAATACAGTCCCGACTCCTGAGGCACATAGGCGAAGTAGCTCCGCAGCTCTGCAAGCGGTATTCCGCTGATCGGACGGCCGTTGATCGCAACCTCACCCGCATCCGTCTGATAGAAACCAAGCAGCAGCTTGAACAGGGTAGATTTCCCCCCGCCGCTCGGACCTACTACGGCCATTTGCTGGCCGCGTGCCAGCTCCAGACTGACCTTGTTAAGGCTCTGCTTCTCACTGCCCGGATAGCTAAATGACACCTCTGCAAGCCGTAGCTCCCCGAACCCCGGCAGCTCCGCCCTGACTTCAGGCAGCACCTCAACTTCAGCAGGCGCATCCATCACCTCGAAGATCCGCTCCGCTGCACCCAGCGACTGCTGCATGGAAGCGACCAGGCCCGGCAGGGATGAGAACGGACCCACCAGATAGTTCATCAACTGAATGAAGGCAATCATCGCCCCGACCTCAAGTCTTCCATTCGCCACGAACCACCCGGCAATCACCAGAGCCAGCAGGAAGGTCAGATTCCCCAGCAAGGAGGAGATCGCTCCGGTTGCGCCTTCGATTCTCGCTTTCTTTTTCTCCCCTGAGGCAATATCCTCACTGTAGCCTACATACTGCTTCTGCAGCCTGCGCTCCATGGAGAATGCCTTGAACACCATGCTGCTGCCCAGAATATCGTTCAGAAAAGCCGTAGTCCGGCTCATACTTTCCTGCACCCGGACACTGTTGATGCGCATGGCATTACCGAAGATTTTACCGGTCAGGAACAGCAGCGGCCCAATGGACAGGCAAATCAGCGCCAGCAGCCAGTTAATATAGAGCAGATAGCCGAAGGAGGCTACCGCCAGCAGCGGGTTGCGCAGCAGATCCAGTATTACCTGCCCGCACGCTTCCCCCACCGACTGATTGTCATTCGTGAACCGGGACAACAAATCACCCGAATGATTGCGGTCGAAATAAGACTGCGGCAAGGCCAGTGTATGTCCCATCATATCCTGGCGCAGCTCATTTCTGATTTTGGCTGATACATTG
This sequence comes from Paenibacillus sp. FSL R7-269, assembly GCF_000517865.1. Lineage (NCBI taxonomy): Bacteria > Bacillati > Bacillota > Bacilli > Caryophanales > Paenibacillaceae > Paenibacillus > Paenibacillus sp. FSL R7-269. The sequence continues at coordinate 8,552 of NZ_ASPS01000081.1, forward strand.
GTCTTGAGATACGCACTGACGAAGGTATTCAATCCCGTAACCAGCAAGAATAGAATCCCGAACCAGGCCAGCCCCTTGAACGACTCCACATCCAGCCGGACGGCCGCATCCGTAATCCGGGCCAGGAACCAGGCCATCGTAAGATCGAGCACAATACTGAATAACGTCACCAAGAGCAATACGGCATAAATCAGCTTATGTCTAAGCATGTATGTACTTAATCTGGCAAAAGCACCTTTTTTCTTTTTCACAACCTCATCTCCTCTTTAAAATTCCAGCCCCTACGGCACTAACAGTTTCTTCCTAACCCCTGGCACATCGTTATAGTATAGTCCCTCCTTCCCTTTTTGAAAATAAAGAAATATACGCATCATATACATAAAACTGGAAAGCGGACTCGTAGTGGGCCCACTCTCTGCGGCTCCGATGCCTTTAGTTTACTAGACCCCAGGCAAGGGGCCCAGCGACGGCAGACGGATTCCCTTGTCGGTCTTGGGGATGAAAAGCATAGTAAAAACTCCCCATACAGCAGCAGTAATCAAACCTGTCTGCTTTATGGGGAGCGTATTTTAATCGATATGACTGTGCGTGAATAGTCGGCTGACACGGATTATAAACTTCTGTCGTGGTGATGGACCGGCTTTATTTCTCCCAAAGCTCAACCAGCCGCCCGTCAGGGTCTGTAATCCAAACAAATTGTCCGAATTCGCTGCTCTCTTTGTTCTTGGCAAGCGGTACGCCTATCTGTTCCAGATGCTTGATAACCTCGTCCAGATCATGGACCTGGAAATTCAACATTACCTGTTGCTCTGCCGGGAAATAAGAGTCATGCTCAGTGAAGAAGGACAAGATCGTCTCATTGCCTGACCCGGGTCTGATTACAGTCCCGTTCCAACTGTCGATTTCAAGCTTCAGCGCCTCACTGTACCATTTCTTCACCGCTTCAAGATTTCCGGTCCTCCAGAAGATACCTCCGAAACCTTTGATCATCACAACCAGCTCCTCTCGGCAATCCAACTCACTGCATCAAATTGCACACATCCTAAGTGACACACACAAGTCCCGCACTGCTATGCTGCTCAGATCTCCTCCCGGCACAGCGGAAGCCTCATTCCCGTAACGGCAAGCGTAACCTTCTCCGGCAGAATATAATCCTTCTCCAGATTGATGTCATGCGACATATGTGTGTAGACCGCACGGCGCGGCTGAACGGTCTCCAGCAGGTCGGCGGCTTCGATCATATCATACACAGAGCGGGTGGACAATTCAGCTGCCTCGTAATAAAAGCTGGTTCCCAGCACCAGCAGGTCCGCTCCATGCATACGCCTGGTTTCCTCCGTGGTCAGAGAGATCGAGTCCGGGCAGTACACCCAGGCATATTCCTCCTTCTCCAGTCTGTAGGCGTAGGAATAACCATTCTTGCCATGGTTGACCCGCCACGTCGAAATCTGCCAGCCGTCCAGTGTGATGCCGTCATCGCAAGGAATCATATCGATATGCCCGGTGAGCCACGGGTATTGCCGCTGAATGACAGGAATAACCTCTGCCGGAGCATACAGCTCTCCCCGGAAGCCCATCCAGCGGCAGCTGTCCGCCCATTCCGGAAGCCCGCCGATATGATCGAAATGCGCATGTGTCACGAGCAGACGCTTCATGGTACGGTGCCCCTGCAGCTCCATCTGCCGCCGCCAGTCCGGTCCGCAGTCGATCGCCAGGAAGCCGCTGCCGTTATCTATAAGCACAGAAGAACGCAGGCGGTTGTTGCGCCCGGTGGTTCTCGCTTCCGTGCAGGTCTCACAATCACAGTAGACCCGGGGTACGCCCATGGCATCCCCTGTTCCGAGGAACACTAATGTATCCATTTGCTTGCCCACCTCATCGTCCTTTTTCTCAAATATCCGTCAGTTCATTATAGAACAGGAGCCACTCCTTTGCACACCGGCCTGCAAGAACGGCAAAGAGCCGTCCTTCGGCCTCATCCGGCCATAGAACAGCTCTCTTCCTCATACGCACCTCAACTCAGAACCTGCCTTTAACTGCCTAGATCCCGGCCAGCACCTGATACCATATGCCCCGCTTGGAGTATAGCGTCGTACGTACTTCCTCCCAGCCGCCAAGATAGCTGATGTCGAACAGTCCGGCAGGAACCGGATATTGGCTCTCATGAGCCGCATAGACCTGCTGGCTCACGGGACGAAAGCCGAACTTGGCGAATATCTCCTGCGCCTGCGGCGTCGTCAGATAATCTACAAGCGCATCTGCGGCCGCACGGGTACCATGCTTATCCGCGTATTTATCCACCACAGCCGCAGGATTCTCGATCAGAATCGTATTCTTAGGGATGACCACCTCATACTTCACACCCTCGGCAATCCGCGCCAGCAGCTCATTCTCATAAGTGACGATCACATCGCCCACCCCGTACTCGAAGGCAGCCATCGACGCCCGTCCGCTTTTATCCAGAGATTCGACGTTCCTGTGTATACTCTCAAGGAAGGCCTTGGCAGCCGCAGGGTCCTTCGCCCCCTCCTGCTCCTCAGAACGCTTCAGGCCGGCCCCGTAGATCGCGTTGATGTCCCACTGGGCACCGCCGGAGGTCTTCGGATTAGGGTAGAGTACCTTCACCCCCGGCTTCGCCAGATCGGCAAAATCATGAATCCCCTTCGGATTGCCCTCCCGCGTTCCCAGGGCCACAACCGACCGCGTCACCATGCCCGCCTCGCCGCCTCGCTTCTTCCAGTCCTTCTCCACCAGACCCGCCTTGACCAGCTTCCCGACATCGCCTTCCATGGCAAGCAGCGTGACATCCGCCTCGAAGCCGCCGGCAATCGCCCTCGCCTGGGTTCCGGAAGCCTCATAGGACTGCTGGAATACGATCGATTGACCGGTATCCGCCTTCCACTTCTCAGCGAACCTGGGAAGAATCTCGCCCATGGCATCCTTCACCACGCTATAGGCACCCACCACAAGCGTTAGATCTCCCTGCGGCGGTGCACCTGCCTCTCCTGCAGCCTGTTGCTCATTCCCGCAACCGGCAGCGGTCAGGGTGAACACCGCCAGCAGTAAGACCGTCAGCCATCCGTGCAGTTGTCTGCTCCTTCTGATAAGCCTCATACCGGCGACACATCCCACATCATTTATTTTTTAGATAAATACAGGCATCGGATCTTTCTTAAGCCCATTCTCCTGAATCCAGCTCCGCTCCTCATTGAACAGGTAAGCGCGGTGTACCAGCACGGATATCTCCTGGCCCGGAGTGAGCGTTTCTTTCTCCAGGGAGCGGTAGGTGACCAGCTTATGTCCTTTTACCTCAACCTCCACGAGCCATTCACTTCCGCGAAAATGCAAATGCTTGACCGTACCCTGCTCCGTGGCCGAAGCCATTCTGAATTCATGCAGGTAGCCTACCTCAATGTACTCGGGACGGATCAGCGCCTTGGTCGGCTTGCCGTCGCCTGCGCCCTCGAAGCCCTTCAGCTCGGAAGCGCTCCCGATCAGCGTGGATTCCCCGATGAAGGTGGCCACGAACGGTGTCTTAGGCTCTTTATAGATATCCCAAGGCGTACCCTTCTGCTCCAGCCGCCCCTGGTTAATGATCATAATCTCATCCGCTACTTCAATCGCCTCATCCTGGTCGTGGGTGACGAAGATCGAGGTGATCCCGACACGTTCGATCAGCTCCCGCAGCCAGGAACGCAGCTCCTGACGGATCTTCGCATCAATCGCGGCGAACGGCTCATCCAGCAGCAGCAGCTGCGGCTCAGGGGCCAGCGCCCGGGCAAAAGCCACCCGCTGGCGCTGCCCCCCGGACAGCTGATGCGGATACCGGTTCTCGAAGCCCTTCAGCCCGGTAAGCTCCACCAGCTCGGTGACGCGGTCACGGATGACAGACTTACTGGCTTTTTTGACTTTCAGGCCGAAGGCGATATTCTCGAACACCGTCATATGCTTGAACAGCGCATAGTTCTGGAAGACAAAGCCGATCTCACGCTCCTGCGGCGGAAGATGGTTCACCGCCCGGCCGTGGAAAATAATCTCGCCGCTGTCCGGCGTCTCAAGGCCCGCCAGCATCCGCAGGATCGAGGTTTTGCCGCCGCCGCTTGGGCCGAGCAGCCCGATCAGATGGCCTTTGGTAATGCCGAAATGGACATCCTTCACCGCATGAAAATCGCCAAAATGCTTATCGAGTCCCCGGACCTCTACATGCATAATTAGTGCCCTCCCTTTCTTCTCTTGCTCCATTCCATAAGCAGCAGCAGTCCTGCGGAGAATGCGGCCAACACCAGTGCTATCCCGCCCGCAGCCGTAACATTGAAATTCTCGACATCCTGATAGACCAGTGTGGTGGCCGTCTGGGTCCGGTTCATAATATTGCCTGAGACAACGAGCACCGCACCGAACTCACCCAACGAGCGGGCCACCGTAAGAATCACTCCATAGATGACCGCCCAGCGGATAGAAGGCCAGGTTACCTTCCAGAAGGTCGTCCAGCCATATGCGCCGAGTGTGGACGCGGCCTCTTCCTGCTGGGACCCGATCTCTTGCAGCACCGGCATCACCTCACGCACCATTAGCGGGAACGTCACGAACAGGGTAGCAATCACCATTCCCGGAAAAGCGTACACAATCTTCACTCCGATTTGCTCAAACAACGTGCCCAGCGCACTATCCGGCCCGAGCAGCAGAACGATCATCAGCCCGCCGATAACCGGCGATACCGCATAAGGCAGATCCACGATGCTGTTCAGCAGGCTTTTGAGACGCCGCCCCAGCCAATTCGCCCGTACCAGATACAGGGCCGTCATGATGCCAAACAGCGTATTCAGCAGCGTCACAACCACCACAACGTATCCCGTCATCAGCAGCGCATGCAGCGCCTCGGGCCGGGTCAGGGCGTTCCAGAATCCGCTCCAGCCTTCGCTGAAGGCCCCCATTGTCATCCTGCCAAGCGGAGCTGCGATCAGGATGAAGAACACGAGATAGGTCAGTCCAATCCACAATCTTCTCATGATCTTCTCCCCCGCATCTGCATGAGGCTGATCAGCCAGAGAATCAGGAAGGATAAGGTCAGCAGAATGATCGACACCGCTGCGGCTCCCGCCGGATTATCACTTTCGACCTCTCCGAAAATAAATACGGAAGACACCAGCGTGCGCCCCGGAATATTGCCTGCCACGAGAACTACCGCACCGAATTCAGCGAGCGCCCGCGAAAAGGCCAGCATCCCGCCGCCGATCATGCCAGGTGCCATAGACGGAAGAATGACCTGGAGGAAGACCCGGCTCGGCTTCGCTCCCATCGTATAGGCTGCCTCTTCTTCCGAAGCATCCAGCTCCTCCAGTAGCGGCTGCACCGCCCGGATGACGAAGGGGAATGTGACGAAGACCATCGCAATCACAATCGCAGGCTGGTGAAAAACAATCGTGAAGCCCAGGGATTCCGCAAGGCCTCCGATCAGGCTTCCCGGACCCAGCAGCAGCAGAATCATCAGTCCGCCAACCGCAGTTGGCAGGGCAAACGGGAGATCGACAAGGCTGTTCAGCAGCGCCCTGCCCCGGAACTTATAACGGATAAGGACCCAGGCGATCATCGTACCCAGCAGCACATTCGTAAGCGCCGCAATGACCGCCAGCTTGAGTGTTAACAGGACCGACTTCCAGGCAATCGGATCGCTCACACTTTCAGTGAAGCTTCCTAGCCCGGATGAGAATGAATTGTAATAGACCCCGAGGATCGGCAGCACAATCAGTATGACAAAATAAAGTACAACCGTTGATCTAAATCCCCAGGTCCAGCCCTTGTGCCTGATCAGCGAATTCAATGGTCACCCTCCCACCTCCGGATAACCGGTCGGTATACTCGACTTTAAGGTTTGATTATTCCTATTAATATACTTGGTTTAAAGTTATTCCTACTTTACCAAATACCGCTTGCCGCCGTCAATTACTTTGTTAGTTTTTGGGTTAAAGTATAAGTAGCACTTGTTGCATCCAAATCAGAGAGGGGCTGTTCATGATGCTGCATACTATGGAGATCACCACCAGCAAACGGGATGAAATGCGGGATATTACCCGTGAGGTTCAAGCTTATGTGAAGAATAGCGGAGTACTTAACGGACTGCTAATTGTCTATTGCCCGCACACCACCGCAGGGATTGCGATTAACGAGAACGCCGATCCTGATGTGAAGCGTGATGTGTTGATGCGTCTGGATGAGGTCTATCCTTGGGAGCATCCCAAATACCGCCATGCTGAGGGCAATACGGCTTCCCACCTGAAGTCCATTACGGCCGGTCCTTCGCAGACTCTTATCATTCATGAAGGGGCTGTGCTGCTGGGCCGCTGGCAGGGCATCTATTTTTGCGAGTTCGATGGTCCAAGGCAACGCCAGTGCCACCTCAAAATTATAGAAGGCTAGCACTGCCTGCCCTTGTAGAAGAGCAGCAACGCATGAACCGCGAAGCTGCTCTCTATACAATTTATAGTTCCTGTAACACTTTCACCATGCAAAGTTATACCAATGCAACGCTCTAAAGTACGAGCCGTTAAAAAAAACAGCTTTTTATAAACTGCGGCTTAATACCTTGACATGTGTCAAGGCAGCTTGCTTCACATCTTCGAACAACACTTTATCCTGAATATAATACGAAATGAATCCGTGAGCAGATAAGAATAAGGTCAGCGGCACGTTCTGCCAGTCCTCCGATACATATCCCTCTTCCTTCATATGACGGCGGACAATGCTTGCAAATAACTCGAAACACCGGCCCTGTTCTGCCCGGCAATAAGCCAGCAGCTCTTCGTCTCGAATCATGAACATGATCTCATACTGATACGGATGGTCCAGCCCGAACCGGATGAACTCCATAATCAGCTGCTCTACCCGGGTCATTCCCTCTTGAGGCGGAGTGGTCATAGCTTGATTCAGAAGTGAAGCCACATGATTGAAATCCTCAACGACAATGGCGTAGAAAAGTTCGGCCTTCTCTTTGAAATGGTAATATAGGGAGCCGTGGCTGTAACCCAGGTGCTGGCCAATGCTGCGCATCGAAATGGCACGGTACCCTTTGGTGATGAAAAGATGCCTCGCCGCCTCCAGAATTCTTTCTCTCGACAACTCCTGTTCCACTGCTCTTCTTGCCATAATCTATTCCCCTTCGCTGTAGTAAAGCCGCCGCCCTTCCGTAACCAGGGATTGCCCCTCCGTAAGATCGGTTATCCATGCGATAAATGCGTCACCTTCATCATTGCGCGGAAGACACAGCAGTGTAACTTTATCCGTAAACAAAGTCTCTCCGGTCTGGATATTACGCCCCCGCAGTGCATTCTCCACCTTGCCCAGCCAAGTGTACTCGATTTCCACGAATACCTCCCGTCTCAGCACACGTGTAATGACCTCTCCGGCCGCGAGCGCCAGTACAGCGCCATCGGTATAGGCCCGGATCAGCCCGCCTGCACCCAGCATAATGCCTCCGAAATAACGGGTAACTACAATAGCGACATTCTTCACCTGTTGGCTGCGGATTACTTCCAAAATCGGTTTCCCGGCCGTTCCACTCGGTTCCCCGTCATCCGACTGTCTCTGGATCTCATCCCTCTCCCCGATCATATAAGCAGAGCAGTTATGCGTAGCATTCCAGTGCTGCTTCTTGATCGAATCGATAAATTGCACAGCTTCTTCCTCGTTCTCCACCGGCATAACATGCCCGATAAAGCGTGATTTACGGATTACGACCTCCAGCGAGCCAGAGGTACGTACCGTCCGGTATTGTTCCAGCATTGTTGTCCATTCCTTACTCTACATGTGATAACTTGATATATATTAGGAGCAGCCCTGGTAGTGGTTACCTATGGACTGCTCCCTGATGACTTAACTTACTATGAATGATCTGCGGTTAGAGTGGGACTATTCGGTAAGTCTGGCTTCCAGCTCAGCCTTTTCTTTCTCGTAGCCTGGTTTGCCCAGCAGTGCGAACATGTTCTTCTTGTAGGCTTCAACACCCGGCTGGTCGAACGGATTCACACCCAGCAGGTATCCGCTGATCCCGCAAGCCTTCTCGAAGAAGTACACCAGATAGCCGAAAGTATAAGGCGTCTGGTCAGGAATGGTAACGATCAGGTTCGGCACCTGTCCGTCGGTATGCGCCAGCATAGTTCCCTGGAACGCCTTCTTATTAACGAAATCCATCGTCTGGCCGGTCAGGAAGTTGAGGCCGTCCAGATCATCTGGATCATTCTCGATCGTTACATGGTGCTGTACCTTCTCCACTTGAATAACCGTCTCAAAGATGTTGCGGTTACCCTCCTGAATGAATTGGCCCATGGAGTGCAGGTCCGTCGAGAAGTCCACTGAGGACGGATAGATTCCCTTGAAGTCCTTGCCTTCGCTTTCGCCGTACAGCTGCTTCCACCATTCAGAGACAAAGTGCAGGGACGGCTCGTAGTTCACGAGGATTTCTGTCGTCTTGCCTTTGCGGTAGAGCGCGTTACGTACTGCAGCATATTGATAGCTCTGGTTCGTAGCCACATCTGGATTGTTGAACTCATCGGCTGCGGCTGCGGCCCCCTGCATCATTTCTTCAATGTTAATTCCCGCTACGGCGATAGGCAGAAGGCCTACCGGTGTCAGTACGGAATAACGTCCGCCTACATCATCTGGGATAATGAACGACTCATAGCCTTCTTCGTTAGCCAGTTTCTTGAGTGCGCCCTTCTCCTTGTCTGTTGTAGCGTAGATCCGTTTGCGTGCTTCTTCCTTGCCGTATTTCTTCTCCAGTGCTGCACGGAAGATACGGAAAGCAATGGCAGGCTCGGTAGTTGTACCGGATTTGGAGATTACGTTCACGGAGAAGTCTTTGCCTTCTACCAGGTCAAGCAGATGCGTGATGTAGGTAGAGCTGATGTTATTACCGGCAAAATAAACCTCCGGTGTCTTGCGCTTGTCCTTGGACAGGTTATTGTAGAAAGAATGCGACAACGCCTCAATAGCTGCGCGTGCCCCCAGGTAAGATCCGCCGATACCAATAACGATCAGCACTTCGGAGTCGCTCTGGATTTTCTTGGCAGCCTGCTGAATACGGGCGAATTCTTCCTTGTCATACGCTGTAGGGAGATCAATCCAGCCCAGGTAATCGGAGCCGGCTCCGCTCTTGTTATGCAATTGTTCGTGGGCCAGCTTCACCGGAGCGGCGAAGTAGTCGATCTCGGTCTGGCTGAAGAAGGAAAGGGCTTTGGTGTAGTCAAAATTAATCTTCTTGGACATCGGTAATGGTAGCCTCCTGTTTATCTCTTTAGATTTGACACCGTGTGTTGCAACATTATAATCTAGAATACTTTAATTTGCCTTGACTGGCAAGGTCTTAAGGCATATCCCCGGCTTTCCGAACCCTGTTTATGAAAAAAACACTGAAAGCGGTTACCAAGCAAACAAGCAGACCTGTTCTGTGGAACATGCTGTAACCTTCTGATAGAATGAAGGCAAACTTAGTTTCTATAATATGATCTCAGGAGAGCAAAGGTGGAATTGAAATGAAGCACATCGGCTTTATCGGACTCGGAACAATGGGAGCACCTATGGCGTCGAATCTGCTGCGAAGCGGCTTTGAGGTTACGGTGTACAACCGTACAGCAGCGAAATGCAAACCTCTGGAACAGGAAGGCGCGAAGACAGCCGCCACTCCGCAGGCAGCAGCAGAAGGCAAGGATGTTATTATCACCATGATCAGCAACGATGATTCGATCCGTGAAGTCTTCTACGGTGACGATGGTATTCTCGCTACCCTTCAGCCGGGAACAACTGTGATTGATTCCAGCACCATCTCCCCCGGCCTTGCAAAAGAGATCGCCGCTGAAGTTGAAGCGCGGGGCGGCAGCTTCCTTGATGCCCCTGTAACCGGCAGCAAGCCGGCAGCTATAGACGGCACACTGGTCTTCATGGTCGGCGGACATGCCGAAGTGATTGAGAAGCACCGGGATCTCTTCGACTCCATGGGCCGCCTGCTGCTGCATATGGGCGCTAACGGCAGCGGCGCTGTAGCCAAGCTGGCTCACAATGCCATGGTCGGCATTCACAATGTCGCGCTCGCCGAGGGCTTCTCCATTGCGGTGAAATCCGGAGTACCCGCAGACAAGTTCCTGGAGCTGGTGAAGAACGGCTCAGCCGGCAGCAAGCAGGCCGAGCTGAAGGGCCAGAAGATCATTGAGGGCGACTTCAGCAACCAGTTCTCACTTGCTTTGATGCTTAAGGATCTCAAGCTGGCGTCCTCGCTCAGTGATTCCACCGGCGTCCCTTCCCCTATGCTCGGCGTAGCCAAGAGCATGTTCCAGGCAGGCTTCAACCACGGCTACGGCGACGAGGATCTGTCCGCGGTGGTCAAATCCTACGAGGACTGGATCGGGAAGAAGATCGGAGAAGGTAACTAATCTAACCGCGGCTTTTCCAGAATCTGTTTATGATGGTGTTACACACTATTGTAAACAGGGGAGGAAATTTCAATGCTGACCTTTGAACTCGCCCGGCCACAAGATGCGGCCATGTTGGCGGATGTACAGAAAAGAACCTTCGACGATGATGCCCGCCGTTATCAGGGTAAAGAAGAGGATGGCCCTCCGGGCTATGATTCTGTGCCCTGGCAAGCGGAACAGATGCAGCAGGGCCATTACTACAAGCTTCTGAAAGACGGTGAAATTGTCGGCGGGATGATAATCATCCCGTCATCTTCAGAAGAGGAATGTCATCTGGGCCGCATCTTTATCGATCCGCTCTGCCAGAATCAAGGCTTCGGACATGAAGCTTTGCATTTCTTATTTGTACAGTACCCTGCTGCCAAGCGCTGGACGCTGGATACTCCCTCTTGGGCCGTCCGGAATCATCACTTCTATGAGAAGCACGGCTTCATAAAGACCGGGGAGACCAAGGACTTTGAGAGTAATGAGAGCATCTGGGAATATGAGCGCACAGGTCCGCTGACAAAGGCAGGCCGTTTAGAGCAGAATTAGCCTAACGGTTGAACTAGCCTGTGCCTTATACCACACCTAAGAATGTACTCGGTTTAATACGAAAATAAAAATATCGGAAAATGCGCCGCAGACTGGGTTTTTGACAAAAAAAGACCCACCGCCCCAAAAAAACGTT
>NZ_ASPS01000082.1:0-389 GCF_000517865.1 Paenibacillus sp. FSL R7-269
TTAGCTGATGCCATCCAGGCCGTTGCCGATCAAGGGCTGTTCGCAGCAACGATGGGGATGGGCTTTATTGCCGCGGTGATCTCCTCCATAATGAACAACATGCCTACTGTAATGATTGATGCACTGGCCATTGATGCCACGAACACTTCCGGACTGATTAAAGAAGCTTTGATTTATGCAAATGTTATTGGTTCTGACTTAGGTCCGAAGATAACACCCATTGGTTCGCTGGCTACCTTACTGTGGCTGCATGTGCTTTCCACCAAAGGAGTAAAGATATCCTGGGGAACGTACTTTAAAACAGGCATTATTTTGACGATCCCTACGCTGTTCATCACACTGCTTGGTTTATATATAACATTGACCCTATTTTAAACTCGAAGGAGATT
>NZ_ASPS01000083.1:0-11732 GCF_000517865.1 Paenibacillus sp. FSL R7-269
TCATATAAGACGGGAGCACCTTGGCTAACTCATCTCTTACCTGTGCGAGCTTCACTTCCGTGTCTGCTGTTACATAAGCACACAGATATTTTTCTTCCCATTTATCGGTTCTATCTACCACAACTGCCTCTTTGATGCCTTCCTGCTTAAGCAACTGATATTCAATTTCTGCGGTCTCTATTCTGTAGCCCCTTATTTTGACCTGACTATCTATTCTCCCGATGAACTCTATATTTCCATCTGGCAGCCAGCGGACAAGATCCCCGGTTCTGTACATTGTAGCTCCAGGTTCAAAAATATTCTCTACGAATTTTTCATCTGTTAATTCCGCTTTATTCAGATACCCTCTTGCCAGGCTAATCCCGGAGACACATAACTCTCCGGCAACGCCGATAGGTACAAGCTGATTATATCCATTTACTATATATGCCTTCAGGTTGGCAATAGGCTTGCCGATAGGCACAACTGGAAATTCAATTGCCATTTCAGCTTCCGGGATATTACAGGCCCACATTGTAGAACAGATCGTAGATTCCGTTGGCCCATAAGCATTAATATACTTTACCTTAGGTGCCCATTGTTCCAGTAACGCCCTGCTTATGGAAGAGCCAGCCGTCACCAGTAATCTTAAAGTGTTTATTTGATTGCTGTCTAATTGAATCAGATACGTCGGCGGCAGCGTCATAACGGTGATCTGATTGTGGCTGATATACTCTGTAAAATCAGAATAACTGCCTATAATTTCGTTGGAGAGAAGGTGCAATTCAGCACCGTTTAGCAGGGCCATACTCATCTCCCATACCGAAGCATCGAATGAAAAACTGGCAAACTGAATAATTTTGTCTTTTTCATAAATGCCTAAATCATTCTCAAATATAGTCTTCAGATTACTTATGCCGCAATGTTTAACCATTACACCTTTAGGTCTTCCAGTAGTTCCTGAAGTATAAATCACATAAGCCATATCCTGTGCGGTGCTCATACTTACCAGATTGGACGAATCATTATTATACAAATATTCATCGTCCAGCCTGACAATACGGCCATTATAGTCTGATATAACATTAACTTTTTCCGTTGTTAGAAGTAATTCCGCCCCGCTATCCTCCAGCATATAGTGTATTCTCTCTCCCGGATAACCGGGATCTATCGGTACAAAGGCGCCTCCCGCTTTTAGTATCCCCATGATACCAACGATTGTTTCCATAGACTTGTCTGCCATTATACCTACAATGGATTCACGCTTCACCCCCATTAACCGTAAGGTTCTTGCTAAACGGTTTGCCCGCTGATTCAGAGCCTGATAGGTCATTGTCAGATTTCCCTGTGCCACTGCTGTATTTAATGGTGTTCTCTTTACCTGCTGCTCGAATAAATCCTGGAACGTTGCTTCTTGGGAATATATTGCAGTGTGGTCGTTAAATTCATATAGCAGTTGCTGCTTTTCCTTGAATGTGAGGATGTCCGTATCCAATATTGCGGTGTCGGGAGAGCACAATATTGCTTCCAGTGCTTTTAACAAATGAGTGGATATTCTGAGGATTGTATCGCATTTATACAAGTTCGCATTATACTGAATGGTTCCTTCAAGAATCTGATCTTTTTTGGTAAAAGTGAACAGCATATCTGCATCACAAGCTGCTGAACTCATTTGCCCTTGGAATCCTTCGAGAACAATCATCGTGTCATATAGAGAGCCATGTTGTTTAGTACTTTGGTCTTTTTGATTTTCAAGAGCTTCATAATATATTTTGTTAACGTCTGTTAATAAAGTCTTTAGTGTGCTTGTTTCATTAATCCGGCTCACCAGTGCCAGCTCATTGTTGAATCGGGAGGCCCCTAAGACGATATCACGTTCTCCCGTATACTTATACAACAACAGGATCAATGCTGCAGACAGTATGCAATGTATGGATTCATAAGAACCACTGTTCAATGTTATGCATAATTCTTTCGATGCTGTAAATATAACTTGTTCTTTTCGGCTCTCTCTCTTCTCACGGCTAGTATAATCAGTTGGGAAAAAAGTGCTGGTGAACTCCGCCGGTACATTTCCTGATTCGATCAAATTACCCTTTTCCGAATATTCAGACATCATCTTGAACCCCTTCACCTTTAAATTCAGAATAACTTTTTCCTTAACTTTTATTTTTAGAGGATAATAGATAAAATTCGCCATATTCCTCAATAATGCGACTTATTTCGCCAGTCTAATAAAAAAAAAATCAGTAAATATATTGAACAAATAGAATGATATACCTGTAATCTTTTTTTGTCAATGAAGTAATTTTTTACCCATTTCCATCATTTGAATTTCCCCATTATGCCTAAAACAGCTTTCTCAAAGTTAAACTGCAAAAAGAACTACCCCTTATCCCAAAACGAAAAAAGGGAAAGGGGAGGTCCTAATATGTTTTTTTCCTGTGCTGCTCTTTGCGGAAAATCTGGTGTTTTCCAACCGCCTTTTGATGAACCGCTATCTCTTGCTTCCCGTGAAAGACATGGATAGCCCCATTGTGCTCAAGGATATATACCTCCTGGCCAGCAAAATCGGATGGAACGGAATAATGATTTGTTTCATAAGAAATTAGGCAGTGGCCGGAGACTTTCCTGGAATAATAATCAGTAAGCTTGAAAAACTCCCTATTGATCGGCTGAAGCTCCTCCAGTGCTAAACATTCCATGGCATTCTTAGCAGTGGCGTTGACCTGAATTTGATTGGCAATATAATTCATCCAGCCCTGCACCTTTTCATTTACCTCACTCAAATCCATGAAATTAAAATCATATAGACGGAAATTGTGTTTCAGGAATCTTATTCCCCGTTCCCCATGACCATGCTTGAAGCCGGAGCCCAGAAATTCTATCGTGAAATGGTAGTGCTCTGCAAATTGAATTACACGCCGGTCCCAGATCACCCTACCCTGGCTGTCCAGACCGCTTGAGATACTCCGCAGATTCTCATAGATCACCTGCCTGGTAATGCCTCCGAAATACTCCATGGCACGGAGTTGGCAGCTTAACAGAGTTTCGAGCTTTTGATTTTCTATAAATTCTGCATAGACCATCCGTGAATACTCCAATGTCATGACAAAAACATGTAATTTTGTTTTTATGCCCTGCAGCTTGACAGTCATCTCACCCCAGTCTACCCTTGCTTCCTCGCCAGGCAACACTTCTCTGTATGTCCTAGTGTCATTAGACCCAGCGTTGAATTGAGAACGTAAAGGCCTCATGTATTCCCTTAACAAGGTGGATTCACCTTGATATCCCAAATGCCGGATTTCCCTTAACAGGGTAACCGAATTTAAACATCCGTCATTCATACGCTGATAGATATAATCTTTATATGGAGCCAGTTTAGGCATACTGAACGAAGGGTGGTCCTCAGGTGGCTTGCTTTCTAACCATCTACTGATTGTTTTGCGGTCTCTGCCCAATAATTGGGCAATTTGACTGACTCTCATCCCTTTTTGCTTCATCTCTTGAATAGCAAGATACTCCTCTTTTCTCATTCTGTGTCCCCCCTGAGAGCTTATTTGTCAGTTCTATAATCAGGAACACCTGAAGAGAACTAACTTTTGGGAGTATCAAAGCTTAACAGGCTCCTTTTCTCTTAGAGTCTCATTAATAATAGCTGTAATCTCAGCAGCATGATGGTTGATAAAAAAATGATTTCCTTCAAACATATACAGCTTGCATTGCTTATCTGTAAATTGTCTCCACCCTTCTAACGCTTCACAGCTTAAGGTATCTCTATTCCCTGATAATATAGAAATGTTGCAATCAAGCCTCTGTTCACTTTCCAGAACCGTATCCTTCTCCAGAATTCTAAAATCATTTCTTAATACCGGAAGACACAGCTTCTGCAGATCCTTATTGGTTGCAAATTCCTCCGGGGTCCCCCCCATTTCTATAATTCGCTGAATAAACATTGGATCGGGTAACCGGTGAATCATATCTTTACGGTTAGAGAAGTTTGGAGCGCCGTAGCCCGAGAAAAAGATATGCGTGGGCTTTCTGTTATTCATTCGGTCAACTTTGTGATATAACTTATAGGCCAGACGGCTTCCCATACTATGTCCAAAAACAGCATAGTCATGGTGTTCAATCTTCTCTGCTAACTGATAATAGATATCGTTAACAGCTTCATTGATATCTTCATAAAAAAATTCATTGATCCTTCGGCCTCTTCCTTTCAACTCGATGGGACAGAGTTGAACGGAATCGCTCAGAAGACTGCTCCATTTATAATAGAGCGAACCCGATCCTCCGGCATATGGCAAACAAAACAATAATTTCTTAGACATGAAAAGCTCTTGAAACGCCATTGATGATAAGGAAGACCCCGATGACTCGCAAAATAACTCTTGAGGTCCTGTCGTCTTTTCTAAATATCGCCTGGCCTAATGTTCCAATAAATACGTTAATAAGAATTCCGATTATGAGCTCCACGATACCGATTAATTCCATTGTGCCCATCCTAATCACTTCCTGAATTAGTTTTTTGAATTGCTATTAGCTCCTCATAGCCTTAAGCTCTCTACCCGTTAACAAGAACCCCGCTGCCAATCCAACAGCCCCGATCACTGCAAATACAACCAACGGAACCCACTCTGAAGTCACTGTCTGATGGCCAAAAATGACATCTGATAAGGATTCGATTGCCCAGGACTCTGGAGTGAGCTTCGAAAGAGTCCGCATGAATTGAGGGGCCATTTCCATTGAAAAGAAGGAGCCGCCAAGCATTCCGGTTACAGCTATGAGAATAGAAGCCGAAGAGGTAAACTGTTTCTGATTCTTCATAAACGGGATAACAATCATCGTCACACTGGTCAGGGCAAATAAATAAGCAGCGAACAGAACTCCAACTGCAAGTGCATGGTCTGCAATTCTAATCTTAAGCAAATACTTGCCAGCCGCCAGAATAACGAAGATATGAACCGCCCCAAACAGATAGGTTGACATCATTTTTGCCAGCAAATATTTCTTATAATTTACTGGAGTGCTTAACAGCCTGCTCAGCGTATTATTCTCTTTTTCATCAATCAAGGTTCTTAATCCCTGAACAACAACAAACCAGATGAACATAACCAGAAACCCGATTAATCTGGCCGTAGCCTTATCATGAGTCTTCTCACCACTGCTTATTGTTTGATCATCAACCGTCAGATTAGAGGCCTTATGAAGCTCCGCAAATATACTAGTATTCATTCCCGAATCCTCTATATTCAGTTCCTTAGAAACCATCTGGGTATCGTGAATGACCTTCTGGAGGGTACTTACTTCACCTGTTATGATCTCCTCCAGAATCATGCCATCCCCGTTCTCATAGTTTTGAACGAAATACATAGGCAGTTCCTTCCCTGAAGACAGACGGGTGTCAAACCCCTGATGGATGACCAATCCAAAAGGAATGTCCTGATCATCCACCTTTTTTTTTATCGTCGTTTCATCGGAATGTACAATCTTAACCTGGTGCTGTTGAATCATATCCATGAGCTGATTGGAGTATAAGCTTTGATCTGCATCAGCTACGTATAAGCTAACCTGGCCGCTTCCTTGCGAGAAGGAAAACAAGAAGGTCAAGATTAAAGGAACTGCGATGGTTGCAAATATTGCAATTCTATTTCGCAACATCAGTTTCAGTTGGTTTTTTACCATGACTATAAATTGCACGTTGATTCCACCCTTTTCCGCTGTATACCATAATGTTAAAGAACACAAATATCAGCCCTATGCCCAGAAGCTCAAGCAAATCGATATAAATACCTCTGAGGCCCACCCCTTGGCATACTTTTAGATAGGAATTAATCGCTTTACCATTAGGGATGATCGTCTGAATAACACGCAGACTATCCGGTAACCCGCTTTTGGTGATAAAACTCCCACCCAAGAAACTAAAAATATAAAGCACCGGCGAAGCTAGACTGGAAACTGTCACATGGTCTTTCGCAGTAAATCCCCATAACAGAATGATGCTGCCAATGGCAAAAGCATAAACAACAGTTATTACAAGAAGAACAAGAGGATTCCCCCATTTCATCTGGAATACTAACCGGCTAATAATGATGACAATAGTCATTTGAATAACAACCGATAAAATAATTCCAAACAACTTACCAAGCACATACTGTATATTCAATGTGGGTGTGGATTTGATTCTAAATAGCGTATGATTTTGTTTCTCGTCCACAATACTGTGAACCAGCACAAAAGCCGTCATTATAGAGAACATTACTACCATGGCAATGGAGTAATACTGCATAGCATCTATGGGAACAGCTTTATCATTAGTTGGAGTCACAGGTATCTTTAGACTGAGCCCAGGGCTGCCGCCAATCTGACTGAGAGCCTTTTGTATGTGCTCTTTAGGAATATTGCCTTTACTGGATATGGCTTGAAGAATCGTTCTTTGTTCAACATCCGTAGTTCTGATACTTGCATTGAATCGATCCAGAATTGTGGAAACAATCTCTTTTTCCAGAGGCTTATCATGATCACCTATTAGTACAAGATCTGCTTTTTCATTATGAATAGCAGCCTTAGTGAAGGTTTCCGGTACATATACTAATACTGCCGCTTTACCGTCTTGGAGTAATTGCTTGCCTTCCGCGTAACTAGCTGTTTCTTGTAAATTCACGATTCGCTTCAGTTCTTCTTGTTTCAATAATGTATCTCTTAAGACATTTCCTAATGTTATGATCTGATTATCAACCGAAGCACCCTTATCAGCATTATAAAAGGCTACATGAAATGCTTTAATTTGAGAGCTCGAATCACTAAACACAGTTCCCAGGATGAGTATCAAGATTGATGGAAACAGAATAAGCTTGAGATAAAATGTTTTATTCTTAGTCAGCAGCCGCAGATCCAGCAGGAATAAACGCAGTAGCTTTTTCATTTGATCACCCCCATTACCCCCTTAAATCTTTTCCTGTGATCTGCAGAAAGATACTCTCCAGATTAACTTCCTCATAGTTGAAGCTGGTAAGCTTTATTCCCGTATTCTTAATTTCATCAACAATTTCAATCACATTCCTGTCGCTGGTTGAAACCAGCATCCTGATTTGATTACCTGTTATATCCACCTTAGATATTCCGGAGATCCGTTTTAGCTGTTCAAGCGCTTCCTTACTCGCTTCGCTAAAATTCACCGTTAGTGTGTCACAAGCAGCCAAGCCATGCTTTAATTCTTCTTTTGTTCCTTGAGCAATCAAAGATCCGTGGTCGATGATGGCAACATTTCTGCATAAGTACTCTACTTCTTCCATGTAATGACTCGTATAGATCACAGTCATTTCTCTTTCCTGATTCAGTCTTTTTACTGTCTCCAGAATATGATTTCGGGATTGAGGATCGATACCTACTGTAGGTTCATCAAGTATCAATAGCTTGGGATTGTTCATAAGTGCCACTCCAATATTGACCCGGCGTTTCATCCCTCCGGAGAACTCAGCCACATCCTGGCTTCTTTTGTCTTGCAGCCCTATAATCTCTAGAACCTCATCCGTCCTGCTTCTTAACTTTTTTCCGCCAAGTCCGTATAGACTCCCGAAGAACTCCAGATTCTCCTTGGCACTTAAAGCTTGGTACAAAGCCAGATCCTGCGGTACGATCCCCATGATTCTCTTGATCTCAATAGGATGATCCTTAAGTGATTTATTATCGATGATAATACTTCCGCCGCTGGGTGTTAGCACTGTGCTGATCATAGAGACAGTCGTTGATTTTCCTGCTCCGTTAGGACCTAATAGGCCAAAAATTTCACCACGCTTCACACTTAGCGAAATATTGTTAACCACATTGACGTTATTGTAGGTTTTGGTCAAATTAATTAATTCAAGCATTTGCGAAGCACCTCTCGTTCATTTCTGATCTGTTCTCATTGTACCCCCCGCATCCACTTATAAATATTCACTATAGTACTCAATCCGAGTATTACTTTAGTAACCAGTTATGTTGATTACTTTAGTCATACAGGAGGAAAAAATAAATAAGCCGTTCTTATCGTAATCCGTCTGAGATAGACGGATTACGATAAGGACGGCTTAACTGAAACCTCAGTCTGCGCACATACCGGGATTACAGTGATTTTTGCAGACAAAGTGTTAATTCTGTTCTGTTTTTAAGCTCAAGCTTCTCCAGCATTCGCGAGACATAGTTTTTAACAGTACCTTCAGTAATAAACAGGTTAGTGCTGATCTCTTTATTGCTTTTGCCTTCCATAATGCATTTGGCGACCTCAAGCTCACGTGGTGTAAGTAACTGAAGAATTTGCTCATTCCGTATAATTTCTGTTCCTGTATTCTGTGCTGAGTTCAGAGCGTTCACTACCTCCCGTGTAATCTTCGGATTTAAAAGGATGTTTCCTTCACAGGCGGTCTTAATGGACGAAATAATTTCCTGGGCACCTGAATCCTTCAATATATATCCGTCAGCTCCATTTTTAAGGCCTGCAAATATATACTCATTGTCGTTAAAGGTGGTTAGAATAATCACCTTTATATCAGGATATTTAGCTTTGACCAATTTGGTTGCTTCAATTCCATTCATTACAGGCATTCTGATGTCCATGAGAATTACTTCGGGAGAGCTATAGGTTAGAAGCTCCAGTGCCTCTTCCCCATTAGAAGCTTCACCGATTACACTGATTTCATTATTCAGACTAAGAATCATCTTCAAGCCTTCCCGGACAATTTGCTGATCATCCACTATAATAATATTCACCATGAATGTTCCTCCTTGTTAACCTCAAAATCGTCAGCAATTCTGGGAATACTGGCCTCAACGTTAAATCCTGAAGAGTTATTCGAATGAAAAAAAACACTCCCTCCCAAGGCTAAAATTCTCTCCTCAATCCCTTGAATCCCTTTAGATTTAATGATCTCCTTACTGCCAGTTCCATTATTATGAATAAGCAAGGAGATATGATCGGAATATTTGTAAATGGCAATTGAGAAACGTGTGGCCTTCCCATGTTTGATGCCATTAGTTATGGACTCCTGAACAGTTTTATATATACAATTCTTGATATCCGAATCTGTATATTCTATTTCTTGATCCATATCCAGTTCGAATTGAATCTTGTCTGTGCCGGTAAAGTTGTTGAACATCTCACTAAGGGATTGTTCAAGTTCTTTGGATAGTCGCTCCTCGCTTAGAAGAACTACAGTTTTCCGAAGATCAACAATACATTCTTTAGAGAGCTGATGGGCTTTATTAATAGCCGATCTTGCTTTATCAGGCTCTATGTTAACGACTGTACTAGCATATTCAAGGTTCATATTTAAGGCGACAAGATAATGTCCCAGGGAGTCATGGAGCTCTTGGGCAATCCTTGTTCTTTCTTTTGAAATCGTCAGCTCCTGTATCTTATGAGAGTATTCGTGAAGTTTATTATTTGCCAGCTGCAATTCCTGATTTAGCTCTTGAGTTCTAGACTTCTCAAGCACTCCGTTTCGAAACAGGTAGACAATAGATATGATGATTAAATAAGATGATAAAATATCTCTGAGAGTGGTATGATCAGCTATCAGCGAAGCAGCAAAAATAGTAAAATGTAACCCCAAAATATATATAGGAATTTTATGTGTGCTTACAATGATTTCGACCAGTAATATAATAATGTAAATCTGAGTACCAATACAGTAAATTTTAAAGAGTAAGAATCCTGCCAATACATTACTGAAAATAAAGGATACAATCCACATCATGCTGGTATGCTTCTGATACCTTTCTCTAGTGAAATCATTCACAAAAAAAATAAAAATAACTACAGTGAGGAACAGAATGATTTGCTCATCTCCTGAATACTTATGGAGAAGCGTTGTAAACATTGAGAACAGTGAAAATCCCATAATAACTTTCTGTATCACCATCTTATTTCCAAGTACACTTAATTTTACCATGAATCAGTCCCTCTTACTTAGTTGCAATTTTTACATACAGGTTTTACCTATAATATAACACAAAACCATTTATTCATAATAACCCTTTTTAAAATACTGGCCAGAGAACTCGAACCTCCACGACTTTCCGCTCAATTTTAAGTCGAGCCCGTCTTGGTGATGCTCTACTTACCGAGTCACCTCAACGTATAATGGCTGGTAATGGCTGAAGAACTAACCAAAGCCTCTTGACATCACCATCCTCCCCTTGGGATAGTATGTAAGCCAGGAATGTGCTTCTTTTTTACCCAATTTTTCAACAAAAGCATTTCTAATTGATTCTCTACAGTCATAAGAGCACTAATAATAAAAAGGATCTTACATCTACTCCTAAGTAGATGTAAGATCCTTTTTATTATTATACCGGCGAGAGGACTCGAACCTCCACGGTTTCCCACTCGATTTTGAGTCGAGCGCGTCTGCCATTCCGCCACGCCGGCGTATACATATATAATTTCCAAAAAAATAATGGAGGTGCCACCCAGATTTGAACTGGGGATAAAGCTTTTGCAGAGCTTTGCCTTACCACTTGGCTATGGCACCACATGAAATGGAGCGGACGACGGGAATCGAACCCGCGACCCTCGCCTTGGCAAGGCGATGCTCTACCGCTGAGCCACGTCCGCATATAATGGCTGGGGATATAGGAATCGAACCTATGAATGACGGAGTCAAAGTCCGTTGCCTTACCGCTTGGCTAATCCCCAATATATTGTTTAAAAGAAAATGGGGCGACCGATGGGTCTCGAACCCACGAATGCCGGAACCACAATCCGGTGCGTTAACCCCTTCGCCACGGTCGCCATGTGAAGCTTTTAAGTTGTACTGCTATGTAATTCTTATAAAAGAAATGGGGCGACCGATGGGTCTCGAACCCACGAATGCCGGAACCACAATCCGGTGCGTTAACCCCTTCGCCACGGTCGCCATATGATTCTTTTATATGAAATTACTTGGCAGGGGCAGCAGGAATTGAACCCACACCAACGGTTTTGGAGACCGTTGTTCTACCTTTAAACTATGCCCCTACAAATGGTGGAGGCTGATGGATTCGAACCACCGAACACGTACGTGAGCAGATTTACAGTCTGATGCGTTTGGCCACTTCGCTAAGCCTCCACGGATGGTGCCGGCGAGAGGACTTGAACCCCCAACCTACTGATTACAAGTCAGTTGCTCTACCAATTGAGCTACACCGGCATATTAAGTTGTATATGGTGGCGCGGGAGGGAATCGAACCCCCGACACAAGGATTTTCAGTCCTTTGCTCTACCGACTGAGCTACCGAGCCATATAAATAATTTGGTAAAAATGGCGGAACCGACGGGATTCGAACCCGCGATCTCCTGCGTGACAGGCAGGCATGTTAGGCCAACTACACCACGGTTCCAAATTGGTTGCGGGGGCAGGATTTGAACCTGCGGCCTTCGGGTTATGAGCCCGACGAGCTACCGGGCTGCTCCACCCCGCGTCATTGAACAAAATCTATTCGGTTAAAGATAGATGGTGGAGGCTGAGGGGTTCGAACCCCCGACCCTCTGCTTGTAAGGCAGATGCTCTCCCAGCTGAGCTAAGCCTCCATGTATCAGTTCCAAAAAATTGGTGACTCGTATGGGATTCGAACCCATGTTACCTCCGTGAAAGGGAGGTGTCTTAACCCCTTGACCAACGAGCCATGCTGTGTAAAAATTATTGCTACGGAGAGAGAGGGATTCGAACCCTCGAGACGCTTGTGGCGCCTACACGATTTCCAATCGTGCTCCTTCGGCCAAACTCGGACAC
>NZ_ASPS01000084.1:0-21442 GCF_000517865.1 Paenibacillus sp. FSL R7-269
CCTACTATAACTCCGAGCGATACCAATGGACATTAAAAAAGATGACTCCTGACGAATTCAGGAGTCATCTCCTAGCGAGCTAGCTCTAAGGTGTTTCTTTTAAACCGTCCTCAAATCGGGTCACAGTTCAAGTGGAGGCGGGGCGCTGTTTTTTGTTGGTTGTTAATTGTATTAATGATTCTATTGTATTTGCAACAACAGAAAGCTTCTAAAATTCACCAAAAAGAGAATCTGTTGTATATCATACAGTAAAAATTCTCCGAATGTGCATTTTCAAGCGGAAATCAAAGAATCAAATGTATAAAATACAACAGAATATCTATTAGGATGAATTAAAGGGGAATCTAATGTAGTAAATGCAATCAGAGGTAGTGTACGGTTATGTCAGCAGCGTCTGTTCAAGTGCTCAAACGGTTCTTAACCAAACAAATAAAGGCTGTCCCGAGTAGTCAAGTAATGACTACTGGGACAGCCTCTTAAGTTTAGTCTACTACTGAATCAAACCGCTCTTGCTCAGCAATTCATAGAGTGCAGCGGCTGCTGTCTCACGGGTTGCCGGAGCTGTTGGATTGAAGGCAATTCCTGATTCGCTGGCGAAGACGCCGGCTTTGGTCAGGGCTAGCAGACTGTCCTTGGCGTAAGGGGCTACCTTAGCGCTGTCGGAGTAAGTTGTGAACGAAGGATTAGCAACAGCCTTCAGCTCAGTGCCTGTCAGTTTCACTGCTCTGTCCAGAATGACAGCGAGCTCTTGGCGGGTTACTTTTTGCGTAGGTGCAAACTTGCCGCCTCCGATACCCAGAATCAGACCGGCCTTGGAAGCTGCGGCGACATCCTTAGCGTACCAGTCCGTTGATTTCACATCGGAGAAGGTTACGCTGGCATCGGTACGCAGACCCAGTGCACGGGTCAAGAGGGCTGTGAACTCGGCGCGGGTCAGGTTGCTCTGCGGTGCAAAAGTAGTTGCCGAAGTTCCTTGGATAATCAGCTTGTCAGCCAGTGTCTGGATGGCAACAGCTGATTTGGAATTAGCGATGTCTGTGAAGGCTGCTGCCGGTTTGCTGACTGCTGCATACACGGAGAAGCCTGGACGGCTTACGGTCACAAGGGTTGTTCCATCGGCTTGTGGTGTGAAGACCGAAGCAACCGGAGTCACCAATCCGTCTTTTTCAAACAGCACACCAGCAGTCTTCGATTCAATCTTGCCTGGTACAGTGAAGGTGCGCTTGATGAACACGTTGGTTGGAACATTCAAGTAAGTGCTGCCTGTAGCTGTAGTCCATGAAGCTTCATAAGATACCGGGGTTCCAATGATCTTGGCACCCGGAGTACCTGCAATCAGCTTGCCGGCTGCATCCGGCTCTTGCTTGATTACTAGCTTCAAGCTCTGGCCCGCAGGGGAAGCCGCAAGTAAGGATACAGGCAGAGATACAGCAGATCCGGCAATATTTACAATAACGGTGCTGCCTGCTGGCATACCTGCGAGTAATTTCAACTGCTCTGCGGTCAGGCTCAGTTCAGCAGACTTATCAGCGATACTGCTGACGGAGATGACAACGGCTGTCTTGGCAGCAGCTGCTTTGGCCAGAGCGGCCTTCAGATCGCTGTCGCTGACGGTTACTGTCGTTACACCATCCTTCGATGCAGTTAGAGGTGTTACCGTTACCTGTTGAACCCCTTCTTCAACAAGGGACTTCACAGGAGCTGGAACTACTACAGGTGTTGGCGTTACTACTGTGCCGCCACCTCCACCACCGCCGCCACCATTGTTTCCACTGCCAGAGACAGTAATAAAGCGGAATGAGGTGTAGGTGCTGTAGTAAGAATCCTTATTATAATCAATTTTGATCGGAGTCTTGGTGTTATCTTTGGCTTTGATTCCAAGAATCTCAAGCTTGTAGACCCCATCGGTCAGGCTGGCAACTGCCGGGTTGCCGCTAGCATCCAGGATTGGATCACCATTATGGTCATATGGGTGATAGGTGGATGATATCACCGTACTATAGTTGCCAGGCTCGAAGAACTTATCCGGCGCACCGGTCGTGGATACTTGGAAAGAGCCCTTCTTGATATCATCAAGCCCAATCAGATTAACTTCATAGTAGTTAATATCTTCAGCCTTCAATTTATAGTTCAATACTGCACTTGAATTAGTGTAGACAATCGGTTGGCTCAGTGCAGCTTCCTGAATGCCTGTGCCCCAATCAGGTTGTCCGGTTGTCTTATCTACATTGATTGCAAAAGGCAAGTGAAGTGTTGGCTGCCCGTCTGCTTTCAGTACGATATTACCTTGCAGCATTTGTGGCTCAGTATCAGCAGCAACGGTGACCTTCAGGTTGAACGTGGAGGCACCTTTCGCGGCTGCAGTTACCGATGATTTGTCGAGAGCCGCAGATACCTTAGGATCACCATAGTTCCATTCTACGGAAGCGGAATAGGTGAGCGTGCTATCACTCATATTCTTCAATTGCAGGACTTTCGTAGCTTCAGAACCTGGAAGTAATGTGCCAAAGCTTGTGGATGGATTGTAGTTGATTACGTTCTGAGGCACAAAGTTCTTGTCCAGAATGGAGATAGGTTCAACCGCCTGCAGCAGTGCGGGAGTGTTAATTGCATCTTCTACATTGGCGCGTCCTGGACCTTGACGATAAAGATCTTGTGGTTGGCCGTTAACCTTTAGACCTACTGCGGTATTGGCTAGTGCCGCACGGATATCGAATGGTGTATAGTCCGGATGGGCTTGTTTAATAAGCAAAGACAAACCTGCAACATGAGGTGTAGCCATGCTGGTGCCGCTAATACGGTTGTATGCTTTGGAATAATCTGTTTTCGGATGACCTTTGCCATAAGCTGGCCATGTAGACAAGACTCCGTCACCAGGAGCAACAATGTCCGGCTTGATGCTTAGATTACCATCAAAGTTCGGTCCTAACGATGAGAAATTACTCATTGTATCACCAGTTGTCATTTCATGTTTATATTCTGAACCAAAGGTGAAATATGTTGGATTATCACCATTTGCCAGAATTGCTCTGGCTAACTTGCGTCCCTTGGAGCCTTCGATGTCAAATGTAGGTATACTTTGGTAACTATTACCTAGATTCACGCCAATGAAACCATTACGATCTTTGTAGTCTTCGTCTAGAATAGCTTGAAACTCATCGTCCACTTCCTCGGCATTTCCGTTGAAAATTACGATTGCTCTAGCTTTACGCTCTTTGGCATTCGCAATTTTATCTGCAAAGCCCAGTTCACCACGTGATACCAATACGATGGAACCGCTGATGTCTTCAGCAGGGTAATCTTCTTTCGCTCCAAGATCAGCGTACACAACACGTACTGGTTTAGTACCAATGATAGTGGCAAAATCATCATTTGCCAGCTCATACGCCATCATATGGAATGGAAAGTAGGTATCGTAAGTAACAGAAGTTACTGAGTTTGCAATTTCCGCCTTGAATTCGCCGGAGTAAGCGTCAATAGGGCTGGTCACTGAACCTACTGAAATGGCCAATTGGGAAGCAGCTGGAGAACCCATTGAGAAATATTGGCCATTTTCCCCGTTATTCCCATTTGCAATGACAGCAGTCACTCCAGAGAGAACCGCATTATTAATCGCAATGGAATCCGGAGAGTTGACATCCTTCTCGGAATCGGAGCCGAGCGACAGGTTGATGACATCCATTTTGTCCTTCACCGCACGTTCAATCCCATCAATGACTTGAGCGGAAGATCCGGAGGAGGTGTCCGGTTTATCAATATTGCGCCCCAATACTTTATAGACGTACAGTTTTGCTCCCGGAGCTACGCCCTTTTGAGCAACATCGCCTGTTGCTGCATACTGACCAATGATGGTTCCGGCTACATGCGTACCGTGGTAAGTTCCTGCATACCCTACACCATATTCTTTATCTTCCCCCGGAGTCAGCGGTACTTCTTCATAGGGATCATTGTCCTGATAGAAGGAGTCATATCCGCCCTTATAAGCCGCAGCAATATCCGGATGCGTGTAGTCAACACCGGTGTCGATTACACCGACTTTCAGTCCGGTCCCGTCGAAACCGTGGTCGGCTGCCCAATCGGCATGAATCTGCTTCAGGGGAGCATTGTCGTTTCTGTAAGTCACTTCGGTTACTGTCTGATCAGGGAGAGCATACCAGGTGCTGTTCGGATAAATGGAAGACACGCCGGAGATCTTCGCCAGCTCAGGGATTTTGTTAGCCGGAACGGTGACTTCAAAGCCGTTCAGAATTGTGTCGTACTTGTAATTGACAGTGAGGTCAATCTTCTTGGCTTCAGCCTTATCCAATACTTCTTCCTGCTGTCTATTTACCGCAGCTTCAGTCGCTGTATTGGCGAGCGCTGTAATTCCTTGTCTGGCAGCATATTTGCCGACGGCAGCAGGCTGGCCGCTGAGTTGAACGATAACCCGGACAAGATTTGAGGAGTTGGTGTTAATCTGTGGAGAAATATAAGGCTGATTCGCTGGAATCAAGGCTGGAAGATGATTGCCTGATACGGGGGTCTTCAAGCTGCTGGCGGCGAATGCCGCGCCTGGAATCATACTTGCAGCCACACCCAATGATAAAGTTAGTAATGATAGTTTACGAGGTAATTTTGTCCACTCCAAATGTAATCCCCTCCACAATATGATGTTGGTTCTGGCTTACATCTCTCCTGCTACAGACAGTAGGCGGATTCTCCTTTTCTATTAATCCGGTTTATTTCCGTCAAGATTACTAGGAAAAATATTAAGAAGATTTTACCACTGGTTATTTGTAAAATCCACACAAAATTTATAAGGTTTTGAGAATTATTTCGATTTCAGTGGAAAGTTATATGACATATTTATTATTGTGAATTTAAAAAGAATGAAAAAAGACAAAAAATTACAAAATATCAGATCAATAAACAATTTTCGTCATAAATACTGACATGAAATTAGGTAGTAAGAAGCTCTAAAAAATTAAAGAAAAGCAAAAAGAAACGGAGGGGGAATTTGGAACTGTAGGAGCGATAGCGTCCGCCTTTGTCTGCGGATTTCAACCATCAAAAAATTATAAAATCAAGAAATCTGCAGACAACAGCGGCCGGAGGTCCAAATGTTCACCGCAGCGACGACCAAGCTTCGAGTTCAAATCTTATATAGATGGAAAATGTATAAATTCCTGTCCGGAAATCCAAAATACCCAAGTAAGCTTGAACGCTGAATACCAGGCAGAAAGCAGGGAATTCCGATGTCTGAAAAAAGTATACTGGCCTACTTCAAAACCCCGGAAGAAGCGGAAGGGGTCTCGCGTAAGCTGCAGGCACTGCGCGCAGAGGAGATTTCGATTGACCGGTTCAGCAGGTTTGGGGGGAGCGGGCAGGAGCCGGGAGTGAATCCGGTTACCGGCAATTTGGCAAGCATGGATTCGATGACAGCAGTCAGTGACCATACGGGTATCTTAGCTGCGGCGCATACGAGCGGGAGCGGAATGAGCCACGGCGGGGATGGCGGACCGACAGGCAGAAATATTCTGCTGACGGTTATTGTCGATGCGTCTGTCCATGGTCAGGCGATGTCGCTGATTGAGGAAGCCGGCGGAATGATTTGAAGCTGAAGAATCAGATAATACATTGGAGGCTGATGGCAAGCTATGGACAGAGAGAACTCGATAATCTTTTCCAAAACCGATAAAATGAAAATGCTCTATGAGGCGAAGGCCGAGGATGTTGAATTCTCAGCGGCTGAAGCAGATCAGGATGATATAGAGGCCATGGACCGTTCCCGGGAGGCGGACAAGCGGCAGCTGGGAGAGATCATGAAGAAGGAATAATTCAGTAAAGTCAAGAAGAGATGAACAGGCGAATTGTTGCTATCGATACCCTGCGTAAGTGGGGTATTTTTGTGTTGTGGCGTGTATAATGGAGTGATATGCGAAGCCGGGAGGATACATAAGTGGATACAGTGATAATGTGGGTGGGGCTGGCGCTGCTGGTGGCACTCTTAACCTTTCTGAACCAGAAACAGGTCTATTCCTCCAAAGTGAAACAAGCTTACCGGGGGTTACGAATGCTCGCTGATAAGGTCCAATCAGAGCAGTCGGAGGCGGCAGATCTTGGACGCTGGGAAGCTTCCATTGCCGAAATGGAAAAGCACCCCAATGAATTCAACAAGCTGGACAAGGAGATCGGCCTGCGCCAGGTCTTCGCCTTGTATCTGGAGCGGCATTATCCGCAGGATACTAGACTTCCAGAGCTGCGAGAAGCGGCTGCATACCGGAAGGACAGCGTATGGGGGATTAAGATAGGAAATTAAAAAAAACATATCATCCAAAAAGCCTGAACAGCCGTTAATAGGAGTATATAGAAATAAGAGAATATCGTCCGCATATCAGTTAAAAATTGAGATGTATAGGGAGCAGTCAACATGGAAAATCTAGCAGACCAGACAGTTACAGACGAACTGGTTGTCAAAGCTTTGGAAAAGAATCTCGCCATGATCCGGTTTGACCTGGACCGTCGTGTCGCCTATGTCAATGAGCTCTTTGCCCAGTCAGTGAAATACAAAACGGAGGATATGTACGGCATGCAGCACAGCCAGCTGTGCTTCCCTTCATTCGTGAACAGTCCGGATTATGAGTTGTTCTGGCAGAATTTAATGGCTGGCCGGAGCTTCCAGGACAAAATTGAACGGATGGACGCAGAGGGAAATTCGGTCTGGCTGGAAGCTACATATATGCCGGTGTTCGATGAGACAGATACCCATGTCATCGGCGTATCCAAGGTGGCCACCAACATTACGGAGAGACAGAATAACATGAGCCATGTCGTGGAGCTGATGCAGGGAATGGCGGATAGCCTTAATCAGCGTGCGGACAAAGGAATTGAGCGGAGTCAGGAGCTGCTGCTGAGTATTGACAGGATTGCCGAGGTGTCGAGCGAGAATACCGAAACCCTGCTAAGTCTGCAAAAGCAGGCGGCTGCGATCCGCGGCGTAGTGCAGACCATCCGTGATATTGCTTCCCAGACCCATCTGCTTGCCCTGAACGCAGCTATTGAGGCTGCACATGCCGGAGAATTCGGCCGGGGATTCGATGTGGTGGCCAAAGAGGTAAGAAAGCTCTCCGCGATGGTGCAGGATCAGATTACCGAAGTCCGGGACAGTGTCCAGGCCATTACAGAAGAGGTCGGGAGAATATCCATTGGACTGAACCAGGTGCAGGATAATGTGCAGCTCAGTCAGCAGCAGATTCAAGTGGCTCTGAATGAGTTCACGCTGATCGCAAGCTCTGCGCAGGAGCTGGACAACCAGGCACGCGAGGTTATGAACATTATCTAAGATGTGCTTACTCTGAAGTTGAGCATTTATTCCGTATAATCTATCGTAAGCAGTATGTAGCCTGTGTACACCAGGTGGACATGCTGCTTTTTTATTACATAGAGCTGGATATGCTGCAGAAATGAACCTTTTACCGCCCGGATTTGTTATAAGAAGCAGAACGAACAAGAAGGGAGGCCATGCTTAAGTGGATAACAAGGAATTATTCCAGACCTACAACAAGGAGGTATACCGCACCTGCTATTATATGGTGCATGATGCTGCCGATGCTGAGGATCTGTGTCAGGAGGTATTCATCACTCTCTTCCGCAGCGAGTGGCAAGGCATTGAATATCTGAAGGCCTGGATTATGAAGATCACCGTCAACACCTGCCTGAATCATCTGAAGCGCAGGAACAGCCTGCAGCAGAAGCTGAAGGCGCATCTCCATATGTTCAGGGAGAATCCGCAGCCGCTGGTAGACAAGCTGGTGGAGCAGAAGGAAACGAAGCTGGAATGGGCGGGATACATGTCCCGGCTCCCGGCGAAGATCAGGGTGGTGCTGACTCTGCGGTATATGCATGATTTCAGTCTGGAGGACATCCGCCGGATGCTGGACATCCCGCTGGGGACCGTGAAGTCCAGACAGCACAAGGGACTGCGTATGATGAAGAGGATTCTCGAAGAAGCGGGCGTTCAGCCCATAGCGAAGGAGGACGAAGAATATGGACAGAACCGAAGCGCAGTTAAAGCGTCGCTTAAATGAGGATCAGGAGCTGAATTACCCTGATTTCGAGCAAATGTGGGGCCGGATGGAGCAGGCCGGATATGCTTCCTCCAAGGGCGGCAGCCGTGCAGGAGCAAATAGCCCGGTCCGCCACCGTAACTGGCGAAAAATCACTGTCGCAGCCTCATTCAGCGTAGTACTGGTGGCTGTTCCTGTGTATGCCGCTGTGCAATATGACTGGGGGAATCTGCTGAACCATAGAAGCGGTGTTCAGGCTGCACTGTCCCAGAACCTGGGCCAGCCGCTGGGCCAGACGGTCACCAAGGATGGAGTAACCCTGACGCTGCATACGGCGCTCACCGATGAGAACCGGACAGTGATTCTGTACAGCCTGGATGTCGGTGGAGATAAGGGCAACGGAACGTGGAATGTGAACGGAATGTCCCTTAAGGATGCCAAAGGAAACGGCAATGACATGGAATCCAACTATCAGCAGTGGGATGAGAAGAACCAGCGGTACAACGGTTATTTCGAGACGGACTGGAGTCCGGACCAGGAGACAGTCAAAGTAAGCCTTAGCGCAAAAGGAATTCAGTCCTACTCCCAGCAGGAGGTGGACCTGAAGCTGGATACGGACTCGCCGGAGCGGCAGAGCTTCCCGGTTAACCGGGATGGACTGGAGTCCTTTGGCGTGCAGCCCTTTAAGGAAGGGAATGAGCGTCTGATGCTGTCCACAGACACTATTTTTTCCGATCCTGAAGCGAGAAGGCTGGCGTCCCCGCAAATTATGGCGTACCGGGATGGGCAGCTTGTTAAGAAATCTCAGGGAAGCGTAATGGGCAAACCGGGAGATAACGGAGAATATACTTCCCTTGAGTACTACAAGCCTGCTGATGTGCCGAAGGATGAAACCACGTATAAACTCAGTTACACCAAGCTTGAACGCAATATTGATGGTCCGTGGACGTTCGATTTCGAGCTGAGCAAGAAGCAAATGGCTGGTGCGACGATGAAGACAGCCCTGAATCTGCCACTGGAGGCCGGAGACTCGTTGAACATGATTGAGCAGATGGTGGTAACACCGACGCAGATCCGAGTGGCTGTGCGGAGTAATACGGAGCCGTTCCCTGATTTGCCGTATGTTAATTATACTCTTGAGGTGAATGGTCAGAAGCTGGATGGCGGATTATGGTATACAGGCTCTGAGGACCGTAAGCTGATGACACTGCGCTTCGAGCGGCCGGCAAATCTTGAGATTACCAAAGACACACCAATGACGCTTGAGGGGAAATATAAAGTTACAGTGCATGAGGATGACAAGGCGCCGCTTGAATTAAAGAACATCTCTGGCGAGAAGCAGACACTAATCCGGCAAACCGGCGGGTATCCGGTGCAGTGGACCTATTATATGCAGGGGGCAGACCTCTATGTGGAGACGAAGAGTGATGATCCGAATTTTGGCGGTGTGAATCAGACCTACATCGGTAAAGGCAAAGACCGGCTCATCAGCAGCATTGTAACCACTAAGTTCAGAGGAGACGGAAATAACCATAGTATTAATAAGTACAAGGATTTCAAGGGAAAAGAAGCTTCAATATATATGTTCTATTACACAACAAATGCACCGGACAAAGAGACACGGGTACAGCTGCAAGGACAATAGCAACATTATTTTACGGGAAGAACCTTGTGTTCTTCTCTTTTTTTCGTATACAGTTAATAGATACGGCTGATGTTTAGCCGAAGGATCATACGGCAGAGGAGAGAGGCACGGTGGATGTAAAGCGCTGCGATTGGGTGAACACGGACCCGGTATACATAGCTTATCATGATGAAGAGTGGGGCAAGCCGCTGGTTGATGGCCTGAAGCTGTTCGAGCTGCTGATGCTGGAGGGGATGCAGGCCGGGCTGAGCTGGTATACGGTTCTGAAGAAGCGGGAGGGCTTCCGCGAGGCTTTTGACGGCTTTGATCCGGAGAAGATCGTGCTGTATGGGGAGGACAAAGTCGAAGAGCTGATGCAAAATGCGGGAATTGTCCGCAACCGTCTGAAGATTAAGGGCGTGATTACCAATGCACAGGTGTATCAGCAGATCTGCCGCGAGGAAGAGGGCGGCTTTGCCGGTTATTTGTGGAGCTTCGTCGGCGGGACGCCGGTGGTGAATCACTGGAAGAACAGAGCCGAGGTTCCCGCGACGACCCCTCAGTCCGATCAGATGAGCAAGGCGCTCAAGCGCAAGGGGATGAAGTTCGTCGGCTCGACGATCTGTTACGCTTTTATGCAGGCGTCCGGGATGGTGGATGACCATGCGCTGGATTGTTTTTGCCGGACTCCCCCTGCTGCTATAGAGAGTTGAACGGCAGTTTGGCGCTGAACGGGTAAGAAATGCTATACTAGCTAAGATACGTTTGGAGGGAGATTATGCTCGCAAAACTTAAGTCTATGCTTCCGAAGTAAGTTTGTTCGAAGCAGAATCGAGAGAAGTAACGCTTACAAACTAAGTGTATGCTTTCGAAGCGAGTTTTGCGCGAAGAAAAGTCGGGTGCAGTAATGCTCGCAAAACTTTTAGGAGGATTCATTACCATGCTATGGCACGAATTGACGGTACATACAACGGAGGAAGCACAGGAGATGATCTCCAATCTGCTGGTTGAGGCCGGAGCGGGCGGAGTCTCTATTGAAGAATCCGGGACGCTGAATAAAACCCGGGATACACGTTACGGTGAATTATACGATGAACCGCTCAATGACATCCCTGAAGGGGAAGCGGTTATTAAAGGATATTATGCGGAATCGGTGGACATGGACGCGGTTGTGGCCGAGGTGGCTCCAAGGGTGGAAGAGCTGAGAGAGTTCGGCATCGACCCCGGGCTGGCACAGATCTCCTGGAAGACAGTGGATGAGGATGATTGGGCTCATGCCTGGAAGCAGTACTTCAAGCCACTGCGCGTCTCCCGGCGGCTGACCATTAAGCCGACATGGGAAGAATATACCCCGGCCTCTGCCGATGAGAAAATCATTGAGATTGACCCCGGTATGGCCTTCGGAACCGGGACGCATCCGACAACGGCGCTGTGCCTTCGCGCCCTTGAGAAGCATATTGTCAGCGGTGACGAGGTCATCGATGTAGGTACGGGCTCCGGCATCCTTTCTGTCGGAGCAATGCTGCTCGGTGCAGCCTCCGTCCTGGCGCTGGATCTGGACCCGGTCGCCGTGGAGAGTGCCCGCGAGAATGTGGCGCTGAACCGGCTGGAGTCAGCGGTCACCGTGAAGGAGAGTGACCTGCTCTCGCTGCTGGGCGGTGAGGGGGCGGCGGATACCGTAGCTGGAGAAATGTGGCCTTCAGCCCGGTCAAGCAATACGGCTAACCAAGAGGCCGTTCCTGTTGGTGCCCCGGCGGCAGACGGGCTGGGAGTGACTCTGCCGGTCCGGGTGGTCGTGGCGAATATTCTGGCCGAGATCATTGTGCTGTTCACGGACGATGTCTACCGTGCGCTTCAGCCGGAGGGGATCTATATTACCTCGGGGATTTATAAGGATAAAGAAGGGCTGGTCGCGGAAGCACTGAAGTCTTCCGGTTTCGAGATTTTAGAAGTAACCCGCGAAGAAGATTGGGTGGCGTTCACAGCCGGAAAGAGGTAGACATGGGTTCCCTGGATCAATTTTTAGTATATCCTTTACAGCAGCTTCCGTTTTTTCTGATTACGATTGTTATTGCGTTTACGGTGCATGAATTCGCCCACGCTTATTTTGCCAATAAATTTGGGGACCCTACAGCGCGCCTGCTGGGCCGTATGACCTTGAATCCGGCGGTGCACTTTGATCTCTTCGGTATCATTCTGCTGCTGATTGCGGGCTTCGGCTGGGCGCGTCCGGTTCCCGTGAACCGGGATAACTTCCGCCGTCCCCGCCTGATGGGTGTCATCGTCTCGGCCGCCGGGCCAGTCAGCAATCTGCTGCTGGGTATTCTGGGTGCGCTGATCTATGCGATTCTGCTGGGAACAGGGACAATGGATTCGATTAAGAACGACCAGGTGCTTCAGGCACTATACTGGTTCTTCGGGATGTTCATCCACTTCAACTTCTTCCTCTTCGTGTTCAACCTGATTCCGCTGCCGCCGCTGGACGGTTACCGGATCGTAGAAGATATCGCACCGCGTCCGATCCGGGGAAGACTTCAGCAGTATGAGCAGTATACGGTTTTCCTTTTTCTGCTGATTATCTTTATTCCGGGTCTGCGCGCCTATACGATAGAACCGCTTAGCTACTGGGCTAGCAGGACCGGCAATGATTTCGTCCGGCTGTTCCTGGGCATGTTCGGGGTCTGAGCAGAGCAGTATGGACAGGGACTGTTCAGTGCATGGCAAACGTTGTAGAATATAATGTGATTATTAAGTAGATGAATGATACGTGTGAAGCGGCGGCCGGGACCTGATTTGACGGGGACTACGCCGCTTTTACGCTGAATAACGGACAGGATGAGGATGAGAGATGCAGCGTTATTTCGTAACTCCGGCACAGTTCGGACAAGACAAGGTTAGCATTGACGGTGAAGACGCCCGCCATATTGCCAAGGTCATGCGCGGCAAGGCCGGGGATAAGCTGATCGTCAGCGACGGCGTGTCCCGTGAAGCACTGGCTGAGATCGCTGAAATTGAGATCGGCCTGGTCACCGTGAGCATACTGGAGCCTCTGGCCATGACTCATGAGCCGCGCATCCAGATTACCGTCGCCCAGAGCCTGCCCAAAGGGGACAAGCTGGAGACAGTCATTCAGAAATGCACGGAGATCGGGGCTGTAGCCTTCATGCCGTTCCTCTCAGAGCGGACCATCGTGCAGTACGATGAGCGCAAGGAGAGTAAGCGGGTAGAGCGCTGGCGCAAAATCTGCAAGGAGGCTGCTGAACAGGCGCACCGGAATATTGTTCCGCAGGTGCATTCACCGCTTAGCTGGAAGCAGCTGCTCCAGAGCTTCAGCGGCTATGATGCCGTCTATTTCTGCTATGAGAAGGAAGAGGGTCTCCAGCTTCGCAGCGCAGCCGCGCCATGGCTGGCATCGCTTCCGCAGGAGGCTGCGGCCAAGGTGCTGATCGTTGTAGGGCCAGAGGGCGGCTTCAGTATGGAGGAATGCCGGCTGGCTGAGGAGGCCGGAGCAGTCTCTGTCGGGCTGGGGCCGCGTATTCTGCGCTGTGAAACCGCAGGTATGGTTGCCGCCGCCTGCATTTTATATGAATCCGGAGAAATGGGAGGAGCTTAAATCATGCCATCTGTAGCTTTTTATACACTGGGCTGCAAAGTCAATTTCTATGATACCGAGGCCATCTGGCAGCTCTTTAAGAATGATGGATACGAGCAGGTAGATTTCGAGGGTTCTGCCGATGTCTATCTGATCAATACCTGTACGGTGACCAATACAGGCGACAAAAAAAGCCGGCAGATGATCCGCCGGGCGGTCCGCCGCAATCCTGACGCTATCGTAGCGGTTACCGGCTGCTACGCGCAGACCTCACCGGGAGAGATTCTCGATATTCCCGGCGTCGATCTGGTGATCGGCAACCAGGACCGGGAGCAGATCATGACGCATGTAAAGAATATTCAGGAGTCGCGCCAGCCGGTCAATGCGGTTCGCAACATTATGAAGACACGCGAGTTCGAGGAGATGGATGTGCCCGGGTTCGCTGACCGGACGCGGGCGTTCATGAAGATTCAGGATGGCTGCAACAACTTCTGCACCTTCTGCATCATTCCATGGTCGCGCGGCCTCTCGCGCAGCCGTGATCCGAAATCAATTGTCGCCCAAGCGCATCAGCTGGTGGAGGCCGGATACAAGGAATTCGTGCTTACCGGCATCCATACCGGCGGGTACGGGGATGATCTGGAGAACTACCGTCTCTCTGACCTGCTCTGGGAGCTGGATAAGGTGGACGGGCTGGAACGTGTCCGCATCAGCTCCATTGAAGCGAGCCAGATTGACGAGAAGCTGCTGGAGGTGCTGAACCGCAGCACCAAGATGTGCCGCCATCTGCATATTCCGCTCCAGGCGGGTCATAACGAGGTGCTGAAGGCGATGCGCCGGAAGTATACCACGGAAGAGTATTTTGCCAAAATGCAGCTGATCCGTCAGGCCATGCCGGATGTGGGGATCACAACCGATGTGATCGTCGGCTTCCCTGGTGAGACGGATGAGATGTTCCGGGTAGGCTATGACTTTATGAAGGCGGTCAACTATTCGGAGATGCATGTCTTCCCGTATTCCAAACGGACCGGAACCCCGGCTGCGCGGATGCTCAATCAGGTGGATGAGGAGATCAAAAATGCACGTGTGCAGGAGTTGATCGATCTCTCCGAAGAGATGCAATTGGCCTATGCCAAGCGCTTCGTGGGCCAGACACTGTCTGTCATTCCGGAGCGGGCCGCGAAAGGCTCGGCTGGACGGAGCGTCCAGCACGGCTTCAGCGACAACTATCTCCAGGTGCTGTTTGGCGGCGACGATTCGCTGCAGGGCGAGCTGTGCCAGGTGAAGGTAACCGAAGCCGGCGTGAATGAATGCCGGGGCGAGCTTGTTAGTGTTAGCCGGGCAGTGGCGACCCCCTGACCGGACAGACTGCTACAGGATGTCTTCTGTGCCTTCGGCGGCAGGAAGACATCCTTTTTTTCGTTATCCCGTGATTAGCTATTTAAATAGGACTTAAAAAAACAGATTGGGAAAAGTGGCGGAGGCATTTTATATAGTTACATAGTCCTGAATTTGCCCGGGATTCGTGAAATACGGAAAATGGGGTAAAGACTTGGGCCGGATTTGTCGATATAGTGGAAGAGAGTGGGAAAAAAGTCCACCGATAATCAGACCGTCTAAGGAGAGAACAGATGACCGTGTACAGGAAAATGACAAAAACGCTCCTCATTATGATATTGCTCGTTGTGGCCGCTTTTCCGGTAAACGTCTTTGCTGCTGCTGGAGACACTATCTCCATTGAATTCGACAGTGCAGCCAAGGTTGAGCTTACCGTGGGCCAGTCACCGAAGCAGCTTAAGGTATATGCCAATGTAGAGGGCTCCGCGTCCAAACGGGATGTAACGGCAGCCGCGACCTGGACCTCCTCTAAGCAGGAAGTGGTCACGGTACTTAACGGCCAGCTTAAACCGGTAAGTGCAGGAACGGCGATGATCACAGCAACCTACAATAATGCGATAGCTTCTGTAGAGGTGTCGGTCACCCATTCCTTCAAGGAACTGAAATTGACCCGCAGCACAGAGGGCAGCTATAAATTAGGCGACAAAGAGGAATTGCTGTCTGTTACGGCAACCGCCATCGGCGGAACTTCGGCCACTGCGGAGAAGGATGTCACGAAGGACACGGAATGGAGCAGTTCGAATACGGGTGTGCTGACTATT
This sequence comes from Paenibacillus sp. FSL R7-269, assembly GCF_000517865.1. NCBI lineage: Bacteria > Bacillati > Bacillota > Bacilli > Caryophanales > Paenibacillaceae > Paenibacillus > Paenibacillus sp. FSL R7-269. The sequence goes on from NZ_ASPS01000084.1 coordinate 15,421, forward strand.
GCTGCAGGCAAGGTTACACTGGTCGGTGAAGGTAAGGCTACCATTACCGCCAAGTACAAAGGATTAACCGAAACAATCAAAGCGGTAGTAGAGCTTCCTTATGCCGCTATTGTATTGAAAGACAAGAAAGACACCATCGTCAAGGAAATGGAAATGCTGGTCGGAGACAACCCGGTCAAGCTGACCGCCAAGACCAAAGCCACTTCGGCAAGTCAGGAGATCACCTTGGGCAATGAGGTGGAATGGAGCAGCTCCAGCGAGAGCGTAGCTACTGTTAAAGACGGCGAGATTACCATCCTGGGTGTGGGTAAAACGGTCATCACCGCAAGCTATCTGGGTGTCACCCAGTCGGTGGATGTCTATGTGCGTGCGCCATATGAAGCGCTTGTGCTGAAGCCTGCCGGCGACCAGTCGCTTTTCCTGGGGGAGAGTCTGAATGTAACCGCAGAAATGCGTAATGCCATCAATTCAACCTCGAACGAAACAGCGTCCGCAGTCTGGACCTCAGATAACCTGATGAATGCTACGGTAACTGCCAATACGGCAGATGCAGGTAACGCTTATGCCACTGTTACGGGTAAAGCAGTAGGAACCTCAATCATCAAGGCTAACTATCTGGGAATCAGCAAAAGCTTCAAGATCACCGTCTATCCGACCCTGACTGAGCTGGGCTTGGAGAAGACGGAGCAGGAAATATACACGGCGGATGCGGTCAGCCTGCCGAAAGTGAATGGAACCAAGTATGACGGAACCAAGCTCGACATCAGCGATGAGATGGAGTGGACCTCTGCGAATGAAGAGATTGTGTCTATCAAGGACGGAAAGTTTGTCGGCGGCAAGGCAGGCACAGCTATCCTGACCGGTAAGCTCAAAAATGGCGAAGTGACCTCCGCTTCCGCTACAGCCATCCGGTCCAAGACAGTTCAGTTTAACGTAACGGTTCAGAATAAAGTGTTGGTCCTGATCGGGCCTGATGAAGCACTGGGTGTAGTCATTGGTGAAGAGTTGCAGCTGCCTGCTGTCCAGGCTGTACTGGAGAACGGCGACGAGCTGGACGTATCAGGAAGCATTAAGTGGGAGCTGAGCGGCAGCAATGCTGTTCTTAAGCAGACAAGCACTGTGAAGACTATTAAGGGACTGGTCAAAGGTACGGCAACCCTGAAGGGAACCTACTCCAATAAGACAATTAGTTTTCCGGTGACGATTGCACAGAAGGTCGTGAAGCTGGTAGTGGACCCGGCAACGCTGGAAATGAACATCAAGGCCTCCAAGTCCATTAAGGCGACCGGATACTTTTCAAACGGTAAATCTGCCAACTTCTCGAGTGCAATGAACTGGGAATCCTCGAACCCTGCTGTGGCCACCATTAACGGGACTTCGGTCAAAGCACTGGCTGAGGGAACTACAACCCTGACCGGTTCCTACCAAGGCATTCAGGCGACGGTTAAGATTACGGTTGTTCCCAAGCTGATGAAGCTTACGGTCAGTGAGAACCGGCTGAATCTTGCACCGGGAGCAGGCAAAAACGTAGTGGTAACCGCACTGTATGATACCGGACGCACTGCAGTTGTCACAGGAAGCATGGTCTGGACCAGCTCCAAACCTGCTGTCGCCAAGGTGAATGCTGCCGGGCAGATTACAGCAGTGAGCAAAGGTACTGCATCTATTAAAGGAAAACTGGGAACCAAGACAGTCTCCGTATCCGTTAGTGTGAAGTAGTGTAATGCTGCCGGCGGTTTGAGCGGCCGCAATAAGACCTGTACATTCGTCCATGTGGACGGTGTGCAGGTTTTTTGTTTTGGCTGGGAATGTGTAAGATTTAGGATTCGCACGGTAGGGGTATCACATTTGAATACGAATGTATGTTCCTTTTATTATATACAATCCCAAATAAATGGAATACAATCACACTAGAACAAGCTCAAACCTATAACAGGAGGCGAAACATATTTCTATACCGCATGATGAAGCTTTCAAAAAGCTGTTGGAGACGTTTTTTCAGGAATTCATTGAACTATTTTTTCCTGAGCTGGACGCCATGCTCGACTATAGTGAGACCCGGTTTCTGATGCAGGAACTGCTCGTGGATATTGTCGGCGAGGAAGCGAGGGAACTGGATTTGCTGCTTGAGACCCGCTACAAAGGACTGGACGGTTATATCCTAATACACCTGGAACCGCAATCATATAGGGATACCGTATTCCACGAGAGAATGTTTATTTACTTCAGCCGTCTATTCGAGCGCTACCGCAAAGACCATAAGCTGATTATTCCGATTGCGATCTTTACCTCAGATGAGGTCCGGGAAGAGCAGGACACGCTGGAGATGTCTATTCCGGAGCACTCCATTCTGCGCTTCCAGTTCCTTAAGGTGGAGCTGCGTAAGCAGAACTGGCGGCGTTTCATCGACTCAGATAATGCAGTGGCTGCTGCGTTATTAGCGAAGATGGGTTATACTACAAGAGAAGCGAGAGAAGTACGGCGGGAATTCCTGCGAATGTTCATCAAGCTCAGGACACGATTGGATCAGGGACGGCTGGCGCTGATTATGTCAGTGGCGGATTTGTATTTCAAGCCGGACCGGACACAGGATGAGGAGATTCTAAGAGAATTAATCGATCATTACCCGGAGGAGGGAGAAGTCATTATGGAATTGATGCCAGCCTGGAAGCGTTGGGGATATGAAGAGGGCAAAGCCGAAGGTATTGAGGAAGGCAAAGCAGAAGGAAAAGCAGAAGGAAAAGCAGAAGGTCAGGCGGAGCTCATCCGTAAATTGCTGCTCAATGGATTTTCTCCCGAAGCGGTCTCTAAGGCTGTTGAACTGCCGCTGGATAAGATTAAGAAGCTGATGTAAATATAGACCTGGGGTGAAGGTGCCCTAGGTCTTTTTTCTATGGTTTGCGTGAATCTCGCCTTTGTTGATTATACTTCCCTTGCAGATTGGATTAGTACTGTCCGGCGGATTTGAAGTATAATGAGGACTGCGATTACGATTCTTGGAAGACTTAGGACTGCAGCCGCTGCTCCAGCCTGGACCAGACGCGCAGATAGCATAACGGCAGTACACCAAGCGAACAGACGACGTTGAAAATAGTCTGGGCATGGGCAAGCTGGGCGGCAGGTCCGCCGCCGATCCAGGCGGACAGGGATTGCAGCGGCCCTATGAAGGGCAGAAAGAGTAAGGCGCCGCCGACATTCAGTGTCACATGCGACCAGGCGACGAATACGCCGGAAGGCGTACTGCCGATGGCGGCAATGACGGCAGTGACGCAGGTGCCGATATTCGCGCCGAGGACGATGGCGATGCCAAGCGCAGGCGGCATCACGCCGCTGGCAGCGAGGCCCATCGCCATGCCGATAACTGCGGCGCTGCTGTGCACCATCGCCGTCAGCACAGCCCCGGCGGCCAGCCCCCAAAGTGCGCTGGTTGCGGCATGCCCGAGAAACCAGCTGAACAGGGCGCTGCCTTCCAGAGCAGGGCCGATGGACTGCATGACCGCGATGCCCCACAGGACGAGCGCGAAGCCGGTGACCGCGAGGCAGATGAACTGCAGCGGTCCCGAGATCCGGCGGCAGGCCTCAAGCAGCCGCCGGGACTGAGGGGCCAGCTCGCCGGCCATCACGGCGGCGGCCCACAGGCAGAGCGCCGCGATCAGCAGCGGCGCGGCCAGTGTGCTGATCTGCAGGCTGATCAGCTCCGTTGTCAGGCAGGTGCCGATGTTGCTGCCGAGAATAATGCCAAGCGTGCGGGCATAGGTCAGCAGCCCGGCATTGACCATGCCGATGGTCAGCACCGTTACAGCGGTGCTGCTCTGCAGCAGCGCCGACAGCAGGGCACTGACGATCAGGCCTTTGGCCGGTGTGGAGGTAGCCTTGTGCAGGCTGCGCTTCAGCAGCGGACCGGCCAGCTGCGACAGCGAGGCTTCCATCACCTTCATGCCGGCGAGGAATATGACAAGACCGTAGAGGACAGGGAATAACAGTTCACGGATCATAAGGACAAGCTCCTTTTTGAAAAGATAAGAAATTATAGGTTTCAAACGATAACTTATCCTTCTATTTCTCGCTGAACGGTACCGTCCTTGAGAGGATGGCATAGCCGTTTCCACTTAACAGAATTTATATTGTTTCGGGGTCCCCGCAAAGTACCTGAGTCATCACCTACGCTAAAGCCTCACTTTGTGGGGTTATTTTACGGGGGTTGTACCAATATATGAACGCCAGGCATAGGACATGTATATTAATCTGGCAACAAGAATAGGGAGTTGAAGGTATTGGCATCAGTAATTCTGGAACGAAACCGTAAAAAAAGAGTAGAACAGGGCCACCCATGGGTCTTCGCCAGTGAAGTAGCATCTGTAGACGGAGATCCGCAAGCAGGCGGGCTGGTAGATGTTCTGACTCATCAGGGTCGTTATCTGGCTACGGGATATTACAATCCGGCTTCGCAGATCCGGGTGAGAATTCTGTCGCAGCACAAGCTGGCGGCGATGGACACGGCGTTTTTTGCACAGCGGTTCGAGGACTGTCTGCGGCACAGGGAACGCTTCCTGCCGGGGGCGGACGCTTATCGTCTGGTCTATGGGGAAGCGGATTTTCTGCCGGGGCTGATCATTGACCGCTTCGGTGAAGTCCTTGTGGTGCAGCTGCTGACACTGGCTATGGATCAGCACCGCTCCGAGATTGTGGAGGCGTTGGTGCAGGTGATGGCGCCGCGCGGCATCTACGAGCGCAGCGATGTCAGTGTGCGTGAGCTGGAGGGACTGGAACAGACCACGGGTGTGCTCTACGGCGAATGCCCGCGCCACATTACCGTAAGTGAGAACGGGCTGAAGGTGATCGTCGATATTGAAGAGGGGCAGAAGACCGGCTACTTCTTCGATCAGCGGGAGAACAGGGCATCGATTGCTCCGCTGATGAAGGGCTGGGGCGGGCGCAGCGGAATTACACTGCAGAACGTAGCAGCAGAGGAGGGTTCACTCCAGATGCTGCCGGTCAACAAAAGCGGCAAGCCTGTCACTTTCCCATACTGGGATGGTGCAACTGTGCTGGAATGCTTTGCGCATACGGGAAGCTTCACACTGCATGCCTGCAAATACGGCGCTAAGAAGGTAACCTGCCTTGACGTGTCTGCGCATGCCATCGAGAGCGCAAAGGCCAACGTGGAGATCAACGGATTCAGTGACCGGGTGGAATTCGTGGTAGATGATGCATTTGCCTTCCTGCGCAATCAGGTCAAGGGTCAGGAGGAACGCACCGAGCGCGCTACGGGCGGAGCAGCGGCAGAAGGGAAAACCGCAAGCAAACCGGCTGCCAAGGCGGACACCGCGAAGCCGATGACCGCCGGTGGCGGCCGCACATGGGATGTTGTGATTCTGGACCCTCCTGCTTTTGCCAAGACCAAAAGCGCAGTGGCAGGTGCCGTTCGCGGGTACAAGGACATCAATCTGCAGGGCATGAAGCTGGTGAATGACGGCGGATATCTGGTCACGGCCAGCTGTTCGTACCACATGCAGCCGCAGCTGTTCCTCGATACGATCATGGAAGCAGCCAAGGATGCCGGCAAGGTGCTGAGACTGATCGAATGGCGGGCCGCAGGCAAGGATCATCCGCAGATTCTCGGGGTGGACGAGGGGCATTATCTGAAGTTCGCCATCTTTGAGGTACGCAGCAAATAGAAGTGTCAGAACCGGCGGGCCAGCCGGTTATACGGGAAGAGTCTCTTTTATAGAGGCTCTTTTTTGATGTATTTGGTACAGTTAAAAGACCGCCCAAAACCAGAATAGTTGCGATAGCTGTATTCTGTACAATTAAAAACAGCCCGGAGAGTCTGTGGAGGTGAAAACCGGATTTTTAATTGCAGAGACTACACTTAAACCTGTTAACGCGTCATTTAGGCCGCTTGTAGTTGTACCAAATACACCTAAGTACAAATCAGCCCGAGTCCCGCGCCCGCCCTCGCCACCCGCCCCGGTCCCGCCACCGCCACTCGTCCATTCCCGCGCCCGCCGTGCCACCCGTG
>NZ_ASPS01000085.1:0-7657 GCF_000517865.1 Paenibacillus sp. FSL R7-269
AATACGGGAATTCTTCCCTTTTCGTTAGTTTACTTCACCGGGGGATGTTTTTCTAACTTTTTCAGTTTTTCGTTTCACGGATTCAGGTAGCGGATCTATTGGCGGAATTATCGTCGGGGCTGCAGGCTCCAAAGCATACGCCGCCGCAGTTCCGGGACTGATGACATTGCCGATCTTCTTCGGACCGGGATTTGTTGGGATTATTATCTCCATAGTGGCTGCGTTTGTCCTAGCCTTTGTAGTAACCCTGCTATGGAAGTTTAAAATGGAAGACGACTTTCCGGAAGGATCACTTGTAAGTTCTGTCAAGACTGAAGCTGTGCCTTCCAGCGAAGTTGTTATCCAAGCTCCGGTAAGTGGCACTGTTATTCCATTGGCAGACGTGAATGATGAAGCGTTCTCATCCGGAGCGTTAGGACAAGGGATAGCGATTAAGCCTAGGCTGGGGCAAGTATATGCGCCTTGCGATGGCGAGATTGTCTCTGTTCATTCGGGTGGACATGCGGTCGGCATCCGCACGGCAGAAGGCATTGAGCTGTTGATTCATGTTGGAATTGGCACCGTTAAGTTAAAGGGCAGGCATTTTCAAGTGCATGTGAAGGAAGCGCAGATCGTAAGACAGGGTGAGTTGCTCGTTCAGTGTGAGCTGGACAAAATCCAAACCGAGGGCTTCGATACGACGACTATGCTTATCGTGACAGATCGCTTGGATTACTCCGAAGTTGATATTCTTTCACACGGGGAAATCCTAGCGCATGAAAACATTCTAAGAATTTCAAACAACCAGCAGGAGGAATTATAATGACGGACTTAACGAATAAAAGGAGCTTTCCAGACGATTTTTTGTGGGGCGCTGCAACATCTGCCTTTCAAGTGGAGGGAGGCTACGCAGAGGGTGGAAAAGGGCTTTCTGTAGCGGATGTAGCTTCATTCAAACATGCAGATCAATATGCAGATACGACAATCGCAAGCGGCTTTTATCATAAATACAAACAGGATATTCAACTCATGGCTGAGCTTGGCCTGAAATCATACCGCTTCTCTATAGCCTGGACCCGCATATATCCAAATGGAAACGATGAACAACCTAATACTGAAGGTATAGCCTTCTATAATAACTTGATTAATACGCTTCTGGAATACGGCATTGAGCCTATCGTCACCATGTACCATTTCGATATGCCCCAGGCCCTTATTGACCAGTATAACGGCTGGCAGTCACGGAAGAGCATCGATGACTTCGACAGATATGCACGTACGCTGCTGAATCTTTACGGGGACCGGGTAAAATACTGGCTGCCGATCAATGAACAAAACCTGATGATCCGCAAGGATAAGCTATTAGGCCTGGAGCATCTGGAGGCCGGTGAGGTCAAAGAGAAATTACGGCACCAGATAAATTATCATATGTTCCTGGCTGCGGCCAGGGCAGTCGCTGCATGTCATGAGCTTTGTCCGCAGGCCAGAATTGGCCCAGCTTTTGCTTATCTGCCTGCCTATCCGGCAAGCTCCCGCCCGGAAGATGTTCTGGCCGCCCAAGACTCGGATCGTTTGCTTAATCATTATTTGACCGATACGTATGTCTATGGTGAATATCCGGCTTATTACAAGCATTATCTCGCACGGCAGGGGTGGCTGCCGGAGACTCAACCCGGGGATGAAGTTATTCTAAAAGCTGGATCTCCGGATTTCATCGGATTTAACTATTACGTCACTTTTGCAGCCCAGTACTGCCCACCTGAGACTGCAGCCGATTACACAAGCATCCTGAACCCTGTCCTTCCCGGTTATTTCAGATATGTGCCAAACGATTATCTGGCTGCGACCGAATATAATTGGCAGATTGATCCGACGGGCTTCAGGAAGTCCTTCCGCGACCTGTACGACCGTTATCAGTTGCCGCTTATGGTCACTGAGAATGGCCTGGGTACGGCCGATGTCCTGGATTCAGAGGGAAAAATTGATGATCATTACCGCATTGATTATCTCAAAGGGCATATCGAGCAGATGGGCTTAGCCATTGATGAAGGCATTCCGGTAATCGGATACCATATGTGGGCGTTCATAGATATCGTGAGCTCCAGCAACGGCTTCAGCAAAAGATATGGCCTGGTGTATGTGGACCGTGACGAGCTTGAGCCAAAAGAACTGAGAAGAGTGCGTAAAGAAAGCTACTTCTGGTATAAACGTGTGATTTCATCTAAAGGAACAGATCTGTAAAAATTGAATTAATCAATTTACAGCTTCTCAAAATCGATTATATAATATATAATCGATTTTATAGGAGGTGACTTCATGGTGTATATTCCCTTCATTGCATTGGTCATTATCTTTATGGCATGGGCAATCTGGGACTACAAAAAATGGAAGTCGTTAGGAAAAGGAGGTGTGCCTTTTAATCCGTATGGCTGGTTGTTGGTCTCATACTACCGTTTGAAGAAGCGGGACCCTCTCTCCCTTGATATTTATAAGGAGCGGATTGGGGGACCGGAAGATTCTATCCGGCTTGAAACGTTGCCCTACCGGGAAGGGGAGCGGCCGAGAATTGGCGTTCATCCTGTTCCCCATAGACAGCTGGACCAGCGTCCTGACCAGGAAATTAGACAATTGCTTCAGCGTACCTTCGATGATTACGTACACGCTCATCCAACCACGATTCATTTTGTGAAGAGCTATTATGAGAAGCGTAATGATGCCATCACGCTGCGTGAAGAGATTAATGGGCATCCCGTAAGTAAAATCACCTGTGGAGAGATTGCTCATATCCATCCGGATGATTCTTCTATGCACATGGTGTTCAGTCCAAGTGACGCATCAGAAGTCATCACGAAAGGGTGGGGAGAGCGTCATTCCTTATCAGGCTCTCCAATTCTCGGCTTACCTGACACCTACTTAATGATCTATGCACCGAGGAATGCCGCCGAAGTGGACATCGTTCGCAGGCTAGTTGACGGAGCTGTGCAGCACGTATGCCAATGCACCAATCACTAAATGACACCGAGAGGATAATATAATCATGAAACTCATTCATTTTCTGCAAGACCAGGAACCGAGAGTGGGGGTGTGGACTCCCCAAGGCATCCTTGATGTTACTAAAGCAGGGCAAACCTTAAATATGGCTGTTCCAAGCACTATGCAAGATATAATTAATCAAGGACAACAAGGGTTGGATTCCCTTCAGGCCCTCGCGGATAAGGCGCAAGAGCTGAACGGAGAGGCACTATATCTGGAAGAGAGCAGTCTTCATATTCTTCCTGTGTTAGAACAGCCGGAGAAACTGATATGTGTCGGACTCAACTATATGCCGCATATCCAGGAAGCCAAGATGGAGGTTCCCAAATCACCCGTTCTGTTCAGTAAATTCAACAATGCGCTGGCTGCGCACAATGAAAAGGTTAAGCTGCCCGAAACTGCGGAGAAATATGACTATGAGGCAGAAATGGTTCTCGTTATCGGCAAAGAGGCCAAAAATGTATCGCAAGAGGAAGCCTTATCTTATGTTTTTGGGTACAGTGCCGGTAACGATCTGTCGGCAAGAGATCTTCAGTTGCTCACAGGCCAGTGGTTTCTCGGGAAATCATTGGATCAGTTCGCTCCCGTTGGACCTTATCTTGTAACAGCCGATGAAGTAGACCCCTCCAATCTTGAAATCAGCTGTAAAGTGAATGGGGAGGTCCGCCAATTGGCGAATACGAAGAACATGATCTTTGACTGTGCATATTTGGTAAGCTACATTTCCCGATATATGACGTTGAAGCCCGGGGATTTAATCTTTACCGGCACTCCTGAAGGTGTTATTCTGGGCTACCCTCAAGATAAACAACAGTGGTTAACCGCCGGAGATGAGGTTGAAGTGACCATTGAGGGGCTGGGTACCCTGCGGAACAAATTAGTGTAAAAATAAAAAACCATTTCTCGCCCCCTGGGGAAGGAATGGTTTTTATTTACGCCAGAATTTATATGTTTCACATGATAACTTAATTCTTATATTTCTCGCTGAAACGATACCGTCCTGTAACAGGACGGAAAGCCGTTTCCACTTGTGCCTGCTATTTCTGTTCTTTGATCAGGATGTCTGCGGTTACGTGGATATGTTGTTTGTGCAGCGCGACAGCTTCATCCGTATTCCGTGCAATGATAGCATCCATCAAAGCCTTATGCTCTTCGTTCACGTTCCGGTTCAAATCCCTTGTGATCGACCAGTGCCGATAGAGTTCACTGATATCCCACAGACGCACACAGAGATCTGTAAGGAAGGGATTAGGACATGCAGACAGGATACTGTAGTGAAATTCCCGGTGCAGCTCCGTCCACTGCTCGTTAATTCGGGCAGGTTGCTCAGATAAATATTGCGGAGTCTGACTGAGCTTGTGATAGGCCCCAATGATCGTGGACTCCCAATGAATATCGCCATGTTCAATGGCAGAAGCAAGGGCCGCCCCTTCATTAAGAATGCGGAATTCTATCAGGTTCTGCAGTTCAGTTGTGGAGATCGTCTTCACGCTGAATCCCAGGTTGGGCATGGATACAATTAACCCTTGCTCCGCTAATCTGGTTAGGGCTTCACGGATAACAGCAATGGAAACCTGGAAAGTCCCCGATAATTCAGATGCCTTGAGGGGCTTCCCGGGAGGAAGATTCCCCGACAGAATCTCTGCCCGAAGCTGCTGCAGAACACCCTCGCTAAGTGTGGACGAGCCGTTTCTTCTAGCCATAAATACAAACCATCCTTTATGAAATCAGATATAAGTTACTTAAATAAAGGTCCATCAGCTATTAATGATAGCTTAACCTTACCAAATTACTTGAACAAAATGCAATTCAGACGGTTACATTCGTTAATACAATTACAAGATGATGATTAATTAAATAATCGATTATATTTACAAAATATATTATATAATATAAAATCGTTTATGTGTTAGTTTGTTATTCATAAAATACATCATCCGGAAAGGAGTATTACAATGAGAAAAATGTGGGGAATCGTATTGCTGGCGGGGGTATTCATACTATCAGCCTGCAGTCAGAACCAGGATACAAACCAAGCCGCATCAGCACAGTCCCAAAATGATCCGTTCTACCGGATGCCGCAGGTTGCTGCTTTTGATGCCAAAAGCTCGGATATTGGCGAAGATCGCGTACTTAAGACAGAGCAAATGTCAGCTATATTCGGAGTGGAGGGTGGTAAAGATGCTTCGCCCGAGCTGACATGGTCGGGAGCACCGGAAGGAACCAAAAGTTATGCTGTAACGATGTACGACCCGGATGCGCCAACAGGCTCAGGGTTCTGGCACTGGGCCGTGATTAACATTCCGGCTAATGTCACTTCGCTTCCTACAGGTGCCGGGGACGAGGGCGGAGCCAAGCTGCCTGAAGGAGCCATTCAGTTGCCTAATGATGCACGGGCCGCCCGTTATATCGGGGCTGCTCCTCCAGCAGGTGACGGGCCTCACAGGTACTACATTGTAGTACATGCCCTGGATGTTGAAGATATCGGAGTTACGGCAGAGGATACACCGGCACTGCTCGGATTTAATATGCTGAGTCATACCTTAGGAAGAGCAGTTATAGAAGCTTCTGCAGAAGTTAAATAATAACCGAAGAACGAATCTGCCGAATGGAGCCTATCAGCTTCCCAATGATGCGCGTGCCGCAAGATTTATAGGCGCAGCTCCTCCAGCAGGCCATGGGGCTCACCGTTACTATTATGTAGTCCACGCCCTGGATGTCGAGGATATTGGGGTAGGCCCGGAAGCAACTCCGGCATTTCTAGGGTTTAATATGTTCGGCCACACGCTTGGCCGCGCAGTTCTTGTAGCAAATGCTGAAATAAAGGAATAATTCAATATTTGATTCACTACAGCGGAATAGTAGCTTTGGCTACTATTTTCGCTTTTTTATATTCCACACTTCATGATATAGAGGAGGTACTTTGATGAAAGCTGTTAGTTTAATTTCTATGGAAGCTTCTGCGGAAACGAAACTGGAGAAGGCTTTAGGCAAATACGAAATGACATTCATGGGACAACATCTGGCTGCAGAAAGTGATATTCTGGAGGCCGAAATTATATTCGGATGGGATGAACAATGGGCAGAAGTGATCTTGGCTAATCCAAATCTGAAGTGGATGCAGGTGTGGAATGCCGGAGTCGACTCCCTTCCTTTAGAACGGTTCGGTCAGAACAAGGTGATAGTAACTAACTCCGGAGGGGCTTCAGCGAAGAATATGGCCGAACAGATACTCGGATACATGATTATGCATGAGAGAAGCTTGCATCTGGCGATACGCAATCAGATCAAGCATTCGTGGCAGGAACATTTGAACTTCGGAGAATTGTCCGGTCGAACTATTGGAATTGTTGGTGTAGGTCATATCGGCAGCCGGTTAGCAAAAATCGCTAAAGCGTTAGGAATGTACACGCTAGGGGTACGCAACTCCAATAAACCCGACCCATCCATTGATGAGATGTACGGGGTAGAGCAGCTTAACAATGTACTCCACAGAAGTGATTATATCGTTAATATTCTCCCGCTCACTACGAAGACTGCCCACTTATTTGATGCTCAACAGTTTGCAGCGTTCAAGGAAGGTGCGTTTTATATCAATGTTGGGAGGGGGAAAACGACTAATACGCTTGATTTAATTGAAGCTTTGCAATCTGGCAAGCTGAAAGGAGCAGCATTAGATGTATTCGAGACTGAACCCTTACCCGCAAACCACCCCTTATGGGATATGGAGAATGTAATCCTTACGCCGCATATTGCCGGAGATACAGACCGCTACAATGAGAGAATGCTGGAGCTTGTTCTTTTTAATCTAAATGCATTCAAGGAAGATACCAGCTCCATGAAGAATGTAATCAGCAGCGAGAAGCAATACTAAGTGAAGTATACTATATTTTAAAAATTTCTCTACAACCCATCCCCCAAAAGCCGGTGTTATCTTTAACTAAAACTACAAAAAGGTGTGTGTTAAAGATCACAACGGATAATCTAAAGATCGGACCTAACAGGATGGAGCTAGTTGTAGAGAACCTGGAAAAAAGCTTTGACGGTAAGCATGTATTGACCGGTGCGGACATGGTGTTTGAGCAAGGGAAGATTTACGGTCTGCTTGGCCGCAACGGGGCAGGGAAGACGACTTTGTTCAATTGCTTAAGCGGCGAATTAGAGGCAGATCGCGGAAGGATGAAGCTGGTACACGGCAATTCCAGCCGTGATTTGCAGGCAGAGGATGTAGGTTATATCCATTCCCTGCCGATTTTGCCGGAATTTCTGACCGGATATGAATTTATTCGTTTCTATATAGATGTGAATCAGGAAGCGGTTGCAGACCAGGGTGGCGATATAGATGCACTCTTTGACCTAATGTCTATTGAAGAGAGTGACCGCCACAAGCTGATTAAGCATCATTCGCACGGCATGAAAAATAAGCTGCAAATGCTGCTCGTACTCCTCATGAGGCCTCCTGTCATTCTGCTGGATGAGCCGCTGACTTCGCTTGATGTTGTCGTTGCCTTAGAGATGAAGAAGCTACTGAGGGAAATGAAGGATGATTATGTGTTAACCTGAATCCGTGAAACGAAAAACTGAAAAAGTTAGAAAAACATCCCCCGGTGAAGTAAACTAACGAAAAGGGAAGAATTCCCGTATT
>NZ_ASPS01000086.1:0-10492 GCF_000517865.1 Paenibacillus sp. FSL R7-269
GGCCCGCATCCGCAGCGGCATCACCCGCCGCTGCTGCCGTACCCGCGGCCGCCGTCTCCCCGGCGGCCAGGGCCATGCCCGGCGCGCCGCCGAGCGCCGCGCGCCCCCTGCCGAGGCCGGCCGCTCCGGCGGCTTCGGCCTCCAGGGCCTGCAGCGCGGCGGCCACGCGCAGCGCCTTCTCGCGGTAGGCAGTCACGAGCTTGACGCGCGTGCTGCCGCCGGTGTTGTAGTCCCCGCTGCGCTCGCGGAACTCGTAGAGCAAGCGCTCGCGGCGGCGGACGGCGCTGCGGGCCTGCGGCGGCGCCTCGCCCGGCTCCGCGAGCACCTCGACGAGCGGGGCCTTCGTCTTGTAGAAGACGACGGTTACCAGCCCCAGGCCGAGCCGGCGGCATAGCCCGGTGAGCTCGCCCCAGCGCTGGTTGACCGCGCCCTTCTTCTCCCTGACGCGTTCTACCGCGAGGTAGACGTTAGGGCTAAGCCGCAGCCGTTCAATGCCTTGCAGCAGCAGGGCGAGATTGAACGATTTTTTCATCTCCACAATGAGCGGCTGGGGCTCGTCCTCCCGGATACCGACCAGATCGCAGGTACGCACCTCGCCCTTGATCTCATAGCCCTGCCGTTCAAAAAATCCCTTCAAAGGAGCATACAGCTCCGTTTCCTGTTTGATCGCCATTGGTTGTCACTCCTGCCCTGGATTGCAGCGTAATTATAATTGAGAATTCATGATTCTCTATTATAGCACAGCAAAAAAGAGGTCAACTATTCCGGGCTCGCCGCATAGGTATGTAATACACTTTCTAAGCTTGGTGGAGCAAGTAGGAGCGCAAGAGGAGGCAGCGAGCCATGGATATTTTTGAGCGTATAGCTTCGTATCGGGCTGAGAACGACCGTTTGGCGTGGAGCGGCACTTTCAAGGACTATATAGAACTGCTAAGAGCAGACCCCTCTCCCGCAAAAACGGCTCATTCCCGCGTATACGACATGATCAAGTCACACGGCGTCGAGGACATCAACGGACGTAAACGGTATAAGTTTTTTGAACAGGAGATCTTTGGACTGGATCGTGCGGTGGAAAAGCTGGTGGAGGAATACTTCCATTCCGCAGCCCGAAGGCTGGATGTGCGCAAACGGATCTTGCTGCTGATGGGACCGGTCAGTGGAGGGAAGTCGACGCTCGTAACGCTGCTGAAGCGCGGCCTGGAACAATATTCGCGTACGGATGCGGGTGCGGTGTATGCGATTGAGGGCTGCCCGATGCATGAGGACCCGCTGCACCTGATTCCGCTGGAGCTGCGTCCGGAGATTGAGCGGGAGCTTGGCGTACGGGTTGAAGGCAATCTGTGCCCGTCCTGCCAGATGCGGCTGAAGAATGAGTATCACGGGGATATCGAACAGGTGGCAGTTACCCGGGTGCTGTTGTCAGAAGAGGAGCGGGTGGGGATTGGCACATTCAGCCCTTCGGATCCGAAGTCGCAGGATATTGCGGATCTGACCGGCAGTATCGACTTCTCAACCATTACCGAATTCGGCTCGGAATCCGATCCGCGGGCCTACCGCTTCGACGGGGAGCTGAACAAGGCCAACCGTGGTCTGATGGAGTTCCAGGAGATGCTGAAATGCGATGAGAAATTCCTGTGGAACCTGCTGTCCCTGACCCAGGAGGGGAATTTCAAGGCTGGGCGCTTCGCGTTAATCTCGGCGGATGAGATGATTATTGCCCACACGAATGAGACCGAATATAAATCCTTCATCTCTAATAAAAAGAACGAAGCGCTCCAGTCCCGTATGATCGTCATGCCGGTTCCCTATAATCTGCGCGTCTCTGAAGAGGAAAAGATCTACGCCAAGCTAATCGGCCAGAGCGATATGAAGCATGTGCATATTGCCCCTCACGCGCTGCGTGCGGCGGCGATTTTCTCGATCCTGACGCGGCTTAAGGAGAGCAAGAAGCAGGGGATGGATCTGATCAAGAAGCTGCGGATGTACGACGGCGAAGAGGTCGAGGGCTACAAGGAAGCAGATCTGAAGGAAATGCAGACCGAATACCTGGATGAGGGCATGTCCGGCATCGACCCGCGGTATGTCATCAACCGTATCTCCAGCGCCCTGATCAAAGGCGATTTGCAGTGCATGAACGCGCTGGATGTGCTGCGGGCGATCAAGGACGGTCTGGATCAGCATCCTTCGATTACGAAGGAGGAGCGCGAGCGTTATCTGAATTTTATTTCCATTGCCCGTAAGGAATATGATATTCTCGCCAAAAGCGAAGTGCAAAAGGCCTTCGTCTACTCTTTTGAAGAATCCGCCAAAACGCTGTTCGAGAATTATCTCGACAATATTGAAGCCTTCTGCAACTGGTCCAAAATCCGCGACCCGCTTACCGATGAAGAGATGGAGCCGGATGAGCGGCTGATGCGCTCCATTGAAGAGCAGATCGGCATTTCGGAGAATGCGAAGAAGGCCTTCCGCGAGGAGATTCTGATCCGCATCTCGTCCTATTCCCGCAAGGGCAAGAAGTTCGAGTACAACAATCATGACCGGCTGCGGGAAGCCATCGAGAAGAAGCTGTTCACGGATCTCAAGGATATTGTCAAAATCACCACTTCCTCCAAAACACCGGATGAAAGCCAGCTTAAACGGATCAACGAGGTCAGCCGCCGCCTGATCGACGAGCACAACTACTGCCCAATCTGTGCCAATGAGCTGCTGAAATATGTCGGAAGCCTGCTGAACCGCTGACACAGCGCCACTTTGACATACGGGTTCTGCAAAAAAAAGGGAATATCCCAGGCCATCGTGATGGCTTAAGGATATTCCCTTTATGTTGTCTAGCTATCAGAGGATTCCTTATTCGCTTGGAAGCCTCTACTCCTCCTGAGAATCCTTAGGCTCCTGCTGCTTGCCGCCAATCTTGAAGCTTAACTGGCCGTTATATTTGCCGAGCTGTCCGCCCACGCCGATGCCTGCGCCTTCGCCGCCGCCGAACTGAGCATTGGCCTCAGCTCCGATGCCCTTATTGCCGCCTAGCTGAACATGGGAGTCAAAACCGGCGCCTTGACTAAGGCCCAGATGAGCACCTGCATCTGCATTAAGCCCGTGTTCGCCCCCGGCCTGCGCGCCCATCTGGACATCTGCGCCCTGCCCGCCGCCAAGCTGGGCCTTGCCCTGTGCGGCCACCCCGTATTTGCCGAAGGCCTGGGCTTCAGCATTCACGCCGATGCCTTGCCCGTTACCGACATAGGAATCGCCTTGCGCTTCAATGCCATAGGAGGGGCCGCCGATATGGCCGCCTGCCTGCATACTTGCGCCGCTGTAAGCCAGTTGTCCTCCGGCATTCATACCGATGCCGTGTTTACCCCCTAACTCGCCTCCTGCATCGACATGAATTCCCTTTCCGCCGGTCTGACTTGCCCCGGGATGGCCGTCCACCGGATTGTTCGCAGCAGCCGGAGGTTCGGAGGTCCGGACAGTCTGCGTATTCCCGGCAGTTGCAGCGTTCTTAGCAATTCTCGGAACGGGCTCCTCAGCGGACCCCGAACGTACCAGGTAGTGGTAATGCGAATAAGGATAGGGCTGCGGCAGATGCCGATAGCCTGACGGATGAGCTGAAGGGGTCGAATCTTCGTTCTTGTAATTCATGCGGGATACCTCCATTCTTGAATTCATTACAATAGCCTATTCACCGAAATGGGAAGTGATACGTGTCAGCTGAATATAAAAGTACATTTGTAATGGCTGCATGACTGTGCTACATTATGAATGAATTATATATTATTCACTCAGTCACGGAGGGATTACGGATGGAAGATAAGAAGGCTGAGATTTTCAGATGCGGTAAAGAGCTGTTCAGCTCCAAGGGCTTCAAGGACACCAATATTTCTGACATCACCAAAATGTGCGGGTTCGCTGTGGGTACGTTCTACAATTATTACGCTTCGAAAGAGAAGCTGTTCATCGATATTTATCTGCAGGAGAACGAGAAGCTGAAACGGAGTATCCTGCAATCTTCGGTCAATCTGGACGACGAGCCTGCCAAAGTGCTCAAAGAAATCATGGCGCTTAATTACAGCGGAATCAATTCGAATCCAATCCTGAAGGAATGGTACAACAAAGCTCTTTTCAGCAAGCTGGAGAAGGAATTCTATGAGCATGGCGGGATTGAAGGTATTCATGAAATGATGAACAGCGGCACGCTGGAATTAATCCGGCACTGGAAGACCAAGGGGAAGATCAGAACAGATCTTGCGGACGGCATGATTCTTGCCTTGTTCAACTCTGTGCCGTATATCGACATTCACAAGGAAGAGATAGGGGTTAGCTATTTCCCGCAGATCCTGGATTATTTAGTTGAATTCATTATGAAAGGCTTGACGGATACACAGCATTGACACAGATCTATGGTTTCGTTTGGCTTGCTGCAGAATACACTATTAAATGTTCAGGGATGTACTGGGCATTTTATTTTGCTTTGAAATGAATGAATTTAATTAAGTTCATTCATATTTTATAAAATAACGAATTGAGGCGCCATTATGAAGACTATTATTATTTACAGATCAGGCCGCAGCATGAACACACAGAAGATTGCAGCCGCTATGGCTGAAGTGCTGGGTGCAGATTTGGCTAAAGTAGAGGACGTTAAGCCGGAGATGCTGTCCGGATATGACCTGATTGGCCTTGGTTCAGGCATTTACGCCTCCAAAATCCACCGCAAGATGTTCAAATTCATCAAGAGGATGCCGCTCCGGGACAAAAAAGTCTTTATTTTTTGCACCTCCGGATCTGGAGAATTCAAGAATCAGGTGCTGGTTGAGACCAAGCTGGCGGCGAAGGGCAGCAACGTGATCGGTGAGTTCCATTGTCCCGGGGAGTTCAGCCCGCTGGGCTTCAATCTGGATAAAAAAGGGCATCCCGATGAGCTGGATGTCGAGAAAGCCCGCCTCTTCGCAGCCGCCTTATTAGACAAGATTGTCTGAATAAGCTGAGTATAGAGCAAGACAGGAACAGTCCAACCGGCCACAGTCTGCTATAATGGACTCACCTATGTGGACCAGAAAGGCCGGTGGAGTTACTGAATTACAGCAGAGAGATCGGGCAGACGATTGATTATATTGAGGAGCATCTCATGGACCCGCTGACAGCGGAGCAGATTGCAGCGTATGCAGGGTATTCGCTGTATCATTTTTGCCGGATGTTCAGTAAGGCTCAGGCTATGCCGGTCATGGAATATGTGCGCACCCGGAGATTGTCACGGGCTGCCGTTGAATTGTTCAACGGGCGGAGAATTACGGAGATTGCGCTGGAATATGGCTTCGAGACCCCCGGGGGCTTCGCCAAAGCCTTCCGCAAAACTTACGGCTACAGCCCCTCCCAGTATGCGGCACGGATGAGCGGGTATCTCCGGGACCGGTTAGAATATGAGATTAAGGACTATATTGCAGAGCCGGTGATGGTGGCGAAGTCTGCTTTTAACGTAGCGGGGTACGGGATTGAGACGGATGTGGAGGCCGGGAATGCTACGCAGGACGTCGCTTCCTTCTGGTATTACTATGAGGGCGACAATCTGGAGGATCAGATGTACGCGAAGCTGAATCCGCCTAAGCACGGGGAGGTTGGCTTGTGCATTCCGGCAGACACTGGCGGCAACGCCGTCTATCTGCTAGGGGTTATAGTGGAGGACTTCAGTAAGGTTACTCCTGACATGCTTACGGCTGTTGTGCCTGCGGCGCAGTATGCGGTATTTACGACACCGCCGGTGGACGCTACCGATGAGGCGAGACCGGAGACTTTTGCCGAGGTGGTCAAGAGTACCTGGAGATATATCTTCGAAGACTGGTTCCCGGGCAGCGGATATATGCATGACGAAGATAAGCTGAACTTTGAGTTCTACGACGAACGCTGTCACGCCCGTGTGGATTCGGTGATGGAGATTTATGTTCCGGTGCGGGGCCGCAGGTTTCATGAAACCATTGAATAGGTTATTGTAATATGTGGAAAATAGAGATAAAGGAGATAACCATGGCTAAACAACGCAAGATTTTACTAACTGTAACCGTATTGTATACAATGCTTGTGCTTTATTTTATGTTCTTTGCTTTCGGCAGAGGAGAGGCTTCGGATCATACCATCTACACCTTTATTTTCATGCCCGATAACTTTCTTAAGCTGCCGTCTCCGTCTGATCTTCTGCCTCCCACCCTCATGGATTTGGTGGGTTTCGGGAACACGATTGCGTTTATTCCTTTCGGTATATTGATTCCATGGCTGTACCGGGTCAGCTTCGTCCGGTTCATCACCTTATTCTTCATTGCGATTCTTGTCCTGGAAACGATCCAGGCTCTTACCTTCCTGGGCAGCTTCGATATCAACGACGCTCTTCAGAATTCGATTGGAGCAGCTCTGGGTTTTGGGGCGTACAAGCTTGGTTTCCGTTACCGGAGCCTCGGGCGCAATCTGGTGGCAACGGCTATATCGGTTATGGTTCTTTTTATAGCTTTATGGGGGTTAGGGGAGGCGGTAGACAAAATAATAACTAAAGTAGAGGGTCCGTTCACAGCGATCACGGAATGGACGGACACCTCGGGCAATTCATCCGCAGACAAACCGGACAGCATTCAAATCAACGGACAGAAGATACCGCTCCGCTATAACCTATATGGCGCTGAAGGCGGAGAGTCCAGAACGTTCACGTACAAGTCTGAGGGTCAGACGACTTTCTGCTTCACTTTCGGAAACCCCGAACCAACAGATTATTCCGGTGAGATCAGTATTACCCGGGATGGCCAGGAATTCTTGAATTATTCTGCAGATTTTCAGCGTACTAATCCTGAACAGTACCCTGTGGTATATGAGATGCCGGCTCTGCCGGGGCAAGAGCTGAAGATCACGCTTAAGGGCGGCTTGAAAGTATGGGATGTAGGATATAAAAAGATGCAGTATATCTGGAACTGAGTACTTAATCTTCTACTCCGAGAGGATTGGTGACGGTAATGAGAATGGCATTTGTACTGTTCGATGGCATGACCACCATGGATTTCGTGGGATTCTATGATACAGTCACCTGGCTGGCGATCCTGAAGGCGAAGGAGGACGTATCCTGGACTTTCTGCGCCAACAAGGCTGAGGTGACAGATGACCGGGGGTTGACCATGAAGGCCGATGAGGTGCTGCCTGATCTGGGGGCATTCGACCTGGTGTTCCTTCCGGGCGGCATGCCGACCCGGACACTCCGCTATGACGAGGACTTTATGAGCTGGATACGGACGGCAGAAGGCGCACGCTACAAAGTGTCGGTCTGCACGGGTGCTCTACTCTTAGGGGCGGCAGGATTCCTGGAGGGTAAAAAAGCGACCACGAACTCATCGGCCTACGATCTGCTAGCCCCTTACTGCGCGGAAGTCATTAAGGCCCGGGCCGTCCGGGACGGCGACACCTTCACCGGAGGCGGAGTGACGTCCTCGATCGATCTGGGCCTCTACCTGATCGAGTGCTTAGTGGATACAGACACTGCGCTCCAGGTGCAAAAAAGACTGGAGTACCCCTATTATCAGTCAGGTAAGCTGAGCGATATCTACTATCCGTATGAAGAGGAATAGACAGAAAGGCAAGCCCCTGCATCAGGGCTTGCCTTTCTTTTGTCCGTTATTACGGGGCTGCAGCGTCCAATTGAACCGCCACGTAGCTTCCCAGTTCAACCATCCCTGCACTATCCAGCTTAGTGGCATCGTATTGCTTGATGACCTCGGCGGTTTTCTGCATCAGCTTCGAGCTGTCGGTATTGCCCAGAACGCGCAGGACTACCAGAGTCTCGCCTTTCTTCAGCTGTTCGGCCAGCTTAGTCTTGTAGGCTTCGAGAGAATCTACCTCAAGTCCTTGCGTCACATAATAATCGTAGGCATTGCTGGTGGCCTTGAACAGAGGCAGCTCATGGTCCAGCCAGTAGGCCTTGTCCATCACATACTCTACATCGATGGCTGTAGCATCATTGGAGTTATAGAGCAGATAAGGAAGTCCAGTATTGGTGGCGTTATTGGTCGGGTCAACATTGACCCATTCGTCGCCGATCTTCACCTTGTTCCAGGCGTGATTCACACCGCTCATGGTTCCTGTGACGACCATCGAAGGGACCTGGACGAGATCCGAGAGCAGCTGGAAGGTATGGGCATAGCTCATGCATACGCCGACTTTTTTAACCAGAATGCCATAGGTATTGAAAGAATCGTTATACTTCGCATCTACTGTCTTGAACTCCTGCTCCTTGGCATTCTCCAGTGCAGCATCGTCATAGACGGTGTTATCATTCAGATAATTATAGATCGCCATCTGCTTCTCATCTGCACTCATGCCTTCCTTGATCGTAGCCGCGATTACTTTATCTGCTTCGGCAAGAATCTCCTTCTGCTTGGTGCGGATGGACTCGGCAGAATCATCATACTTGACATTCAACGTCAGCTTCTCGTAATCGTAGCCATAACCGCGGAAGCCGAGAATGAGCGGGTTCTGGTAGACCACCTTCTCAATCACATCCACCAGGGTGCGGGCATTCTGCGCCTCCGGGAAGGCTTGCAGCGAAATTTCGGTCTCGCCATTCATAAGGGATAACGCGAGGTATTCCTCCAGCGCAGAGTCTGCATGAATGAGGTCAGCCCGTATCGTGGTGCCTGGAACCGCCTGCTTGTTGCCTTCTTCTACCTTGCTCTTGGTATTTTCTTTTTGCTGGTCGATGACATTATCTCCAGCTTCACTGGCGTTCCCGCTATCGTTGTTGTCGATGATAGTTGGTATATCAGGTGCAGGCACATAATCTGTGTCATTCTGCGGCTCCACATATCCCGGGTTCGCCTTGTTGCTCTGGGCGGCGGCAAGACTGGCAATATCCGCTTCCGTCAATTGCGCAACCTGAACATATCCTTTGAGCGCAGTACCTTGAAGCGTGTACGGGACATCAGTTGGACCGGAAGCCTTAAGAGTCACAGCTTCGGTGTCGTACATCACTGTTACTGAGGCTTTGGAGCCGTCAATGAACTGAACAGGAACGGTTTTGGGCAGCTCTGTGGCATTCTTGTACAATTTCAGGTTGATGTTATCCTCAGGAGCCACAGTGCGCGGCAGACGTTTGGATAACGCCACGGTATCTGCCGAGCGGCTGAACCGGGATTCTTTGTCCCCCTGAACGGCAGTGACGTAATATTCACCTTGCACATTGTTATTCTGTATGCTGGTAATGGTCTCATCTACTACACCTAGCGCACCGCGTCCATCCTTCATGAAGTCGTTATACGAGTTGCTCTTCACTGTTGCAATCAGCAGCGGACGCTGATCCGCGTAGCCTTGCTCCGCACCGCTGAGCGGCTCATTCGTGTTCTCCATCGTAATGTGGGAAGCACTGTAAATGTTATAGCTCTCTGCACCCGGCACCTCATCCCAGACCAGGGTTAATCTGCCGTCCAGACTGATGTCGGATTGCAGGTTCGGCACAGGAAGATCCGACTTCACCGTGAACGGAATGATCACCGGCTGCTTCAGCAGAGTTGGCGACTTGGCATCCAGGTCATAATTGAGCCGGATGTAGTAGACAGGCGCGTTCCCCCAGGAGCTGGCTCCGGTAGCGCGCAGGGAATCGGAGGGAAGAACGCCGAAGCCGAGCGGCTTGATGGAGTATACGCTTTTGCCGTCAACAAGCTGTGAGTCCTCAAGGGTCCCGACTTTGCTCTCCGGGAGTGCCTTGATATCGGTATGTACGGATAACGTCTTGCCGATGGCTTCGGAACCAAGATCAGTATTGAATCTGAAGATGAATTCCATATCCTGCTCCACATTATACATAGGCATGATGCCCGGACTGTGATCTGCTTCGTCTGAATCATACTTCTGCTTCAGATCGTACACGGTCTGTGAAGCCTCAGGCGGAGGGTTCTCCGAAGTGTTCTTTGTCTCAGCAGTTGCCGTGGCTGCCGGGCTGGATGAAGGCGCTGGACTTCCTTCTTTGCTGCCCCCCATGCAGCCTGTCAGAATCACACACATGATGAGTAGCAGTATTGCCAGTTGTTTCACTTTCACTAACGTCCTCTCCCGTCTGGTTTCTGTATGAGGGTAACCATGGACCATCCAGAATTACCCATTATAAATCACAGGAGATATATAACCCATTCGGATACTATTAAAACAAAATTGGGATAATTTATATTTAAGTATTTTTTGCAGCAGGGTTTGATCTCCCAATCTAATACCATTCAAAAACAAGCCGCAGCGTAATTGCACATAGCAACTACACTGCGGCTTATTGTGCGAACCCATATGTTTCTTTACATAAACCGCCGCTGCACCTTTTTGCCGTCATAGGTGAACAGAGCGTTTTTGTCTTCTACGACGGTCTGCAGATGCACGGTACGGCCCCAGAGGGCATAGATATGCGGGAGCGTGCGCTCCAGGTATTTCAGATCCAGCTCGATGCTCTCATAGCGGTGGGTAATCAGCAGTTCGCCGTTCCGCT
>NZ_ASPS01000087.1:0-1674 GCF_000517865.1 Paenibacillus sp. FSL R7-269
CGATGATCTGGCGGCTCTGGCGGCGTCCCTGGATATCGAAGAGAGACTTGCCTTCACGCTGACGCTCGATCCGCAGGATGCCGCGCCCCCCGGTGCCGTTGATCGGCTTCACATAGACAACGGGGCTGGATTTCAGCATCCGGTACAGATCGGCAGAGGACTGGTAGAGCAGCGTCTCCGGCAAGTGTTATAAAAGGCGGTAATACAAGTTATAGGGAAATATCAAATGTGATATTTTATTACCTTCTCCTCTATTCCTTGAGATTTTCTCATAAAAAGCACCGCCTACTATTCACTTCATCCTTTGAATTCTCGATAATCACATTAAAGGGATATTAATCTTTTTTATTCAAATTAATGGATTTTAAGCTTTTGTAATCGCTTACATATTAGGGGGATGATCTCAATTAAGGACTTTGATATTAAACAAGCTTTGTCTAAAAGTAAATAAGAAGGCGCGGGTGATGAAATGTGAGAGCATTAAAAACAATACTCCAAGCCATTCTCTATGTACTGTTGGCTATTGGACTACAGCTATTCTTAATTTATTTTCTAAGGATAAGAATAGAGGGTTGGGGAATTAAGCTATTGAATTTTTCAATAAAGATGTACCTTGTGCCACTTTCTTTACTTTTAGTTAATTCGTTTTTATATGTAAGAACACGGAGAATAAAATATCATATCACCTGGTTTCTATTAACTGTTTTACCGAGTTCTTTATTAATTTTATTTTCCAAAGCAATACAAAGGAGCGGAGAGTATGAGCAAGCAGTGGTTGAGATTAAATTCTTTCCTGAATATCAGGTGGAAATGCTCATTCTGCTCCCATTTAGCATTTTTATATTTCAGTTCATTTTGATCTTGTATTATTTGATTAAAGTAAGAAAAGAAGATGTTAATTTGAAATAATGAGGGGTTATTACAATGAAAAGAATTTTCGGAATGGTCAGAAATATGTTATTTGACATTGATTAAAGTGTACTTTTAGCGATTATTAAAGACAATTCCAAGAGACGTGGATGGATTGTAAAATCTGCGCATAAAAAGAACCCCCTCAGATCCAGAGGGGGTTCTTTGCTATCAAATAAAACCCCTACTCCTCAACCACCTTAGAAGAACTAGGCGTATTCTTATTCTTATACACCCACATCGCATATTCCAGCGGGCGGACCAGCGCTTTGCGGTAGGTGCTGTTGTCGCCGGAGCGGGCGAAGACCTCGCGGGCAGGCTTGGGGTTGACCTCCAGCACGTAGATCTTGCCCTCGCGGTCGATGGCCAGATCCAGGGCCAGCTCGCAGAGGGCGCCGAAGCTGTCTTCGAGATAGGCGGCCGCCTCGATCCCCAGCTTCTCGGCAGCACGCATGGCCTTGTCGGCCCGCTCTTCGCTGCCAAGCCACTGCTTCAGTAGCGTCTCTGCCTTCATGGCATGACCGCCGCCATGGAGATTCGAGGTGACGCTGCGGGCGGCGCCCACCCGGCCGGCCATACCGGTGAACTCCCAGTCGCCCTGGCCGTTCTTCTGCACCAGCATCCGGTAGTCGTGGAACCGGCCGCTGGGCAGCCGCAGCGGGATGCCCTGCTGCACCAGGAATTTACCGCCGATGCACCACTGGCGGACGATGGTCTCCAGCCGGTTCAGCGACACCTTGCGCGGGGCGATGATCTGGCGGCTCT
>NZ_ASPS01000088.1:0-604 GCF_000517865.1 Paenibacillus sp. FSL R7-269
CCTCGTCGTCTTCAAGGGGTCTTACATACTGGGAAATCTCATCTTGAGGGGGGCTTCACGCTTAGATGCTTTCAGCGCTTATCCCGTCCGTACGTAGCTACTCAGCCATGCTCCTGGCGGAACAACTGATGCACCAGCGGTACGTCCATCCCGGTCCTCTCGTACTAAGGACAGCTCCTCTCAAATTTCCTGCGCCCACGACAGATAGGGACCGAACTGTCTCACGACGTTCTGAACCCAGCTCGCGTACCGCTTTAATGGGCGAACAGCCCAACCCTTGGGACCTACTTCAGCCCCAGGATGCGATGAGCCGACATCGAGGTGCCAAACCTCCCCGTCGATGTGGACTCTTGGGGGAGATAAGCCTGTTATCCCCAGGGTAGCTTTTATCCGTTGAGCGATGGCCCTTCCATGCGGTACCACCGGATCACTAAGTCCGACTTTCGTCCCTGCTCGACTTGTAGGTCTCGCAGTCAAGCTCCCTTATGCCTTTGCACTCTGCGAATGATTTCCAACCATTCTGAGGGAACCTTTGAACGCCTCCGTTACTCTTTAGGAGGCGACCGCCCCAGTCAAACTGCCCGCCTGACACGGTCCCCGTACC
>NZ_ASPS01000089.1:0-315 GCF_000517865.1 Paenibacillus sp. FSL R7-269
CTGAGCCAGATGCAGAGTAGGTACGAAGGCGCGGGTAACGAGACTGAAGAGAAGCTGGCAGAGATCTGGAGCAGGCTGCTGGGCATCGTACAAATCGGCATTCATGATGATTTCTTCGAACTGGGCGGCCATTCACTCAAAGCTGCGCAGCTGGTCTCTCAAGTACGCAAAGTACTGGGTGCGGACATCAAAGTCAAGGAGGTCTTCGAGCACTCCACGATTCACCGGCTGAGCGGCTGGATCAGTGGCCTGGAACGCAAGGATGACACAGGTACAGGTCTATCCCCAGCACCATACCAGCCCTATTATACAGCC
>NZ_ASPS01000090.1:0-667 GCF_000517865.1 Paenibacillus sp. FSL R7-269
ATTAATAATTGAGTCGCTGATATTTCTTGTAATGCTGCTGCTTCAATTAGTTTTTCCTTGATTTCAGGCTGAAACTCATAGGGTAATTTCAGCTTAGGCTCTACCATACGGCCATCTAATGTTTTTTCAGCATCCAGTGCAAGTTTCACTAAAGCATCTAGGGACGAATCATTAGAAGCTTCTCGTCCATACTTGGGCAATACTCGTATTAAGTAATTTTTTAAAGCCTTCTGATTTTCCTCCGGTATTTCTATACCAAAATGCTCACCATTGATTTTAATATCACAATCGACCGCAAATCCAAATAGATTAATACTGTACTTCATATTTCCCCTCCTTATCAGCTATGGATATTATATAGCGATTCGTAACCCCTCACAATATTATTATCCACCTTCTTGTAACTAATTTTCATTTAAATTTGAACTTATGCCTAGCAATTCGGAAAAAATAGCATTGCCTTTAGCTTTATGATTAGCTATTAAACTGTGTGTAGCCATAACAACCAGTTGTGTTTGAGACAATCCAGTTTTTTCCGATATCTCTAGCAACTCTTTTCTGGCACTTTCCGGAAGATACACAGTGAGCCTAGGAGGCTTTTCTTTCGATTCCATTCGCATCACCCTATTATTATTTATTTCTATTTTAGCATATATTTTATATCATA
>NZ_ASPS01000091.1:0-263 GCF_000517865.1 Paenibacillus sp. FSL R7-269
CTCAACGGCTCCCACCTATCCTGTACAGATCGTACCCAAATTCAATATCAAGCTGCAGTAAAGCTCCATGGGGTCTTTCCGTCTTGTCGCGGGTAACCTGCATCTTCACAGGTATTAAAATTTCACCGGATCTCTCGTTGAGACAGCGCCCAAGTCGTTACGCCATTCGTGCGGGTCAGAATTTACCTGACAAGGAATTTCGCTACCTTAGGACCGTTATAGTTACGGCCGCCGTTTACTGGGGCTTCGGTTCACAGCTTCGG
>NZ_ASPS01000092.1:0-12290 GCF_000517865.1 Paenibacillus sp. FSL R7-269
GGGTTTGGGGTTTGGGGTTTGGGGTTTGGGGTTTGGGGTTTGGGGTTTGGGGTTTGGATGTCCCAAAAAGAAGAAAAGCGCGAAGCTCTAAGCTTATTCGCGCCTTTTCTGCCGCTCCGCCCCACTGGGTAGGCCTGTTGTCTTTTTGAAGTTTAATCTTCTCTGGGGGAGGTTAGGACGGAACGGAGAGGAATTTTGGAACTGGAGGAGCGGTAGCGTTCGCCTTTAACTTCGGATTCCTACCGCTTTCAGCGGCTCCAATCAGGGAATCCGAAGTTAACAGCGGCCGGAAGTCCAAACATTCCGCGCAGTGCAGCTCCCCAACCTCCGGCACGCGCCACACTCCGACGCGCTTCCCACCCTACTTAACGTAAAAATAATCAATCAGCGTACACAGCAAGATCACCATACTGATCACCTGATTCAAATTATAAGAAGCCACCTTCATCAGCTTACGGTTGGCAGGCTTGATAATTTTGTGCTCCGTCATGAGCAGCACCGTAGCAATGCCGATGCCCACCAGATACATCCAGCCGAGATCACGCCAGAGGTACAGGAACAGCAGCAGCATAACCATAATGAAATGCAGCCCTTTCGAGATCCGCAGCGCATTCTCCAGGCCGAAGAAGCTCGGAATGGACCATAAGCCGTTCTTGCGGTCGAACTCAATGTCCTGAGTCCCGTAGATGATATCAAACCCGGCAATCCAGAGCATCACCACAGTTCCGATCACGAATGGTGTGAACGCAATATTCCCGGTGACCGCAAACCAGGCGCCAATCGGCGCCGAAGCAATCACAAAGCCCAGATACAGATGGCTCAGGAAGGTGAAACGCTTCGTATAAGAGTAGGATGAGATCAGTACAATGGCTACCGGGGACAACACCAGACAGAGCAGGTTCAGCATCCCGGAGGCCACAATGAACAGGGCATAATTGATGATAATGAACAGAATGACTTCTTTCTCGGCGAGCAGACGCTGCGGCAGATGCCGGTGGGCGGTACGCGGATTGTTACCGTCGAAGGTGCGGTCCACCAGACGATTAAACGCATTCGCCCCGTTGCGTGCCCCGATCAGCGCGATCAGTCCCCATAACATCATATGGCCGGAAGGCCAGCCGCCCGCCGCCCACACCATCGAGATGATGGCAAAAGGCAGGGAGAACAGCGTATGGGAGAACATCACCAGCTCGCTGAACATTTTCAGTTTAAGCGCCGTATGTTTAAAAGCATTAATGATAACCATAATGTTAGGCCTCTTTCTCAGTGAATCGCTTGCAGCACTTCATGGAGTGCATCCAGCAGGGCATTGATATTCCCGGAAGTGACAACAAGCGGCGGCTGGAAGGCGAGGACGTTGCGGCCTATGCCGTTTTTGCCGATCAGGTATCCGCGGTCCTTCAGCTCTTCCAGCACATAGTCTGTCACAGCAGCGGCATCCTCAGTCTCGGAACCGGCCAGCTCGGCCCCAAGCATAAGTCCGCTGCCCCTTACATCGGTAATCAACGCAGGGTACCGCGCCTGGAGAGCAAGCAGGCCTTGCTTCAGCTGCCCGCCAAGCTCAGCCGCACGTTCCGCCAGCCGCTCATCACGGATGTAGTCCAGCACCGCCAGCGCCGTAGCCGCTGAGACCGGATTCCCTCCGAACGTCGAGGCGGAAGGCTTGTTCAGCGATTCCGCAATCTCATCCGTTGTGGAAAAGGCAGCGATGGGCACTCCGTTCCCCAGTGCCTTGGCCATGCTGATAATGTCCGGCACGACGCCGAAATGCTCCATCGCAAACATCGCTCCCGTCCGGCCGTAGCCGGTCTGGATTTCGTCGTCAATCAGCAGTACACCGTATTGCTCAAGCAGCGCCTTCACCTCACGGAAATAAGACAGCGCAGGCATGACGATCCCGCCGTTCCCCTGAATCGGCTCCACGATCATTGCAGCGATGGTGTCTCCCTGGGCAACGAGTACTTCCTTCAGATTCTGGATGGACTGAGCCGCCGCTTCCTCCAGCGTCAATTCCGGATGATACGGGCGCTTAATGAACGTAACATCCTCATCGAGGAAGGCA
The DNA here is from genome assembly GCF_000517865.1 of Paenibacillus sp. FSL R7-269. Classification (NCBI taxonomy): domain Bacteria; kingdom Bacillati; phylum Bacillota; class Bacilli; order Caryophanales; family Paenibacillaceae; genus Paenibacillus; species Paenibacillus sp. FSL R7-269. The sequence continues at coordinate 2,063 of NZ_ASPS01000092.1, forward strand.
TCGGTTCTCCACATTTGCAGCCCGGTCACACTCATAGTGAGATTGGTCCGGCCATGCAGGCCGGCCTCCAGAGCGATGAAGCCTTTGCGGCCCGTATGCATCCGCGCCAGCAGCAGCGCCCCTTCATTCGCCTCTGAGCCGCTGTTGACGAAGAATGTCCGGCGCAGCGTGCCCGGCAGCACTTCTTCCAGACGCTCCGCTAAGTCTACATTCGGCTGGGTCAGATAGATCGGCGAGGTGTGCTGCAATTGCTGCAGTTGTGCTATCGTACGTGAAGTAATAGCCGGATTACAGTGGCCGCAGGCAACCACAGAGACTCCCGCGAAGAAGTCGGTGTATTCCTTGCCTTTCTCATCGTAGACGTACTGCATGCTTCCGCGCACCAATTGCGGGGCATCCCGGTAAAAATGTGCGGTGCACGGGTAGAAATACTGCTTCCTTTTGGCAGCTACCGCTTCTCGTCCAATGATGACGCTCTGTTCCATGAAGTTCCCCTCGCTTTCAATAGCTGATGATTTAACAATAATGGCTAAGCAGGATGATCCCAAATGAGGCATACCTGTCTATTAGTTTGTGAAAAAAGGTACTTATAATTGCGCCATATGCCCTTATTATACTCGCAGCAGCGTTATTTTAAAATTGAATTATTAGCATTAGTTAAATTGCAGTGAACCGAGGGTGTACCCCGCATATACCGGCTTCAGTCCGCCCAGCAGATCATCCTCCGGCTTCGTTCCATCCATCGCAGCCTGATAAGCAGCAATAATAGTGCGCAGCTCCTCTATACTGTATGTTGCGCCTTCTATCCGGAAGCTGGCAATCCCCAGGCCGTTCATTTCACTAAGCATCGGGAGATAGCATAGCTCCTTGGCGAACAACAGATGGCAGCGGCCATATTGGTCACGGTAGACCGGGTTCTCGCCCTTGTCAGTCTTAAGCACCAGCACATCATTGCGGACATATTGATTGTCTTCTTCCCCGATCGGCTCCATCACCTCTGTATTCTCGAACAGATCATGCTCCATATACATCAGCGCAGGCGTTCCGTGCACCACAACCTCCAGCGGCAGGTCGCTGCGTGAGGTGAAGGAGGCGAAATGCTCCAGGGTCATCTCCGGCGAAACAGTCAGCTTAGTAAGGCCCAGTCCCGCATACAGCCCGGCAGACAGATGGTTGTAGACATTCAGATTAGCGTCGCCCATCAGCGGATAACCGGTTCCACGGTAGCGGCGGATCGCCCCCAGGTTCGTAATGATCAGGCCGTCAATCGGCAGCCGCTCCCCGTTCAGCAGATGATCATACTGGTCGAAATGCAGCTCATTCATCATGCGCGGCAGGCCGAGATATAGCTTGGTATGACCTTTTACCGCTCCAAGGTCCTTAATATCCTGCTTCGTAAAAGGACGGTCCGGCTCAAACACATCGCCCGGCAGATACAAGCTGTCTACTCCCATCTCCAGTACGAGACGCGCCTGCTCCATATTATTCACACGCACTGCCAGCTCAGGCTTGTTAAGGGTACTGCGTCTGTCTTCAGCCATTCGCCCCCGCAGCTCCGTCACCCGCTCCGCAGACAGCTCACGTTCGGCAGTCGGCGTACTGAACACTTTGCCGGTGCTGTAGAACTTGCCTGTTCCCTCATAACGACGGTTGATATTCGATAGTCCCGGTTTGCCAAAAGCATACGCCGTGGAGAAATCGCGCTTACGGTTGTTATACAGCTCTTTGGAATCCTTGGTCCGGTCGAAGCCAAGCGGATCATCGATATAACGGTCAATCGCATCGCCGTAGCTGTTGGACAGCATCACCATGAATTCTTTATCGCGCATACGGCCTTCGATTTTGAAGGAAGTAATGCCGGATTCAATCAGCTCCGGAAGATGCTCATACATGAACATATCCTTCACCGCCAGCGGATATTCCGCAGGGAAGACATAGCCGTCACGTTTGATCCGGTAATCCCAGCGGCAAGGCTTCATGCATTTGCCCCGGTTGCTGCTCATTCCGAACACCTGGGAGCTGAAATAACAGTTCGCCCCGTGTACAGAGCACATATCGCCGTGGATGAAATATTCCAGCTCCATGCCGCTTCTTGCGCCCAGCAGCTTCGCGGTCTGCAGATCCATCTCGCGGGAGGTAACGACCCGGCTGACGCCCAGCTCCTTCAGCGCGTGGATCATCTCCAAATTATGCACATTCATCATGACGGAAGCATGAACCGGCAGATTCAGCCCCATCTCGCGGATCAATTCCAGCACCGCCATATCCTGCACGATCAGCGCATCCGGGCGGACCGTGTCCAGGAAGCTAAGGTACGCTCTGGCCTCTTCCACATCCTCTTCGCTGAACAGATTATTTACCGTGATATATACTTTTTTGTCCATACTATGGGCGATATTCAAGGCTTCGATAATCTCTTCATGACTCAAGTTATAGCCCTTGCGCATCATTCTCATGTTCAGCACCGGACCGCCGAAATACACCGCATCACACTTCGATTCAATGACAGCCTTGAAGATCTCGAAGGTTCCCGCAGGTGCCAATAACTCCACTTCTTTACCATTAAAATAACGTGCCATTTCCGTATCCCCCTAAATGTCTTACAATAATGCTACTGCAACTCCCAGTACAACGAACATAGCAACAAAAAGCGTATCCGCCGCGCCCCACCTGAGCCGGTGATACCGGCTGCGCGGCGCATCCATGCGGAAGCCCCGAGCTTCCATGGAATAGATCAGGTCCTGGGCGCGCCGGAACGCACTGGCGATGACCGGAACCAGCAGCGAGACAAGCATCCGCGCCTTCTCCTTCAGCGGCAGCTCCTTCAGATCCGCTCCGCGCGAGGCTTGCGCCTTCAGAATAATCTGCGCCTCATCGAGAATCGTCGGGATGAAGCGGAGCGCGATGCTGATCATCAGCGTAATCCGGTCCGGTGACAGCCTGAGCTTCTTCAGCGGGGCCAGCACTCCCTCCAGCCCCTGGTTCAGCTTGCCCGGCGTTGTCGTGAACGTCAGCAGCGCGGTGAAGGTCAGCAGGAACAGCATACGGATCACAGAGAATGCCCCCAGCCGAAGTCCACCCGCATGCAGAGAGAATGAGCCAAGCGACCATAGCACCTCCCCTTCCTTCACGGACAGCGCCTGTACAATGAAGATGAACAACATCAGATAACGCAAAGGCTTCGCAGCCTTAATGAAATATTTCAGTGGAATGCGGGTCGTCGCCATCACCACGATGGAGAAGAGCGCAACCAGTCCGATGGATATCCAGGAAGTGGACAGCAGGATGATAGCAACATAGAGCAGCATTCCGGTAATCTTGGACCGGGCATCCAGCTTATGTACCCATGAGCCCGTATCAATGCTGCGTCCCAGCAGCAGACGCTCATTCATGGCCATTCCCCATTTCTTCCGTGCCGGAGGTATTCAGCGTGCGGCGCTCTTCCAGCAAGGCCGCAAGCCGCCCCGCGAGGCCCTCGGCTGTAAGGAGCGGCTTCTCTCCGCTAAGGCCGAAGCGCTCGGCGGCAGCCTGCCAGTAACGCAGAGACTGCGGAACCCGCAGCCCGCAGCGCTCCAGAATCGCCGGATCAGCGGCCAGTTCGCCGCCGCTGCCCTGGAAGGCGAGCTCCCCCTCCCTCAGTAGGACCCAGTTGTCAGCATAAGGCAGCAGTTCATCCATCCGGTGCGTCACGATGATGATCGTCCGGCCCTGCTCGCGGCACAGCCGCTCCAGCAGCGCGATCAGCTCCGCCCGGCTTACCGGGTCCAGGGTGGCAGTCGGCTCGTCCAGCACGACAATGTCCGGGTCCATCGCCAGCACCGAGGCAATGGCTGCCTTGCGCATCTGTCCTCCGCTAAGCCGGAAGGGATTGCGCTCCAGCAGCGCCAGATCCAGTCCCATGTCTGTCATCGACTTGCGTGCCCGCTCCTTGGCCTCCTCCAGGCTGACTCCGAAGTTCAGCGGCCCGAAGCAGAGATCCTTCTCTACCGTATCTTCGAACATCTGCTGCTCCGGGAATTGAAAGACGAGGCCTACCCTCCGCCGCAGCGGAAGCAGCCTCGGTGATTTCTCCCCTGCAGTTATCGTTACATCCAGCACCTGCACCGTGCCTTCCGTCGGCTTAAGAATGCCGTTGAACAGCTGGAGCAATGTAGATTTACCGGAGCCGGTGGCTCCGGCAATGCCGGTCAGCAAACCCCTGGCAATCTCCAGATTAATCCCGTGCAGCGCCGTCTGCTTCCACATACTCCGGTCAGCATACGTATAGCTTACTTGCTGTAGTTGTATTGCCATAGTGTGTCTATAAGCTCCTTTTCGCTGGCGGGTACATCCACCGTAATTCCCCGGCTCTCCAGTTCACGGGCAAGCTGCCAAGTATAAGGCTCCCGCAAATGGCATTTCTCCAGCAGCTCTGCATCACGGAACAGCTCCGCAGGTGACACATCTGCCGCGATGCTACCCCCGTGCAGCGCCAGCACCCGGTCCGACGCCAGAATCTCATCAGCATCATGAGTAATCAGCAGAATCGTGTAGCTGCCTTCTGCTTGCATGTCGCGCAGAATCCCCATCAGCTCGTCGCGGCTGCCCTCGTCCAACATAGAAGAGGCCTCGTCAAAGATGACGATGCCTGGCTTCATAGCGAGAATCGAGGCGATGGCCACACGCTGCTTCTGCCCGCCTGACAGCTCTCCGGGATGCTTGGACAGCAGATGGCTGATCCCGAGCTTACCGGTATAGAATTCAAGCCGCTCCTTCATCTCTTCGTAGGGCAGGCACAGACCCTCCAGGCCGAAGAGAATATCTTCTTCCACCGTCTGACCGATGAACTGGTTATCGGGGTTCTGGAAGACCATTCCGATGCATTGCCGGATGGACTGAATCGTCTCTTCCTGCAGCGTATGTCCGCAGACAGAGATATGGCCGGCACTCTTCGGAAGCAGCGCATTCAGCAGCTTGACCAGGGTCGATTTTCCGCAGCCGTTAGGCCCCACAATGCTCACCCATTGACCCTGCGGGATCGACACGTTGATATCATGGAGAATCGGATGCTCCGGGTCATAGCCGAAGGATACGCCCTCAAGGGCAATGACTGCTGGCTTCTCACTAGCTTTTATATCGTTGTACGCTTGATTCATGTTACTCATCCTTCCGCAGCTAGTGACCCGGTCCGTTCAGGAACTCTTCAAATAAGGATATTTTGGATAGCGAGTCAACCACATACCGGACGGCGAAGCCGACAGCAATGCCTGTAATAATGCCTGTGATCAGAAGAACCGGCAGGTAATAGAAAATACTTGTTGAATTGAATACGAATGAGGCTGCGAGCAGCTGTCCCGTATTATGAGCCAATCCGCCCGCAATACTGATGCCGATGACACTGAACTTTCTGCGGCCAAGCTTCACCAGCGCGAACATCACAATGAAGCTGAACAGGGAGCCGAACAGGCTGAACAGCAGGCTGGATAGCGTACCAAGCAGGAAGGCGGTCAGCAATGTCTTGAGGATCACCAGAACCAGGACATCGCGTCCGCGCAAAAAGTAAATACAGGTCAAAATCATTATATTGGCGAAACCCAGCTTCGCCCCGGGCATCAGCCCCACTCCAGCCAGCGGGATCTGTGCCTCCACAATACTCAGCACCACAGCAACGGCAGCGAATATAGCAATAATTACGGTCCGCTTCAGCGCTGTAGCCGATTCACTACTGGACATAGCCATCTACTTCATCCTCCCCGGCCGCACTTGCAATCTCAACCAATACCCGGTGTGGAAGGCATACGATGGTCTGCTTGGGCAGCGTGATGAATCCGAAGCCGAGGCAGACCTTATCCGGGCAATCCGCATCGAACATCTCAACCCCGTAATCATGCACCTTCAGAATGTTATAGCCCCGCTCGGTGCGGACCTCAATAGTCTGCTCTTCTTTGGTTAGGGTTATCGTTTTGAATAACTTACCATCTACTGTTATATTGGCCTTGAGTTCTTTGCCTGGCCCACCTTTATCAGCATCGTTTGACAGCCATCTTGGCACGAGAAAGGCGAGCGCAGCAATCAGAACGATAGAAATCAGCAGCACATCTGCGCGTTTCATAGAAATCTCCCTTATTTTTTAATTAAAATCCAGACTTAATAATTATAACGGTCTGCCCTCAATCCTTCAATGAATGTAGTCGTTAATTGTCGCATTTCCATCGCAGTTCACAAAATAGGCACGCAAAGCCGAAGCGGAACCTCCATAAACTGGATAGTATCCGCTTCGGCAAGGAATATAAGGATATGCTTTCATCTAAAGTGTTACCCCGCTTGGACAGGCTGAGCATCCTTGCGGGCTTCCGGCTTCTCTCCGAAGTAATCCAGGAACAATCCGGCGAATTCAGGGTCCCATTGGCTGCCCCTGCCCTGCTCCAGAATGCCCAGCGCCCGTTCGTGGTCCATCCCTTTCCGGTAAGGCCGGTCGGACGTCATCGCATCATAGGCGTCCGCTACCGCGATAATCCGGCCGTGCAAGGGTATATTCGTACCGGCAAGACCATCCGGGTAGCCGAGGCCGTCATAACGCTCATGATGCGAGCGGACGCCGCCCAGATAGGGTGCCATTTTGTCCGCCGGTTCAATCTGCCGCAGAATATTCTCCCCCAGCACAGTATGGCTCTGAATCTGAAGGAACTCCTCATCCGTAAGGGCTTCTTCCTTGAACAGGACGCTGTCTCTCACCCCGATCTTGCCGATATCATGCAGCAGGGCTGACTTGCGCAGATCATCCAGCTCCTGCCCGCTCAGTCCGGCCAGCTGTCCGATAATCACCGAATACTCCGCTACACGGAGCGAATGTCCTGCCGTATAAGAATCGCGGGCATCCAGTGCCACGGCAAGGGTGGAGAAGTAGCTGTCCAGCAGCTGGCGGCTCTGCTGCTCCCGTGCCTGAAGCCCGCGGACCATCATGTTAAAGCCTGCCACCAGCTTCGAGAACTCATCGGAGTACTCATCCTGCACCTGGACCAGATTGCCGTCCTTCACCTGGTTCATCGCCTGATACAGCTCATGGATCGGATACTGTACGCTATTCGTCAGCAGCCAGGCCGCAATGGAGGAGAACAGCGTACCGATCAGCAGCACCATCCCCGCCCAGGCCCAATAGCTCTGAAGTCCTACGACGACTATCGAATTCCCCTCACCATTCATACGGATATGTGTCGCCATAATAAACAGGAACAGCGGGAAGGTGCCGATCAGCATACAGCTCACCAGGAATTTGGGGCGTATCGGCACGAACACATGGCCCTCCAGGGAAAAATCCACGCTATACTGCTCCAGCGCACGGTTCCTGAACTCCTTAATCAGCGGAATAATGGAGGTGCAGGTCAGGAAGAATTCAATCAGGGAATGCATACAGGCCACAAGCACAGCGCAGCACATGGCCAGGATCAGATAGAAGTAAGGGAACGTAACCCAGCCGGCACGGATCATCCAGAAGGTCAGCAGCAGAGCCGGAACGGATAATCCGAGCAGATGCGGCCCCATAATCCGCTGAACGGCCCGTTTGGGCAGCTGGTGCGTGTGCAGATATGCTTCTTCCAGCATCGATAGCGCAGCATTCTCCTGAACCAGTGCAGCCCGTATAGGTCTGATCTGTCTGAGAAAAATAGTAATCTCTATGGACGCCATAATCACAAAGGAACAAAGAAGCACCAGCAGGAGCCGGTAATATTCAACCCGGCTGATCTCCAGGGAAGATAACATAAGCAGACTCCCGACTGCCAGTACCGCTACAGCTGAGCTGAAGATGTAGTTCCGGATCTGTTTCTTTAAAAAAATTCTGTATAGTTCCATCTGTCCCCTCATTCCCGTCCCGGCCGCAGCCCAATATACAGTTGCATATATATGATCCCCGTGTTATAATAAAATAATATTTGTTTTCGAGTATGTTTATCCCCATCAAGAAGATGTCAGGCCGATGAATCACTTCTTTATATTATCGGCGGTTTGGACACAATATCTTACGTTTTCTTGCAGTACTTTTCCTTTTTATGAGACTAAATTCGAACATAGCATTCCGATTCACACTGGCGCGGCCACGGAGCCGCAAGGACAAAAGAGAGGTAGGGCTTTTGTCGTATTGGAAGGATTTCTCTCGCCACACGGCTGCTGGAAATAACAAGGAATAACGACACCCGTTTCGCTCACAAACGGCGGGGGATTTATATACCGATAAGACATGGCTGGCTGCTTCTCTGTTCTTCAGGGAAAGGCCCCATGTGTGGAACATAATTAGCGCCCGATAACCGCTGTCTGCGGATATCGGGCGCGTCTACGTTCTAGGGGTTTTTATCTTACAGATTCAGCGGCAGCCGGGCTGTGTGTACATAGCGTTCTACGAATTCGCCTACTGTGCGGATGTATGTGCTTTTATCCGTATCATAGGACAGGCCATGCCCTGCTCCATGCACCACCAGTTGCTCCTTCGGACTCCGGCAGGCCTCATACAGCTCATTCATCATCGCATAAGGCACGAACTTATCCGCATCTCCGTGGATGAACAGAATCGGCACCTGGGCCTTGCGTACCTGCTTCAGCGCAGACGCCTCCCCGAAGGAATAACCAGCCTTCATCCGGGTCACCAGACTGGCCACCGGCACAAACGGGAAGCTGGGCAGATGGTACATCCGCTTCAGCTGATAGGACAGCTGCGCCTTAACCGAGGTATAGCCGCAATCGGCGACAATCACCTTGACCTGCGGAGGAAGCTCCTCACCGGACGTCATCAGTACCGTGGCTCCACCCATAGATACACCATGCAGCACGATTTGCGCGTCCGGACCGTTCTCCTGCAGGACAAATCCGATCCATTTCAGATAATCCCGGCGCTCCGGCCAGCCAAAGCCGATATAATCCCCTTCGCTCCGCCCGTGTCCTCTGGCATCAGGCAGCAGCACATTGTACCCCAGATTCTCATAATAGTTCTTAGCGGTCGCCCCCATATCCTTGGCCTTCCCGGAATACCCGTGGGCAACAATGACCGTCCGGCCGGCAGCACGCTCTGACGCCAGATAATAGCCTTGCAGCTTGAGTCCATCCTCAGACACCAGCTCCACCTCACGGAAGGTCTGCCGGGACACCCACTCCGCCCCTTCTCCCCACGAGGCTCCAGCCACCGGCGGCGGATCGATCTTAAGGTCTGGGGTCTTGGCCAGGAATTCCTTAGGGGCCCGCTTAATGGCTACTCCATAAAAATAGAATCCGGCATATCCCACCCCTGCGGCCACCACGATCAGCACCACAAGCAGGGTTATCATCCACATCAACGTTCCTCCTTCAGTAAGCAACCATTCCAGCCAGGGAATAGGATCTTTTGCTTAGTGTAATTTGAGCCTAGTATAGCACGGGAGTACGGCTAACTGAAAATACAGCCGGGGCTAAGGCAAGATTCAGCATGAATGGATGGAGTATGAATTACGACGACGCTTAGGAGCACGCTCCGCAAACGGAACGTTGTTCCAATCGCTCTTGTATCCAGATTTTTTTACATTCCCCTAATCGGTGAAAATCCGGATACAAAGGCGACCGCTCCGCTTCTCCACAATCATTCCGCCCGCTCCGCTGTTTAAGTGTAGGAGTATCAAATGAAAAAAGAGCTGCTCCAGGAGAACTTCATCTCCGAAAGCAGCCCTTGTCAAATTACAGGGTCATCGTTTGTCTATATAAATCTCAGTTCCGGTGATTCACTTACGTTTGCTGTTTCTGGTGGTTCTTCTAAGAATCAAGCCCAGACCAGCGAGTGCCAAACCAGCAAAATAATAAGGAGCAGGACTGGATTCGCCCGTCTTCGGCAGCATTCCATCCACAGGCACACTGCCTAGAGGAACCTCATCATCAATAATGACTACATCGGGTGCCGGTTCCGCTGAAGGCGTTGGCTCCGGTGTTGCTACTATTGGCGCAACCGCAACAGCCGGTGTCGGCGTTGGGTCCGGTATTGTTGTAGCTATTGGAGCTACTACAGGTCCCAGCGGCAGTGGATCATCATTCACGGCCACATCATTGCTCACGATAAATCCAATTATCGGAGTCGGCGTAGGCACTGGAGGGAAACTGGACGGCGGCGATGTTGGCGCTGGCGTTGGTTCTACCGTCGGTGTCGGTGTCGGTGTCGGCGTTGGTTCTACCGTCGGTGTTGGTGTCGGCGTCGGTGTCGGCGTTGGTTCTACCGTCGGTGTTGGTGTCGGCGTCG
>NZ_ASPS01000093.1:0-552 GCF_000517865.1 Paenibacillus sp. FSL R7-269
AGCTCCCCGAGGCAGTTTCGTTGTTCGCCACGTCCTTCGTCGGCTCCTGGCGCCTAGGCATCCTCCGTGTGCTCTTAGTAGCTTAACCTCGATTGTTCCGTCAGGAAAATATCGGACAATGAATTTCTTCAACGCCTGTATTTCCATCTAGATCATCGTAGCATCGCCATTAATTTAAAACTTGTTTACACAAGTTCAACTTAAAGGAATGTTCTAAAACGCAAATTCGTTTCGGTATCCAGTTTTCAAGGATCAAGTTGTATCCAGTATTTCAGACATGACAAATAGATGAAGTTTGTTGGTGGAGCCAAGCGGGATCGAACCGCTGACCTCCTGCTTGCAAGGCAGGCGCTCTCCCAGCTGAGCTATGGCCCCGCAAATTCCATCAAAACCGAACAAATGGAAACGCTCAAGGCTTTACGAAGTAAAGCCTGCTTCAGGAAGTTAACTTCCTGAAGACTTTTATTTGAATGTCTTCATTGCAGAAGACGATTCTCCATAGAAAGGAGGTGATCCAGCCGCACCTTCCGATACGGCTACCTTGTTACGACT
>NZ_ASPS01000094.1:0-8135 GCF_000517865.1 Paenibacillus sp. FSL R7-269
CCGCCCCTCCCCTTCCTGCCCCGCCGCTATCCGGCGGATTTCGTATTCATACACAACCCTCAGAGCCGAGAAGGTGGTTAACCGCGCATATACGGTAATAAGATCATCATATCGCGCGGGGCTTTTAAATTGCAAATCTGCAGAGGTTACCGGCAGCAGCAGACCGAGGCCCTCCAGCCTCCGGTAGTCGAAGCCCAGCTCACGGAACATCTCCGTGCGGCCGCACTCAAACCAGATCAAATAGTTGGCATGATAGACCACACCCATCTGGTCGGTCTCCTGATAACGTACACGGATGGAGGTACTGTGCCAGCGGCTGGCCCATCCCGGTTGATGCGGATTCATATTCATGCTCCTCTCTATAATACAGCTTATCCGGCAGCCAGCAGTCCGCTAAGCGCCGACACCGCCGGATGCAGACGTAAGCGGCAGCATACGGCGTGAACTTCTGGCGACATAGACCAGCAGAGCCGCGCCCGCAGCCGCACTAATCATGCAGGAGAGGTTCATCAGCCCGACCCCGCCCTGGTTCAGCAGCATCCCGTTCAGCAGATTGCCGAGAATCCCGGCTAACCCGGAGAATACGATGTTAAAGACACTTTGCCCGGTCGCTTGCATCTCCGCTGAGGTAATCTTCGATACATATTCAACCGCCGCGATATAAAAGAACCCGAACGAGAGGCCGTGAAGCACCTGTACGCCGATCATGACGGAAGGGTACGGAAAGGCCACCTGGACGCCCCAGCGCAGTACATAGATTAACGCTCCAAGCAGCAGCGTCCGCTCCATGCCGAGCCTGCGAATAACCCGGGAGGCGAAGAACATGGATGGAACATTGGTAATGGACGCCAGGAACAGAGCGATTCCCGCAGAGCTGGTGGACCCCCCAACCGACTGGAAGGCAATCACGAAATAGGTCCCGAAGGCCGTCATGGTCTGATTGACCAGAAAGCTCCCGCCCAGGAAAGCCAGGAATATACGGTTGCCGAGCAGCTTTTTGATTCCCTGGGAGAAGGATTGGCTCATCATGTGATTCTCCTCCGCCTGCTTGGGAAGGGTGAAGGCAATGACTACAGCGATGCTATTCAGCAGCAGAAACGGCAGCCAGATGGTCGATACAGAGAATTTGGATACATACTGTCCCCCCGTAATGGCCCCTACGGCGGCGCCTATGCTCATCATCATGCGGATGCTTCCGTAAGTGGCTCCAGCCCTGTTCGCAGCCGCTATGGCGTACGAGTCGGCTATAGGCGCCTGTGTAGAGGAGAAGATCGTGGACACGGTATACACCAGCATCAGCACGATGAAATATTCCGAACGGTACAGGACCGCAAGCACCGCCGGAACAGCCACACTCAGAATCAGCACCAGCCGCGCCTGGTTATACCGGTCGGAGACCATTCCCCATAAAGGCTGCACACAGATGGCGATCAGCGTCCCTATAGCCATCAGCACGCCGATCTGGCTGACTTCAAGTCCGTTTGATTTCAGCAGCAGCGAGAGATAGGAGCCGAAGGAGCCCCCGGCCAGTCCCAGAAACAGATAGAACCCGCGCAGCTTTGTTATTTTTTCCATGGGGATTACAAATCCTCTCTCATTCTTTTTAACAGAATACCCAACCTTGATAGCCGCCTTCTGCATTAAATAGAGCACAACCTATTATGAGGCGGTGGACAAGTGGGCCAAGTCAATAGATTATCACGGAGCAAACCCTGTCTGAAGGATAAACTCAATACGGGCAGAGCCGCCAGTTCCGGCTTTGGCTGGACTTCGAGCAACTGGAGCGGTTATGCCATTTCCGGCAAAAAAGGCAGCTACCGGCAGATATCTGCCGACTGGATCGTCCCTTATGTAAAGCCTACGGAAAAAGCTACATTCTCCTCGGCCTGGATCGGCATTGACGGCTTCAAGAACAGCAGCCTGATCCAGACCGGCACCGGTCATGAGTCGGTGAACGGCATAGTCCGGTATTATGCCTGGTGGGAGATTCTCCCCGCCTCCGAGACCGTCATTCCTCTTCCCGTCTCCCCCGGCAACCATATGCGCGCTTCCATTGTCAAGCTGAGTCCCGGCAAATGGTGCATCACCCTGCGCAACCTCAGCAAATGCTGGGTCTTCCGTACCGTACAGCGCTATAACGGACCGCAAAGCTCAGCCGAATGGATCGTCGAAGCGCCGCAGGTGGGGTACGATATCGCCCCGCTGTCCAAGTTATCCACAGTCTGCATCACCTGCTGCCAGGTCAATGGACGTAGCCCTAGACTAAAGGTCTCCGATGGCGGCGTTATGATCCAGAATAAGAGGCTGCTGGCCGTGCCATCCCTCCCGCGCTCTTGCGGAAGCGCCTTTTCGGTCAGACGGATCTATCGTAATAGTCCCCCTGCCGTGTATTCCAGGAATCCTATTTATACATCTCCCTGACATACTATCCTGCTCCAAACACTCAGGTCCAATATATCCATTTGCACCATTGATATCAATCTGTATCTTAACATTCCGGAAAGTTCACTTATCAAAAAAAGAGCAGCGGCAATCAAGCGCCACTGCTCTTATCATTATATCTTATTCGTGCTGCAGAAGCTCTTCCAAATCCTAGTCGGCTGGAATCGTATCTACCTTCACCAGGTTAGTGGAACCGGAACGTCCAAGCGGGATACCTGCAGTGATGACTACAAGATCGCCAGCTTTAACCAGACCGGAAGCTTTACCGCCGTTAAGAGCTGTTTCCAGCAATTCGTCAGTAGAATGAGCTTCAGGACCGAATACAGGAGTTACGCCCCATACCAGCGCCAGTTGACGCATTGTTCTTTCCTGGGTAGTAACAGCAATGATCTGTGATTTAGGACGATATTTGGAAACCACGCGTGCAGTGTGGCCAGTTACAGTCGAAGAAATGATCGCTTTAGCATTCAGATCCAGAGCGGAGATCGCTACGGATTGGCTGATCGCTTCAGTTACAGTAGTTTCTTGAGCAATCTGCTGCTTCATGAAGATCTCACGGTGGTTCAGAGCAGATTCTGCTTTCTCAGCAATACGGGACATAGTCAGTACGGATTCTACCGGATATTTCCCCGCAGCAGTCTCACCGGACAGCATGATTGCATCAGTTCCGTCGAAGATTGCGTTCGCTACGTCACTTGCTTCAGCGCGGGTTGGGCGCGGGTTGCGCTGCATGGAATCCAGCATCTGGGTAGCTGTGATTACCGGTTTGCCGGCGATGTTACATTTCTGAATCATCAGCTTCTGAGCCAAAGGTACATCTTCAGCAGGGATTTCTACACCAAGGTCGCCACGGGCAACCATGAGGCCGTCGGATACTGCCAGGATCTCATCCAGGTTATCGACACCTTCCTGGTTCTCGATCTTGGAGATGATCTGGATGTGGGAAGCATCATGCTTCGCAAGCAGTTCACGGATTTCCAGAACGTCGCTGGCTTTGCGTACGAAAGAAGCGGCAATAAAATCAATGTCCTGTCCGATCCCAAAAATGATATCACTGGTATCTTTTTCCGTAATACCCGGCAGGGAGATGGATACTCCTGGTACGTTAACACCCTTCTTGCTCTTGATCGTACCGCCGTTAACAATACGGGTCTTGATTTCAGTGCCTTGAATGTCGACAACCGTAAGGCCGATCAGGCCGTCGTCGATCAGGATCGTCGATCCTACTTGAACATCGTTAGGCAGGTTGTTGTAAGTGATGGAGATACGGTTATGGTCGCCAAGGATCTCTTCCGTAGTCAATGTCAGATACTCATCCTGAACCAGTTCAATCGGTTCTACTTCCAGCTTACCAGTACGAATCTCCGGTCCTTTGGTGTCGAGCAGGATGGCAACAGTCTTGCCAAGTTCCTTGGATGCTTGACGGATCGTGTTGATCCGGGCTCCATGCTCATCAAAATCGCCGTGGGAGAAGTTCAGACGGGCCACATTCATACCAGCCAAAATCAATTTTTTGATATTCTCCAACGATTCACTTGCAGGTCCGATCGTACATACAATTTTACTTTTCCGCATTAGGTTTTCCTCCGTTTTTTCGTTCTCTCTGTCTCGCTTTTTCCAACTACAAAATCTACTATAAGGCTTACTCTCTGTATAGGAACTTTATCACATGTAAAGACATGCACGTTTTATTGCGCCCTTATGAATATTACTGCATGTTGAACACAAAATCAATGTTAGTGCCTGTTTTTGCTGTAAATTAAAGTCGAATAATATAGGATGGCTGATAAAAGAAAAATCATCCCGCAGCAAGCACAGGATGATTATAATGGGAATAATTGTATAATAGGTCTTGTCCCGTCCGCGGGCTGGATTAATCTGGAATATGTTAAAAAGTGCAAACCCGGCGGTACCGGCCATGCCGCTCATTCCCCGGAGAAAAGCTCCCGCTTACTCCACAATCTGCGCTTCATCCTGATCGGAATCCTGCTCCAGCACCGACTCGGAAAACTCACCGATTTTGCGGAATTTCAGATAACGGTCTTCCTTCAGCGCTGCTGCATCCATGCCGGACAGCTCCTGCAGGTGACGCCAGACTGTATCCTTAACCGCCTCCGCTGTAGCTTCGTAATCCCGGTGCGCACCGCCTCTGGGCTCTGCAATAATCTCCTCAATGACTTCCATCTCCAGCAGATCGGTGGCCGTAATCTTCATCGCCTCAGCGGCCTGTTCCGCCTTGGTGGCATCCTTCCACAGAATCGACGCTGCACCGTTAGGGGAGATCGCTGAATAGATTGCATTCTCCAGCATCAGCACGCGGTTGCCCACGGCCATCGCTAAAGCTCCGCCGCTGCCGCCCTCGCCGATAATCACGCAGATGACCGGCACGGCCAGCTGGGACATCTCGAACAAATTGCGGGCAATCGCTTCCGATTGTCCGCGTTCCTCAGCGGTATTACCGGGGTAAGCCCCCTTCGTATCCACAAAGGTGATGATCGGACGGCCGAACTTCTCTGCCTGCTTCATCAGCCTCAGTGACTTGCGGAAGCCTTCCGGATGGGCGCTGCCGAAGAAACGGAGAATATTCTCCTTCGTATCCTTGCCGCGCTGCTGTCCGATAACGGTCACAGGTCTACCATTCAGCTTGGCGATTCCGCCGACTACCGCAAGATCGTCACCGTACAGGCGGTCACCATGCAGCTCGATAAAGTCCGTGAAGATAAGCCCGATCAGATCCAGCGAGGTCGGGCGTACGTGATGCCGGGCCAGATGCATCTTCTGGGCCGGGGATATATTGGAATAGATCTCATTCTCCAGCTCGCTGTAGCGCTCTTCAAGCCGGGCTACCTCATCGCTGAAATCAATGCCCTTCTCTTCACCGAACTGCTTGAGTTCGGCGATTTTTTTGCGCATTTCTACCAGAGGCATTTCAAAAGGCAACTCTCCTGCCAACCTAAAATCCCCCTTTCACATCATGCAGTTCCAGCAGCTTCGTGAGTGTGGAGCGCATTTCCTTACGGTGCACGACCAGATCCAGCTGTCCGTGCTGCAGATTGAACTCTGCCGTCTGGAAATCCTCCGGCAGCTTCTGGCGGATCGTCTGCTCGATGACAATCCGTCCGGCAAAGCCGAATACCGCTCCGGGCTCGGCAATAATAATGTCGCCCAGGCTGGCAAAGCTCGCCGATACCCCGCCGGTAGTCGGATCAGTAATGACAGAAATATACAGGCCGCCTGCTTCACTGAACCGGGCCAGCGCGGCGCTTGTCTTCGCCATCTGCATGAGACTGAGAATGCTCTCCTGCATTCTGGCTCCGCCGGAGGTGGAGAAGATCAGCATCGGCAGTGCCTGCTCTGTCGCTTCTTCCACCGCTCTTGTAATTTTCTCTCCAACCACAGATCCCATGCTGCCGGTGAAGAACTCAAAATTCATCACGGCTACAATAACCGGATGTCCGCCAATGCTGCCCTGGCCGGTGATTACAGCTTCAAGCTGTCCGGTTTTGGACTGCTGTTGCGCAAGCTTCGAGGCATAGCCGGGGAACTTCAGCGGATCAATCGACGCCATCTCGCTGTCGAACTCAATGAACCCTTCCGGATCAAGTATCATTGCAATCCGTTCGGTCGCATTGAGGCGCATATGATAGCCGCAGGAAGGGCATACTTTCAAATTCTTCTCCAGTTCCTTGCTATACTGGATCGTTCCGCATTTGGCGCACTTGCTCATTAGACCTTCGGGAATCTCCCGCTTAGGGCGCTCGCCTTCTGCCGGTCCGCCGCTTCGCTCCAGACGTTCTGAAGGAATAGTCGCGTACTTCCGTTTTTTCTGAAATAAATCTTTGAACAAGGGTCGCACCTCTTCAGCCGTTTATTTGCGTAAATAGCAGCTTGCCGCTGTCATGAATGCTTTGAATCTCTATGCCATACTCTTCAGGGATGCAGAATCAGATTGAGGACCTCCTGCACTTCTTCAAGCTCTCCCGAAGGAACCAGAATCTCAAACTGCTGCTTGGACATATTGATGGGACGGCATTTAATCAGAAATCCTTCTTCCGTAAGCTTCCTCTGGATCATCTCCGCCACTTTGGCGGTCGGCGCTATATAGATTACCGTCCACATGCCCTGCAAGGCCTCCCTAATCTCGAATCCAGCCGTATCCTGAATATAATGAAATTATGATAACACAGTTTTCTTTTTTCCCGCAAGCAAGCCCGGCAGGAAGGACTCAGGCCCGGGAGGCCGGTCGCAGCGCATCAGGAACAGCCGTTATTCGGTCCCGGTCACATGGGGATAGACCTTCGCACCCTCATGCCCGTGGGCGATCCGGGCTGAAGCTGCAGCCGCAATTCCGGCCACAAGATCATCCAGAAATACATGAATGCTCCCTTTATCATCATTCAATTTGCCGATAATTCCAAGCTTTATTTTATCCAGGTAGCCGAAGCTGGTCAGGCCGATCATTCCATACACGCTCGTGATGCCCAGTGCCAGCGTCTCGTCCGCCCCGTAGAGCGATTCATCCGCTTCCATTACCGCCTGAAACGGCTGGGGCAGCAGCTTCTTCTCGGCTAACTCATCCAGCGCAATCCCGGTCATGAGCGTATACTGGACTTCTCTTTTGTTCAGGACCGACTTGACGCTGCTCAGGCACTCCTCCTGCGTTAAGCTGGGATAATAGACCGATTGCAGGATATAGACGATCTCCGCGATCGAGTCCAGTGATACTCCCCGGCGCTCCAGCAGCTCCTCCGCCATTTGATAGGACATGATGTCATTCCCCTTCCGCACGGGACAATGCCCCGCTATGATTTAGCTGAACTTGAGAGTGAAACCTGACAGATTCATAAGTTCACTCTATTGGTTCCCTAATGTATGCGGAAGAGGGGGCAAATGTGCTAAAAAGATCAGTGTATCACAGCGGCTGCCCATAAAAGATGCATTTGTGCAGCATCAAAATTAACTGGTGAGAAACTCTTTAACCAGCCGCCATGCTGAGGGTTTGCCATGCCCCAATTAGGGTGCAATGGGGATGCTTAAGTGCATTCTGTACAACTAAATCATCTGATTTAGCGCCGACTATCCTTTTAGCTGTAATTCATACAATTAAACTGCCTCTATACCCGGGTTCTCACCCATTCGGGCAGATTTAGTTGTACAAACTACAGTTAGAGGAGGAAAGCCATCCTTTTCACGGTTGATAATTGCACATAATACACCTATGTGAATGTTCACTTCGAACAAGCTCCAAGGACAGCTTGGCTGCTCCTATCGGAGACGGACGGTTCCGGCACCCAGCATCTCTTCAATGGCTGCGAACAGCTCCTCCGAGGGCTCGATCCGGTAGCTGTCGCTCAGCGCAAGCACCTTCTGGTTGCGCTCGTAGAACAGCAGCGTCGCTGCGGGTCCCGGATGGGTCTGCAGCAGCGCCTGGAGGCGCGGCAGCAGACCCTTCAGCTCAGCGCCCGGCGTGATCTTGATGAAGACACGCTGGGCGCCGGGCGCTGAGCCTGCGAAGCGCTCAGCGGCTGGGTCCTGCCCCGTGCGCAGCGGGGCAGGGCTGCCCGGCCGCGCGTCTGACGCGGCCTGGGCCTTGGGCGCGGCCTGCGCAGCGGCCGCGGAAGCGCGCGCACCGGGCGGCTGTGCCGCCGGTGTGCGCGTGCCCGGTGCAGCGGCGGCGCCAGCTGCACCGCCGG
>NZ_ASPS01000095.1:0-4298 GCF_000517865.1 Paenibacillus sp. FSL R7-269
ACACAGGGGCTTGGACAGAAGTTACAGACATTACGGTTACTGGTCTGATACCGGGCACGTATTATGTGCGGGTGAAGGCTACGTCAACGGACTTTGCCTCGGTTATTGCTCAGGTGACCGTGCATGACTCGGATGCCATGATCCCGGCGGCTCCAGAAGTAGTAGCGGATGATCTGAACAATACGATTAAGGGCCTGAATACCAGCATGGAATTCTCCGTGGATGAGGGACCCTTCGTACGATATGACGGAACCAACCTGCCGGACCTGAGCGGCGAGCATACTGTGAAGGTACGGGTGGCGGCCAGCGGATCAGTTCCGGCAGGACCGGCAACGGCGCTGACTTTTACAACGAATGTCTTGATCCCTGCCGGGGACTTGACTGTGAGTGCCAATGATCCGAGTGGTGCAGAGAGTAACGGCTATACGCAAATCAAGGTTACGCCTGCACCGGCTGAAGGGCATAAGCTGCTGTATAAGAATTTTGGTGCTGGTAGCATCATTGTACCGAATGTAGGAGACCTTCTAACCGGATACACCCTTGTAGGCATTGAAGGGCTAGTTCCGGCAGCCGATGGGGATACGCTTGGGATTGCTGAGGTAGATGCGGAAGGCAGAGTGGTGAAATACGGCAGCGTCATGGCAGTAGTTGCGGTGACGACTCCGGTAACACCAACTCCTGATCCGGTCAGCCCGGGAAGCGGAAATAACCCAACTGCCGGAAGTAACACGAACAGCGGGACTCCTTCCGGGAATCCAGCCAGTACGGTCACCAACGTAATTGTCCTTGTGAACGGCAAGGAGGAGAACGCGGGCACAGCGACGACAACTACTTCGGGCAACACCAAAACTACGATCATTACCGTAGATCCGCTCAAGCTCCAGGCCAAGCTGGATGCGGAAGGCATTGGGGCAGTGGTTACAATTCCAGTAATGCTGGACTCCAACATTTTTGTTGGCGAATTGAACGGTCAGATGATCAAGAATATGGAGAATGTGGCGGCAACACTTGTACTCCAGACCGGCAAGGCTTCTTACACTTTACCAGCATCCGAGATTAATATCGGAGCGTTGGCCCGGCAATTTGGCACCAGTGTGAAGCTGGAAGATATCAAGCTGAAGATTACGATCGGCGAGTCTTCTGCAGCAATGAATCAAGTGATAGCCGTCGCAGCAAGCAAAGGCGGCTTTGACCTGATTGCACCTTCACTAGACTTCACAGTCACTGGGACCTACGGTAATTCCACAGTGGAAATCAACCGGTTTGACGCTTATGTGAAACGTACGGTGGAGATTCCTGGAGCCGTTGACCCGAACCGGATTACAACAGGTATCGTTGTAGAGCCAGATGGAACGGTGCGTCATGTACCCACCCAAATCATCCGGGAGAATAATAAATATTATGCTGAGATTAACAGTCTAACGAATAGCTCGTATTCGGTAGTCTGGCATCCGTTGACCTTCGCAGATGTAGAGAAGCATTGGGCGAAGGCTGCAGTGAATGATATGGGCTCGCGGTTAGTCATTAACGGGGTGAACGAAACGACGTTTAACCCGAATGCGGATATCACTCGGGCAGAGTTCGCAGCAATTATTGTACGCGGTCTGGGACTGAGGCTCGGTGAAGGAGCGACTTCTTTTGCTGATGTGCCAGTGAGTGCCTGGTATGCAGGGGCGGTACAAGCGGCCTCGGAGTATGGTCTGATTAACGGCTTCGAGGACGGAAATTTCCGTCCGGATGCCAAGCTTACACGCGAACAGGCGATGACGATCATCGCTAAGGCGATGAAGCTGACCGGTCTTGCAGACCGGACCAGCACAGTGGATACAGCAGGTGTATTTGCAGCCTTTACTGATGCAGGACTTGCCGGCAGCTGGGCAAAAGATAGTTTGGCACTTGCTGCCAAGGCTGGTCTGATTAGCGGCCGCAGCGGTAATAAGCTGGAAGCCAAGGCTAATGTCACACGTGCAGAAGTGGCTGTTCTCATGCAGCGGTTGCTGCAGAAGTCAGATTTGATTGACTAAACGGAGAGGGAAAGAGAAAAAGGGATTCAGCTTGAGCTGAATCCCTTTTTAATGTTATGCATCCTACTAGAAGGGTGAAAAAGGTAGGAAGTGCCCTGTCATGAAGGATGCAAGTAATAAAGATACATAAATATCGAAATTGAATATAATAATTTGTCGAATTAGTTAACTTTAACGCGAAAAATGTCGATAAACCAGTATGGAAAACTAATGCTTGCTAATGCCGGGCATGTGCAGAGCGTGTGCAGCATGTTCAGAGTTTTGCGGAAGCGTTATCAATATTATGGAAATGGTCATTCGACAAGGAGGAAAGCGATGTTTAAGAAAATGGGGAAGATCGGGCTGGCTGTGGTATTGGTGATTGGGCTGTTGCCTATGATGTCACTCCGTGCCTATGCGGCGGTGCAGTCGTTTAATGAAGCGGCCGATTTTGTAATTGAGCCTCCGGTTACCTATGCGGCGGGCAAGAATCTGACGGATGCGCAGGGTCTACAGGATGGAAGTACGGCGGTTCTGCTGAATTCATTCGTCTATCAGGGGAATACATACACTTCCTCTAACTTCTTAAGGGTCTTTAACAGCGCAGGAACGCTTATAACGGACGTTAACCTGGGCAACCTGATGGACACCTATTACAAAATGACGTCTGTGAGTATGCTTGCTCTCAATAACGGAAATCTGCTGATTATGTACAGTAAAAGCGACTCCAGCGAGTACAACCTGCAGCTGGGCACAGTTACCGAGGCCACACCCAATGCTTATTTCATGGTGCTGGATAAGACCGGCCAGAAGGTGACTGGCCAGACCCGGCTGAATACCTTCAGTGCGGCCAGTCAGCCGCAGCTGACGCGTTTTATATCTGCGGCGGAGCTGTCTAACGGCGATATCGCTTTTTCCTGGCAACGAAATGATAATGTAAGCACGGTTACCCGCGTATTTACCGCTGCGGGCGTACCGGTGTCAAGTGAAACCCTGCTGGTAGCTGCTAATGCGAGCATGTCCTACGTCGCCGCTGGTGACGGCGTGTATATGGCGGCTTACAATTCGGGGGCCCCGAACGATAATATCTATCTGCAGTTATTCAATAACAGCGGAACCTCCATAACCACCATTAATGTTGGAGCGAGAACGAATGAGAAGCAGTTGTATCTGCATACACTGGGCAACGGGAATTTCATGTTCAGTCAATTTAGCTGGCAAACCGGAATTACGAGTGTCTCCTTATATGACAATGCGGGTGTAAGCCAAGGCGGATTTAATGTAAATGGTTCACTGGGCGAGACATCTGCCGCTGTCTACAAGAAAGGCACATTGCCGGGATTCGTTACAGTAAGCACGGATGCCGCATCGAATAAGGCCATTGACGATGCCTATAACTATGGTACAGAGTGGGAGGGAACCCAGTATGCTTACCTGAATTACTATGACAATGACGGGACCCTGCTGTATACAACGGATCAGCCGGTGGATTCCGCCCCGGCTGTATTTCAGGGATACAATGAAGACACTTGGATGTTCAATGTGGAATATTATGCGAAGTTCGCTGTATATCCGGCCTTCGGCGACAAGATTGTTTTCATCACAACAGATAATACAGATGCTACTCATTTCCGAATCACCGGCAAGCTGTTCAACAGGGAGGTCTTAACTCCGGTTGTGCTGCAATCGGCTGTAGCGGATGGTGTGCCGGGAACCACTACTTCAACGAAGATTGACCTGACCTTTGATGCTGTGATCACTGGATTAACAGCAGAAGATATCACGATTACAGATGATACAGGCTCTGCGGTAAAAGGGACCTTGAGCGGGTCGGGGACCGCTTGGAGCCTTGCACTTACTTCAGTGACCGGCGAGGGGGATGTATCCGTGGCTGTGAATTCGCCAAGCGGATACACGGTTAGCGGTTCGCCGCAGACGGCAACCGTAACGCTGTTCAAGCCAGCGCTGGAGCCGACACCGGCAGCAGTGATCGACTACGCAGCCGAGCAACTGAGCGGTCTGACGGCGAATGGTAAGTATACCGTGAACGGTACAGCGGTAACGGCGACTGCGGCTGGCACCCTGGTGCTGGAGCAGAGCTGGCTGGGAGAGTCCCTGAGTATTGTGAAGCAGGGGAATGCTACGACAACCGTAGACAGTACCGCGCAGGTGCTGGTCATTCCATCCCGTCCGGCGACACCATCGGATGTGACGGCAACGGATGAAATGGCGATAGATGCGAACAACGGTACATTGATTAATGTGACTAATGCGATGGAGTATAAGCAAGGAATA
>NZ_ASPS01000096.1:0-1820 GCF_000517865.1 Paenibacillus sp. FSL R7-269
AAATATATCCAGCAGTTAGGATATAGTGTTCAATTGAATCCTATCCCATAGTCTTCCCTTTTTCAAAAAAACGAAACGTTTTTTTGGGCACATTGCGCTTGGCGGAGGTATGCGGGCCAAATGTAATCGAAAAACCGATCACATCGGTGCGACCCCCTTATCCCGGAGTCCTCCGTATAAAACCAGTACTTGTCGTAGCCATGCTCTTTATTTCGCTTTCTTTCTCGGCCAGAAGAAGCTGGAGCGGTCTTCTAGAGTCTGGACCCACTCCGCAAAGGTAGCTGGCGGCATGTTCCGAAGATTCGTATGCATTCTATGGTTGTTGTAGAAGTCCATGTACCGGTCCACCGCTTCATAGGCCTCCTCGAACGTGTCGAAGGCCTCTTTGCGGAACAAATCCCGATCGATATTACTGTGGAACGATTCAATACAAGCATTTAAATCCGGCGTTCGAGGCGGTATACGTTCATGGGTCATTTCCCAGCTTTCACACATGTCGCCAAACAGATGGCTGACGAACTGGGGGCCGTTGTCGGTGCGGATCACCGGGCGTGCGCTGTCAGGGGCGCAGTGTTGCTCCATGGCGCGTCCCAGCGTCTGGCAGGCGTGCTTGGCCTCACACGACGATCCGCGGTGGTAGCCGACGATGACACGGGTAAACACATCGATAATGCTCAGGACAAAGAAATGCCGGTCGCGGCCCGCCACGTACCCGTACTTAATGTCCATCTGCCAGAGCTGGCCCGCCCCGGTAATGACCCGGTTCTCCGGCAGCTTCCGGGGATGCTTGAAACGTTTGTGACGCTGCGGCTGCAAGATATCCAGCGCCTGACACAGCCGGTAGCTTTTCTTGTGATTGAGCTTTAGACGGTGCTGATTCCACAAGCACTTAGCCAGCAGTTTGTACCCGTACACGTGCTCTTCTCCAGCGATTAATTCCAGCAGCCATTCCTGGATTTCCTCGTCGCTAATCTTCTCTCCAGACTCGGTCAGGGAGTAGCCGGGCTGGGGCCTTCCACGCCCCCCTTGAGCGGCCTTTGGAGACAGTGACCTGCGTTTCTTGCGGTCGTAGTACGTAGACTCTGCGAGCCCCACAAGACGTAGTACCGACGCTGCGGTATTCCCCTGCTTAATGAACATGTCGGCTACCTCGATTTTTTCGGATAAGCAGGGGTTGGCTTTTTTAGCAGTTCACGCAGAATCTCAATCTCTAACTCCTTTTCGCCGAGCATCTTGACGGCCTTTTCGTATTTCGCTCCACTTCCAGGAGGCGCTTCAGTTCCTCCACCGGCTCCTGGGGATACGGATGATCTTGTTCCCCATGGGCCTCTCGGTAGTCTCTCACCCACTGATTCACCGTCGATGGGGTCACCCCATACTTTCGGGCAACCACCGCTGACTTAATGCCAGACAACACCTCTTGTGCGGCCTTCTCTCTTGTTCCTGTTAAGTGTCCCATACCGTTCATCCTCCTCCTATATCTAGTCTACATTTTTGTGGGGGAGGGCTCCAACTTCTTTAGGGGGCTGTGGAGATTGTTGCATCGTTTGCAGGAATTCCGATGTTTTGAGCAAGTTTGTGCTAGCTTTGTTGCATTTCTTGTACGATTTCCGCATAAGCCGCTTATTTTCGGCAGCATTGTTGCACTTCTTGCAGGAAATTCAATATTTGTTACTGGCGGTGGCGTGCGGATCAAATGTAACCGAAAAACCGATCACATTTAGCGCGGCGGTGGTCATACCCCTGTCAAGTAGACAGAAGAAAAAACTAAGCAGCCAGCGCGTGTCGATACTCAATCGGCGCGCGCTGTTTCAGTTTCG
>NZ_ASPS01000097.1:0-151560 GCF_000517865.1 Paenibacillus sp. FSL R7-269
GGGGGCGGCAAGCCCTGGCGCCGCCCCGGCCTGGGCGGCGGGCACGGCACAGCCGGCGGGCGGGCGCCGCCGGCTGACACAGGCCGCAGCGGCGCTGCACGCGGCGGCCGGGGTGCTGCGGAGCGAGCCGGCTATGGCCTCGGCGGCGCGCAGCCTGGCGGCGCGGGCGGAGGATCTCGCCGGCGGCCGCTTCACGATGGCGCTGTTCGGAGCGTTCAGCGCCGGCAAATCCTCCTTCGCTAACGCCCTGCTGGGCGAAGAGGTGCTGCCCGTGTCGCCGCATCCGGCAACAGCTGCCGTCGGGCGGATTCTGGCGCCGGAGGGCGGCTTCGCCCATGGGGCGGCGGCCATCACCATGAAGCGGGCGGAGGAGGTCTGGGAGGACATCCTCCATTCCTTCAGCGTGCTGCAGCTGACGCCGCCGCAGCACGACTCGTGGACCGCAGCCGTGTCCCGGCTGCAGACCGGAGGGCTCCATCCGTCCGCGCTGCCGCATGCCGGCTTCCTGCGGGCAGCTGCCGCCGGATGGGAGGAATCCCGTCCGCTGCTCGGAACAGAGCGGACGGTCAGCCTGGCGGAATACCGCAGCCTGGTCGCTGACGAGAAGCGCGCCTGCTTCGTGCAGAGCACGGATCTGTATTATGACAGTCCGCTGACACGTAGCGGCATCGTATTGGTGGACACGCCAGGTGCGGATTCCTTACATGCCCGTCACACCGGTGTAACCTTCGGCTACATGAAGAACGCCGATGCCATCTGCTTCGTGACCTACTATAACCACGCCTTCTCCAAGGCTGACCGCAGCCTGCTTGCCCAGTTGGGGAGAATCAAAGACAGCTTCGCGCTCGACAAAATGTTCTTCATCATCAACGCCTCAGACCTCGCAGCGGACGAGGCCGAGCTTGAAGAGGTGAAGCAGCATGTGGCGCAAAATCTGCGGGCCGGAGGCCTGACCTCACCGCAGATTTACAGCGTGTCCAGCCTGCTTGCGCTGGAGGGCAAGACAAGCGGAGCGGGGGAGGCTTACGAGGCCTCCGGGTTCGGCAGCTTTGAAGCCGCACTCTCCGCGTTCGCCGGTGATGAACTGCCGGGACTGTCTCTGGCAGCAGCCAAGGACAGCCTAAGCTCGGTGCGCGGGCGCGCCGAAGAATGGCAACGCCTTGCGCTGATGGAAGCAGACCAGCAGGCGGAAGGAATGAAGCAGTTCCGGCAGCGCCGGGAAGCGGCGAATCTGCGGCTGGCTGCGCTTGCGCAGGAAGACCGGCCGCTCCGGGACCTGCGCCGTGAAGGTGCAGAGCTTCTCTATCATGTCCGGCAGCGGATTGCCTTTTCGTTCGGGCGTTCCTTCCAGGAGTCCTTCCATCCATCCATTCTCCGGGAAGACGGAGGGAACCTGAAGGACATCTTCATCGCCTGCGGGCGGGAGCTGGAGCGCAGTCTTCTGCGTGAACTGGAGCAGGAGCTGTGGGCAACGACCCTGCGGCTGGAGTCGGCAGGGCGCAGATTCGTGACCCAGGCGGCCACAGCGGCTGCTGCCGAGCTGTCCATCCCGGATCAGGAGCTTCAGCTGCTGGAGAATCCGGATGAGCGCTGGCCCGCACCTGCGAAGCTGAACTGCGTTCTGGCTCCGCTGGACTGGGCCGGACTGTGGAGCCGCTTCAAATCTCCGCGCCACTTCTTCGAGGGACCGGGCCGGACAGAGATCCGCGCGGCTGCCGAGCCGTGGTTCAAAGAAGCGGTAGCTGCGGCGGCGCAAGGACAGGAGCACTCTCTGTTGACATTCTATACCGATGCAGCGGCAGCGGCCTTATCCCAGGCCGCAGACCAGCTGCGTGAAGGCCTGTCTGAACAGGAGGCAGCCATGTCGGCGCTGCTGAAAGGGGGTGATGGTGCGCAGCATTGGGGCCGGATCGCCGAAGAATTACGGCTTCAGGAGCAGGCTTTCGTTGAAATATAAAAATTTATAGGTTTTTCACTTGATAAACCGTTTTCAATTGTCTGTTGAACAGCCATCTGTGAAGTTTGTAGGAAAATGTCGAAGAACACTTGCAATCTGGTGGATGATGGATGAAAATAAAGAAGACTGAAAATTTACAATCAAACTGCGACATTTTACAGAAACAGAGAAGTCAGCAGACAAATTTGCGAAAAGAGGTTGGAGTCGACAATGTGGGGAGCTCCTTTATCAGCCCGGAGTAAAAAGCTGCTGCTGCTCGGCAGCGGTGAACTGGGTAAGGAAGTCATTATCGAAGCTCAGCGCCTTGGCGTAGAGACCGTAGCTGTGGATCGTTATGAAGCGGCACCCGCGATGGGCGTGGCCCACCGCTCTTATGTACTGGACATGCTGGATGCAGAGGCACTCAAGCAGCTTATCCGTACTGAGAAGCCGGATTTGATTGTACCGGAGATTGAAGCCATTGCTACAGGGGCGCTGGTGGAGCTGGAGGAAGAAGGATTCCTCGTTGTTCCTACCGCCCGTGCTGCTCGGCTGACCATGGACCGCGAAGGCATCCGCCGTCTGGCGGCAGAAGAGCTGGGCCTGCCTACAGCGGCCTACCGGTTCGCTGACAGTCTGGATGAACTTCGCCAGGCCGTGTCAGAGCTGGGAACGCCTTGTGTGATTAAGCCGATCATGAGCTCATCAGGCAAAGGCCAGAGCGTGTGCAGAACACCAGGCGATGCGGAAGGCTGCTGGAATACGGCGCTTGAAGGCGCACGTGCGAAGGGGACACGCGTCATCGTGGAGGCTTTTGTTACCTTTGAGAGCGAGATTACACTGCTTACCGTCCGTTCGGTTAGCGGAACCGTATTCTGTCCGCCGATCGGCCACATTCAGCAGGATGGCGATTATGTAGAGTCCTGGCAGCCGCATCAGATGAGCGGGGCGCAGCTGGAAGAGGCTGAGGCTATCGCCCGGGCGGTTACCGATCAGCTTGGTGGTTATGGAATTTTTGGTGTGGAGCTGTTCCTCACCGCGGATGGGGTTCTGTTCAGTGAAGTGTCCCCCCGGCCGCATGACACAGGTATGGTTACAATGATTACGCAAGATTTGTCGGAATTTGCTCTGCATGTCAGAGCCATTCTTGGATTTCCGCTGGAAGCGGTACGTTTGTTGACACCGGGAGCTTCGGCCACCCTGAAGACTGATGGAACCGGACAAGCTTTTGCGGTGAACGGGATTGAAGAGGCATTGGCCCTTCCCCGCACGCAGGTCCGGATATTCGGTAAGCCGGAGATCCGCCCAGGGCGGCGGATGGCAGTAACACTCAGTTCAGCGGAAGATGTTGAAATCGCGCGGATGACGGCCAAGCAGGCTGCGTCTAAGCTACAAGTGGAGGTATACAAGGATGAACAGTAGTACTCAGGAGCAGGTACTGCAAATTCGCAAATGCGGCATGAATGATCTGGAGAGAGTGACAGCCCTTTTGCGTGAATTCGGCTATCCGACAACGCTTAGCGTGATGAAAGAGAGAATGGAAGGCATGGAGCATGATCCGTTCCACTGCACACTGGTCGCAGAGCTCAATAACGAAGTTGTGGGAATGATCGGTTTACGGCAGGTGAAGTCCTACTACAAGCATGCCGATTGTATTACGGAGATTACCGCGCTGATCGTATCAGAGGAGCTTAGAGGACAAGGCCTTGGCAAAAGACTCGTGAGCGCAGCGGAAGAATGGGCACGCCATCAGGGCTGCTGCCAGCTGTTCCTGCGGAGCGGCAACCGCGTTGAACGTGCACCTGCACATGCGTTTTACCGCCATATCGGCTTTGAAAAGACAACAGGCTACCGCTTCAATAAAGCCCTGCTATAATCCTATACGTGTAACCGAACATCCCCATCCCGGCGTAATCGGGATGGTTTTTTTTTGGAGATAGCGTGACAACCCCGCCACTGCTGGTCTGGAATGCTCCCCGCTCCGCCTTTTCCCCGAGGTCGCCCCAGGAATTTAGTGGGAAAAGAGCTTCTATTTCGCCCGAAATCCCCCTATCTAGAACAGCAGTTGGAAAAAGTACATCTATTCGTCGGTAACCCCAGCGTTATGAGCAAATCCGCAGAAATAAATGTCATTTATCCACTGAAATTAGCCTTAATGGTTAATATGATCAAATTAAGTGCGCGAAATCCACTTGTTGATTAAAAAGAGTACAACTCAAAGCTTGGTCGTCGCTGCGGTGAACATTTGGCCCTCCGGCCGCTATCGCTCCTATAGTTCCAAACTTCCCCTCCGCTTCTTTTGCTTTTTGTTAACTTCTTAAGTGCTCTAACCTATGTACATAATTTCCGCTTGCGTTATATCAGGACACGCTATATAGTAAATTGCTCCTTCTATATAAACATAGATTGGACCATTTGAATCAGCTATTATAGTTCTGTGAACCTCCATATCCTATGCCGAAGAGGGATGAAGCATGTACAAATTAATACTCGCCGAAGACGAGGAAGATGTAAGAGAAGGCATTATTGCCCAGATTGACTGGGAGCAGTACGGCTTCGAGGTCGTTGAGCAGGCCGAGAACGGGCGGGAGGCGGCGGATGCGATCGACCGGCTGCTGCCGGATGTGGTCGTTACCGATATCCAGATGCCTTTTATGAACGGGTTGCAGCTCGCAGAATGGATACGCAGCCGCCATCCAAATACGAAGATTATCATTCTGACCGGCTATGATGAATTCGAATACGCCCAGAAGGCGATCAAGCTGCAGATTGATGAATATATCCTGAAGCCCTTCTCGTCCCGGGAGCTGATTGATGTTCTGCTTAAGGTTCGCGCGACGATCGAGACCGAGATCGCCGAGAAGGAGAATGTGTTCGTGCTGAGCGAGCATTACCGCAAGAGCCTGCCGCTTCTGCGCGAGCAGTTCCTCTCTACCCTGGTGTCCCGCCGTCTGCGTTCCGCAGAGATCGCTGAGAAAAGCACAGAGTACGGCATCCCCCTCACCGGAGCATTGTTCCAGTCCTCGGTGATCAGCATCGATTATATCCGTCCGGACCGTTCCCCCGGGCTTCAGGAAGGGCGGCCCGTGTCCCTGCGGGATACCGGAGACCGTAATCTCCAGCTCTATGCTGTGCTGAACATCGCGGAGGAGATCTGCCAGAAGCATGGCTTCGGCAAGGTATTCATCCACCGGGATGATGTTGTGCTGCTCTCGGTCAGCCAGAGCCCGGAGGAGAGCGACATCACCGCCAGAACCTTTGCCATTCTCGAAGAGATCTGCCAGAATGTGCAGCGCTTCCTGAAGCTGACGGTAACTGCCGGGGCCGGCACTGTCTGCAAGGCACCGTCCATGCTGTTCCATTCCTTCGGGGATGCGCTGCAAGCGCTTGATTACCGGCTGATCCTCGGCAACAACCGGGTCATCTGGATTGAGGATGTGGAGTCACGGTCCAGCCGGATGCTGGACTATGATGAGCTGACCCAGCAGTCGCTGATCCGCACGATCAAGCTGGGCACCGTCCAGGAGCTGCGCGAAGTCGTGGACGAGCTGTTTCGGGGACTGGATACGGAGCAGGTGTCGGCGCAGGATTATCAGATCTTCCTGCTGGAGATCATCACCTCCATTCTGCGGGTGGCGAAGGAATCCGGGAGCGGAACGAATGATTTTATCGGACCCGGCCTGACCTCGCTAAGCGATATGAACAAATTCAACAACCTGGAAGAAGCCCGGCAGTGGATTATTACCGTATGTACCCGGCTGATGGATTCCATTGCATCGGGGCGCCAGTCGAGCTACAAGCAGCTCATAGACCAGGCTAAGGAATATATCCGCAGCCACTATGAAGAATCCGATATGTCCATCGGCAGGGTATGCCAGCATCTGCATATCAGCACGGGCTATTTCAGCAGCATTTTCAAAAAAGAAATGAAGATGACCTTCGTCAGCTATCTGCTGCAAATCCGGCTGGAGGCCGCGAAGGAGCTGCTTCGTTCCACCGAGCTGAAGGCGTTCGAGATCGCCGAGCGGATCGGCTTTGCCGACCCGAATTATTTCAGCTTCTGCTTCCGCAAGAAATACGGACAATCCCCCAAAGAGTATAAGAACAGCGCGCGGGGAGAATAGTCATGAACAAGCCGAAGGGTTATTTCTTCCCGCTGCGGCCTGGGCCTGGCAAGAGCGGCAGGCTGCGCCTGTCCTCGAAGCTGCGGAGCATTCAGCTGATTATCACGCTGACGTTCATGGCGGTGACTGCGGCGGTGGCCGTGATCGTCAGTGTGATGCTGTACGGCAAATTCGCCAACACGGCGGAGGAGAATGCCAATCTCAACATGCAGCAGATCATTGAACAGGTGAACTATAACCTGGAGCTTTACGTGAAGGGGATGGGCAGTATTTTTGCGACCGCCGAGAAGCAGATTACCTCTACGCCCTCCATCGATTCCCCGCTGCTCTATGAACGGATGGATACACTGATGAGCAGCCGCGAGGATCTGGTGTCTGTGGCTGTTTTTACCCCGCAGGGACAGTACGTCGTAGGGACGCCGGGGCAGACGATGCGCATGAACACGGGGCTGGAGAGCCAGAGCTGGTTCACTACAGCCAAGCGCACCTCGGAGATCTCCTATTCCGCCCCGCATATCCAGAATCTGTTCAAGGGCAGGTATACCTGGGTGGTCTCCATCTCCAAGCTGATTCAGTACAGAGAGAACGGGGAACTGAGAACCGGGGTGCTGCTGCTTGACTTCAACTTTAGAACGATTGACGAACTCAGCAAGCAGGTCAAGCTGGGCAAAAGAGGCTACGCCTACATCCTCGATCCGCTCGGCAATATCGTCTACCACCCGCAGCAGCAGCTCATCTACGCCGGGCTGAAGTATGAGAATGTGGAGCCGGTGCTGGAATACGCCTACCGCAGCTATCTGGACGAATCAACCGGGGAGAAGCGGTTTATTACCGTACGCACACTGGCGCAGACCGGCTGGAAGATTGTCGGGGTAGCCTATTACGATGAGATTGTCACTACCAAGCGGGATCTGAACCAGTTCCTGGCGTGGTTTCTTGGTGTTGTGCTCGTCTGTGTTATTGCGGTCTCGGTCTTCCTGTCCTGGCTGATTGCAAGCCCCATCCGCAAGCTGGAGCGTACCGTGAAGCAGGTGGCGGAGGGGGATTTGAATACGCCGATTAATGTCAGCGGAGCCTATGAGGTAGAGCAGCTGTCGAGGCGCTTCAACATGATGCTCCAGCGTATCCGCCAGCTGATGGAGCAGATTATTTATGAGCAGGAGACGAAGCGTAAGGGCGAGCTTGAGGTGCTGCAATCGCAGATCAACCCGCATTTTCTGTACAATACGCTGAATTCGGTTATCCGGCTGGCCGAACGCGGCAAAACGGATGAAGTCGTCACCATGATCCAGTCACTCTCAAGATTCTTCCGTATCAGCCTCAGCAAAGGCAAGAATATTATTACCATCCAGGAAGAGCTGGACCACATCCGCCATTACCTGGTGATTCAGAGCTTCCGCTTCAAGAATAAATTCCGTTATGAGATCACGGCGCAGGAGGAGGTCCTGGAGTGCCAGACGATCAAGCTGATCCTGCAGCCTATCGTGGAGAACGCGCTCTATCACGGGATCGAAATGCTGCCGGACGAGGGGCTGATCTCGATCACCGCCGGGCTTCAGGACGGGCTAATTATCATCAAGGTCAGCGACAACGGCCTTGGCATGTCCAGGGAGACGGTGAACGGCATTCTAAGCGGAAGCGTCAAAAGCACCAGCGGATCAGGGGTCGGCGTCCGGAATGTGCATGAACGGATCGGCCTGTATTACGGGCGGGAGTACGGGCTTGCTTTTGAGAGTGAGCTGGAAGAGGGGACGGTTGTTACGATTGTGTTCCCGGCCCGCCCGGCGGGAGAGGCTACGGATGAGCAGAAGGAGGAGACGAACCTGTGAAAAGCCTGCGTGTATGGCTCACCGTGCTGCTGTGCGGCGTGCTGTGGATCTCTGTGTCCTCTTGCTTCAATGCCTCGCCAGCTTATATCAGCACCAGCAAGACGCGGAATATCCACCTGATTGTCAAGATGAACCAAGGGGACTACTGGAACACCTTGAAGCTGGGAGCAGAGGCTGCGGCGAAGGAATTCAATGTCAATCTGACCTTTAAGGCACCGGATTCGGAGAGTGATATTGAGGAGCAGGTCGTCATGGTGGAGGAGTCCATTAAGGAGAAGGCGGATGTGATTATTCTCGCGGCCAGCAGCTATATGGGACTGGCACAGGTAGTGGACCAGGCGGCGTATTCCAGAATTCCGGTCATCTCAGTCGATGCGGAGGTCGGCTCGGCCAAGGTTCGGACTTACGTGGGATCGAACGGCTACGAGGCCGGACAGAAGTCCGCCGAGCGTCTGATCCAGCTGCTGGGGGGCTACGGCGAGATCGGGATCATTAACTTCACCAATTCGTCGCTTACCCCGGACTCCGGCAAGAATGGCAGTATCGACTATGGTGCGCGGGATGCGGATGAGCGGGAAAAGGGTTTTCTGAATTACGCCGCCCGCTTCCCGAATGTTAAGGTCGTACCGATCGCCTACACCTCCTCCAGCACCTCCGACGCCGAGAATCTGACCCGGGAGATGCTGAACAAGTATCCCGAGCTGCGTGGTATTGCCACCCTGAATGAGATTGCTTCACAAGGCGCGGCCAGGGTGATTCAGGGCCTGAAGAGGGATAGTGTGCAAATGATTGCTTTTGACAGCTCGCCCTCCATGATGGAATCGCTTCAGGATGGCACTGTGCAGGCTACCGTCATCCAGAATCCGTTCAGCAACGGGTATCTGGCAGTGAAATATGCTGTGGAGGCACTCGAAGGGATGGATATTCCCGAACGCGTGGACACCGGCACCAAGCTTATCGATCTGGAGAATATGCTGTGGCCGGAGAATCAGAAGCTGCTGTTCCCGTTTGTAAGATAGCAGAATTTTCATGAAACTGAGTAGGATTTTATATTCGCAACCGTTTTCACGTAGGGCATAATAAGGATGTACCCGGGACACACCGGGTTCATCCAAATAAAGAAATATCCTCAGGAGGTCAATTAGACATGAAAAAAATCACTTCCGTTTTACTTGCCAGTGCATTGCTGGGTGCTGCTCTCGCAGGCTGCGGCGGCAACAATAACAAGGCGTCTGATGCTGCTAACACAGGAACTGCGGCTAACACAGCGAATTCGGGTTCAACTGAGACTCCAAAGGTCGGCGTAGCGATCTACAAATTCGACGACACGTTCATGACGGGTGTCCGCAACGCCATCGATGCTGCTGCTAAGGGTATTGCCACGGTTGATATCGTAGACAGCCAGAATTCCCAGCCAACACAGAACGATAAGGTGGATCTGTTCATCACCAAGAAATATAACGGCATGCTGATCAACCCGGTAGACCGCACTGCTGCTGGCGTCATCATTGACAAGGCCAAGACAGCGAACATTCCAGTGGTTTTCCTGAACCGCGAGCCGCTGCCGGAAGATATGAAGAAATGGGATAAAGTCTACTACGTAGGCGCCAAGGCTGAAGAGTCCGGCACCATGTCCGGCCAGCTGATCGTGGATTACTGGAAGGCACACCCTGAAGCCGACAAGAACGGTGATGGCGTACTGCAATATGTCATGCTGAAGGGCGAACCGGGACACCAGGATGCCGAGCTGCGCACCACGTACTCCATCCAGGCGATTGAAGATGCTGGCATCAAGGTAGAGAAGCTGGCTGAAGATACCGCGATGTGGGATCGTGTAAAAGGCCAGGAGAAAATGGCAGCCTTCCTCGGCTCCCACGGCGACAAGATTGAAGCCGTACTGGCCAACAACGATGACATGGCACTCGGCGCCATCGAAGCTCTGAAGGCTCAAGGCTACTTCAGCGGCGATAAGTACATGCCGGTTGTAGGCGTGGATGCCACAGCTCCTGCGGTTCAGGCTTTGCAGGATGGAACGATGCTGGGTACCGTACTGAACGATGCCAACAACCAAGGTAAAGCAGCGATTACCCTGGCCGCTCTGCTGGCCAAAGGCGAAACACCAACCAAAGAGAACGTAGGCTTCGACATCACAGACAACCAGTTTGTATGGATCTCCTACAAAAAAATCACCAAAGACAACGTAGCAGACGCGAAATAATTCGTTAACAGGTGCAAGGATACAGATACAGATACGTTTCATAGATACCAGTCCCGGAGGGCGCTGTACCGCGCTCTCCGGAATTCCTTACGGGTAGGGAGCAGGATGGAACCGCTGTGCCTCTCATGGAAAAAGAAAAAAAGCGTAGGGGGCGTAACAACATGGCAAATTCGGAATTTTTGCTGGAAATGAACGGTATTACCAAAGAATTTCCCGGCGTTAAGGCGCTGGATGGAGTCAGCATTAAGGTTCGTCCGGGCTCGGTTCATGCACTTATGGGCGAGAACGGGGCAGGCAAGTCCACACTGATGAAATGTCTTTTTGGAATCTATTCACCGGATGCCGGTGAGATCTTCCTGGATGGCCAGAAGGCCTCCATCACAAGTTCGAGCGAAGCACTGAAGCACGGCATCTCGATGATCCATCAGGAGCTGCACCCTGTACCTTTCCGCAGTGTGATGGAGAATATCTGGCTGGGGCGTTTTCCGACCAAGGGCATCGGGCCGCTTCAGTTCATTGACCACAAAAAAATGTTCACAGACACAGAAAACTTATTTAAAGATCTGGATATCGACCTGAATCCCGAAACGCTGGTGGGCAAGCTGTCTGTATCCAAGATCCAATCTATCGAAATCGCGAAGGCGGTCTCTTTTCACTCCCGCGTTATTGTCATGGATGAGCCAACCTCGTCCTTAACGAGCGTGGAAGTGGAGCATTTGTTCCGGATCATCCGGGACCTGCAAAAAAGAGGCGTAGCTATTATCTATATATCTCACAAAATGGAAGAAATCCTGGAGATCTCCGATGAAGTGACGATTATGCGTGATGGTAAAAAGATCGGTACCTGGCCTTCGGCCGAGCTGACCACGGACCTGATTATCTCCAAGATGGTCGGGCGCGATCTGACGAACCGTTTCCCGGAGCGCACCAATGTTCCAGGCAAGGTGTTCATGAAGGTAGAAGGCCTGACCTCACCGGAGCCCAGATCCTTCAAGGATGTCTCCTTCGAATTAAGACGCGGGGAGATTCTGGGGGTCGGCGGTCTGGTCGGCGCACAGCGAACCGAGGTCATGGAAGCGTTGTTTGGACTTCGCGCGGTGAAATCCGGCTCCATCTCGATAGACGGCAAGAAGGTGAAGATTAACTCTCCGCAGGATGCCAAAAAACACGGGCTGGCCTTGTTGACCGAGGAGCGCCGCGTGACGGGGATTTTCCCGGTGCTGTCTGTGCATGAGAACGGCGCCATCGCCAACCTGGACCGCTACAAGACGCCTTATCTGCTGCTGAACGGCCGCAAGAAGAAGGTTGAAGTCGATAAAATGATTGAAAAGCTGCGCACCAAAACACCAACGACCAAGACGCAGATTATGAACCTCTCCGGCGGGAATCAGCAAAAGGTGCTGCTGGCCAGATGGCTGCTCACTGAGCCTGAGGTGCTGCTGCTCGATGAGCCGACACGCGGAATTGACGTCGGTGCGAAGTTCGAGATCTATACGATCATTGCCGACCTGGCGAAGCAGGGGAAGAGTATCATCATGATCTCCTCGGAAATGCCCGAGCTGCTGGGGATGTCTGACCGTGTCATGGTAATGTCGGAAGGACGGCTGACAGGAATATTAGAAGGTACGCAGGCTACAGAAACCGAAGTGATGCGTCTCGCTGCACAGCATTAATCAGGAGCTACAGCTCACAGGACGGCGAAGGCAATAGGGCTGCTGCAAGGCTGAAGAAGCTCAGCAACGAATGCTTAAACTTCGCGTAACAATTAAGGAGGAACACAATTATGACTATTAAAAGAGCGCAGTCCTTCGTGACTCAAAACGCTATCTACATCGTGCTGGTACTGCTGATCATGGGGATTATCATATACGAGCCAAGCTTCATGTCCATTAACACCTTGCGGGATGTACTGATCCAGTCCTCCACACGCGTTATTATTGCTCTCGGGGTGGCCTTTATCCTGATCACCGCCGGGACCGACTTGTCGGCAGGCCGGGTGGTCGGCTTCACAGCGGTGATCTCAGCTTCCATGCTGCAGATACCCGACTACTCCCGCCGTTTCTTCCCTGATCTACCGCAGGTGCAGGTCTGGCTGCCGATTCTAATCGCCATTGTGGCCGGTCTGCTCTGCGGGCTCGTCAACGGGATTATTGTCTCCAAGCTGAACGTTCCGCCATTTATCGCCACTCTGGGTACGATGCTGATCGTATACGGCCTGAACTCCCTGTACTTCGATATGGACCCTAACCAATCCCAGCCGATCGGCGGCCTGCGCCGGGACTTCACCGATATCGGCTCCGGCTTCATCGGCAGCGGCCAATATTCCATCCCGTACATCGTACTCATAGCCCTCGGAGTCGCGGCGATCGTCTGGGTGCTGTTCAACAAAACCAAGCTGGGCAAAAACATGTACGCCATCGGCGGCAACATGCAGGCAGCCAAGGTATCCGGGATCAACGTCTCCAAGAACCTGATCTACATCTATGCCATCGCTGGTGCTCTGTACGGTCTGGCCGGTGTGCTTGAAGCAGCCAGAACCGGCGGCGCTACCAACAACTACGGGAACATGTACGAGCTTGACGCCATCGCAGCCTGCGTCGTCGGCGGCGTATCCACCACCGGCGGGATCGGCACCGTACCGGGTGTCCTGGTCGGGGTTATTATCTTCACCCTGATCAACTACGGCCTGACCTTCATCGGTATCAGCCCCTACTACCAGCTGATCATCAAGGGCTTGATCATCATCGCTGCGGTATCGTTTGATATGCGTAAGTATTCTTCGAAGAAGTAGCTTGGGGTTCGGTGATTAGTCGTAACTGCGGGGATTTTGGACTTTCGGCCGCTGCTGTCTCCAGATTTCTTGATTTAAACCGCTAATCGCGGTAGAAATCCGGAGACAAAGGCGGACGCTCCCGCTCCTACAGTTCCAAAATCCCCTCCGGTACTCCTATCACCTCACCAAGGGTGGGGTAGGCAGCCAAAGAGCGTTTGCGGTATCCACGCAAACGTTTTTTGGCTTGCACCGATTTGTCGCAGCGTTGCTCCAAATCATCTGATTATACGTGCCTGCGGTGGTGAGTATTGGACCTCCAGATGCTACCGCTCCTCCAGCTCTCGAATTCCCTCCGCTACTCGGAACAGGTGATCATGATTTGTTGCAATAAATGCAACTCCGGCGAGCTGGAACAGGGGACTCGGGGGGGATTGCTGCACGAATTACAACATTTTCTCTTCTAAGTGGGGTATGGGCGAGCAAATGCTGCATTTCATACAACAAAGTTAGTTTAAAGTCGGTGCAGGGAGTCGAATGTTGCATTTTGGGCAGAATTTTGCAGCTTCCCGTAACTAATTATTAGTTTTTATTCTGTTCCAGAGGCGAAGAGGTTAGCGGTAGACAGCAGCTGTTAGTGCCCAGGTGGCAGACAGTTAGCAGTCAGATGGCAGGCAGCGGACGGCAATCAGGAAGCAGTCAGACGGCGGACAGCGAGTGGCAAGAGGTTAGAAGTCAGGCAGCGGTTAGGTTCGACATGTATGCGCATTTACTTATTTATCCAATC
This sequence comes from Paenibacillus sp. FSL R7-269, assembly GCF_000517865.1. Taxonomy (NCBI): domain Bacteria; kingdom Bacillati; phylum Bacillota; class Bacilli; order Caryophanales; family Paenibacillaceae; genus Paenibacillus; species Paenibacillus sp. FSL R7-269. The sequence continues at coordinate 13,665 of NZ_ASPS01000097.1, forward strand.
CACAGAATAGAGTTTTATACTTTTATCTTTTATAGAGTTTTACTAATCCTTTGCCAGCCCAGCAGAAGGATTAGTCTCATATTTCAAGGGCAGGCACAGCAGCCCTTGTATCCCCGGCACACACCCTCCGAAAGGGTGTGTTTGTGTTGCCCTTAAGGTTCACCAACAGAAAGGCAGCAGTAACGGAGGGGATTTTGGAACTGGAGGAGCGGGAGCGTCCGCCTTTAGGTTTGGATTTCTACCGCGAGCAGCGGTCCGAATCAGGAAATCCAAACTGGGCAGCGGCCGGAAGTCCAAAACTCACCGCAGTTACGACATCGCCTTTCTGTTTTATTAACGTTTTATTACCGCTTTATTATCGCCCAAGCACAGACACACCCTTTCCCCCTCACGTTCATATTCTATAGGCAAAAGCCTTTGTAAAGGAGAACGACAGCATGCTGAGGATTAAGCTGAACGAGCTGGGAAAAGGGAATGACAATGGTCTGATTGTGGCGGAGGTATGGCGGTGGGACGGTATCGGCTGGAATGAGTGTATTCCGCAGCAGGAGGAGGATTTCATCCGGGCGGAAGAGGATTTGTTCGCGACGATCCCGGCAGAGGCGGGCTTATACCGTGTAGACTACTCCAAAAAGCCGCTGGAGGCGCTCATTGTGCTCCCGGATGACGGCGGAGGCCTGCGGGCAGAGCTGCTGCATCCGGCTCCTTTTAACCTTAAGGACGGGACGCTGTGGGGATATATCAACAACGACGGCCGGATTGTGATTGAGCCGAGATATGACTATGCAGAGGAGTTTCAGCAGAATGGCCTGGCGGTGGTGCAGCGGGGAAATGTCAGCGGTCTGATTGACAGCTCCGGGCGGGAGCGGGTCAAACCGGTCTATTCTTTTATTGGTCCTTTTTCCGAGGGGCGGGCCGTGGTGTCGGATGCGAAGGGCTACACTTTTATTGATGAAAAAGGCAAAGAAGTGACGTCCGCGCGCTATGACTATCTGAATTCGCTGCACGAAGGCCGCGCACTGTTCTCCAAGCAGAATACTACCGGAGGGAACTCGCTGTATGGCTATCTGGATGCCCAGGGCAAACAGGTGCTGCCAGCCATCTATCTGGACGCCGGGGATTTCTCGAATGGGACTGCACTAGTCAAAATAGCCGAAGGGGAGTATGCGCTGATTGATGTTCATGGCGCGGTGCTGCATACGTACAAACATCCTTTTGTCGGGTATCCGGGGGATGGGCTGCTGGCCTTTCAGGCAACGCAGGATGGAAAATACGGTTATCTCCACACGGACGGTACGATTGCTATCCAGCCGCAGTATACGGCAGCACTGCCGTTCTCGGAGGGCCGGGCGGTGATTAACACAGCTGCGGATTACGGCAACGCCTACGGTCTGATCGATAAGCAGGGTAAAATGATTATTCCCGCCGTCTACTATGAGGTGCAGCAGCTGGGAGAGAACCGTGTGGCGCTGGGGACCCCGCTGTATGCGGATCAGCCCTACAGAGGCTCCAGCTATGTTATAGCCGATGCGCTGACCGGACGGATTCTCAGCACCCACCCGCTGCTGGGCGTGAACAATTATCAGCAGGGACTCGCGTCGGTGTACGATGCCAAGGATACGTATTTTATTGATACCAGCGGGAAAAAATCCGCCCAGCCTCCGGTCATCCCTGGCTCAGGGTCACTGTCCTTCAGCGGCAGCCTGATCCGTGCGGATATTGATCTGCGGACCTCCTATTATGACCGTAAAGGCAAGCAGGTCTGGCGTCAAAACGGGGTCATACCGCTCAGACCGCCATACTCTGTGCTGGAGAAGAAATACAAGCCGAACCGGGATTATCTGGTCTATTATCCGGTCGTGGAAGGGATCGCGGTTGCCGAGATCTCGAAGGCAGTAAATGACAAGCTGCGCATCCTGTCGCTCCCATACGGCGCGGGGACGGGTGGAGGCACACAGGATTTCAGCTATACGGGAGATTTCGCCGTTTCCTTCTTCCGCAAGAATCTGCTGGTGCTGGAGCTTAGCGGTTATCATTTTCCGTTCGGCGCTGCGCACGGCATGCCTACCCGGATCTACGAGCATATCAACCTGCGCACCGGCAAATTCTACACGCTCAGCGATCTATTCAAGCCCGGCAGCAAATATGTGCAGAAGCTCAGTGACATTGTCGGCAAGCAGATTGCGAATGATCCGCAGTATTCCTATGTTTTCCCTGATACGTATAAAGGTATCACAGCGGATCAGCCCTTTTATGTGGATGCGGAGGCGCTGTATCTGTATTTTGCCCCTTATGAGATTGCTCCTTATTCGGCAGGATTCCCAACCTTCCGCATTCCGTATGCAGAGATTATGGGCCTGATTTCGACCGAAGGGGAGTTCTGGCAGTCTTTTCATTAAAATAAATATTATATCGATTGTACTTTGAAGTTTTCTTATAGGGGTGGGCGTGACTCCAGAGAATGTTTGGTCCTCCGGCCGCTGTTGTCCCCAGATTTCTTAATTTGTACCGCAATTTGCGGTGCAAATCCGGTGACAAAGGCGGACGCTATCGCTCCTACAGTTCCAAAATTTTCCTTCACCACTTCCCCTTTAAGTATTTTCTATGCTCAATCTCTATAGAAGCGCCGATATATAGGGTAGACACAGCCGTCCTGAAAAGGACGGCAATGCTGTTTCATATGCCGCTGCTGGAGGGGACAAGCCTCTTTATCTATAAAATTACAAAATTTAGAAGCGCACAGCTGATAGTTTTGTGTTACAATGACTTAGGAACAGATTACAACTTTGTAACATTTGTGGACCGACACCCCTGGCAGCACGAGATACCACAACAAAGATTAAGGAGATGGCAGAATGAAAAGCAATACTTTGAGAAGAGTGATAGGTGGAAGCGTAGCCGCAGTTATGGCGCTTGGCATTTCTCTTCCATTACAAGCAAACGCAGCAGCAGCCGGTGCCCCTACGGCAGCCGGATCAGATATGAATTTCACACAGCTCATGGAATATTTCACGCAGAACAATTCGAAGACTTTTGTACTGGGTGGTAATACTTACACTGTCACTAAAACCTTTGTATACACAACGCCAGTTGCAGCTGCCCCGGCAGCACAGCCGGTAGCTCCGGCTAAGCCGGTTGTCACAGCTGCACCAGTGGCTACAGCAGCCCCGGCAGCAACAGCTAAGCCAGCACCGGCACCCGTTGCCACTGCAAAACCTGTGGTAACCCCGGCTCCGGCTCCGGCTCCATCTGCAGTTCCTGCGGTTGGTACTAACGCCTCAAGTTACACACAGCAAGTAGTTGCTCTGGTGAACAAAGAGCGCGCTGCAGCTGGACTAGCCCCTGTCTCTGCATTGGACAGCCTGAACAAAGTGGCTGCGGCGAAGGCAGCGGACATGCGCTCGAACAACTATTTCTCACACACTTCTCCAACCTACGGATCACCTTTCGATATGATGTCGGCCTTCGGCATTACGTATAAGGCGGCTGGTGAGAATATCGCTATGGGCCAGAAGACCCCTCAGGAAGTTATGACCGCGTGGATGAATAGCCCGGGTCATAAGGCTAACATCCTGAGCGCGAATTTCAACTACATCGGTGTTGGCTTCGATAATAACTACTGGGTCCAGGAATTCATCGGTAAATAATCCGAAGTATCTCAAAGTAACGTTAACTCCGCCCTCCGGCACTGCCGGGGGGCGTTTTTATGTTTTTTAGGATATGGAAGTAATATTGGTCTTTGCACGATCAGCGCAGCGCTATCGTGCCGCCCTACTGCTTTCACCGTTTAGGTGTGAAGTGGCGGAGGGGATTTTGGAACTGTAGGAGCGAATGCGTCCGCCTTTGTCTTTGGATTTCTACCGCGAGGAGCGGTTTGAATCAGGAAATCCAAAGACAACAGCGGCCGTAAGTCCAAAATCACCGCAGCCGTGCCCCCCACCTAAACTCACCTCTTTCGTTTGCAAATTGTGCAAAGAAGAATTATGTTTATCTACATAGTTAATAATGCTGTGAATAATGGGCTAAGCAGAAGAGTACGGCAGATGGAGGGATAGCATTGAATGATTCCAAATGGACCTGGAGGACAGTGAGCCTGGTGTCCATCCTGGCAACTTTACTGTTGATTACAGGATTTGTGTATGCAGTGGGCGATATCATGAACCCGAAGGGGGAGCAATTCCTCTCCTCCCTTCCGCAGGAGACGGCTGCAAAGGCAGCCGCGGTAAGTGACGAATACAAGATCCTGGCGCTTGGCGATTCTCTGGCCAAAGGGACCGGCGACAACTCTGGGCAGGGCTTTGTTAAGCGGACCGTGGATGCCTTGTCGGCCAATGGAGGAAAGGCAGAATTGCTGGGCAATATGGGCATTAACGGCCTGACCACAGCTGCCTTGCAGAGCAAACTTCAAGAGGAAGGGGTGCAGTACGCGCTGCGTCAGGCGAATGTGATCCTGATCTCCATTGGCGGGAACGATCTGTTCCGGGGCTCGGATATTCTGGGCACAGGCGGGAGCAGCGGACAAGCAGCCGCTTCAGCGAAGCCTTCGGAGCAAACGGCACCTCAGAGCACAGCCCCTGCGAATAACAAGGTAGAAGGCGTAGCGCCGGTTCCAACCGCATCTGCGGGTGATCTGACCCCGGAATCGCTCCTCTCCGCTCTGCCCGGGGCCGCTAAACGGCTGGGCAGCATACTGGATACAGTTGCAGAAGTGAATCCGCAGGCCCAGGTCTATTACATCGGACTGTATAATCCCTTCGGAGATATCGAGGGGCTGCTAATTCCCGGTAATCAGGCGGTAACGGCGTGGAATAATGCGGCTATGGATATGATCAACAGACATCAGAACATGACGCTGGTCCCGACCTTTGACCTGTTTGACCGTCATTTGGCGAAATACCTGTCGAGCGATCATTTTCACCCGAACGGGGACGGTTATCAGCGGATGAGCGAGCGGATTGTACAAGCAGTTCGTTGATCAAGAGATTATTCGAACAGAAATGACTGTGGCAAGGAGCTGTATAAAATGGCGAGAACTATTCATGAGGCACCGGGGGAAGAAGTCGTCCTGTCCGCCCGGGGTGTCCGCAAAAAAATCGGCCGCAAATGGATTATAGATGATGTCACGTTTGATGTGAAAAAAGGCGAGATTTTCGGCTTTCTCGGTCCGAATGGAGCCGGCAAAACCACAACCATCCGCATGCTGGTGGATCTGATCCGCCCGAGTGAAGGGATGATTACCGTCTGCGGCTACAATGTGAACCGGAATCCGGAAAAAGCGCTGCAATACGTCGGCTCGATCGTCGAGAATCCCGAGGTCTATACGTATCTGACGGGCTGGGAGAACCTGCAGCATTTCGCCCGTATGCAACCCGGAGTAGACGCGCAGCGGATTAACGAGGTCGTTGAAATCGTGCGGCTCGATCAGCGCATTCAGGATAAAGTCAGCACGTATTCGCTCGGGATGCGCCAGCGGCTCGGTATTGCCCAAGCCCTGCTCGGCCGTCCCCGGCTGCTGATTCTCGATGAGCCGACCAACGGCCTGGACCCCAAGGGGATCAAGGAGCTGCGCGAATTCATCCGTAAGCTGGCAGACGAAGGACTGGCGGTCTTTGTGTCCAGTCATTTACTGAGCGAAATTCAGCTGCTGTGCGACCGGGTAGCCATTATCAGTAAAGGCCGCGTACTCGCTGTAGGCGCTGTAGACGAGCTGGTTGCCCGTAACTCACCGTATGTCCTGTGGGAGCTGGAGCCGCTTCAGCGGGCAAGAGACATCATGGCTAGCCGGCCGGATATCGCTCTGCTTCATCTGGACGAGGTTACCCTGGATGACTCGGTCATCGCAGGCATGGGCGTGAATTCCCTGGTTACGGTGATGGACGAGGAGCTGATCCCGGAGATTGTCGCCGTGCTGGTTGCACAAGAGGTGGAAGTCCGGGCTGTGCATAAAATCAACCCTACACTGGAACAGCTATTCTTGAAGCTAACGGAAGGTGAAGCCATTGACTAACCTGCTGCCGCTCATCCGAAATGAGTGTCTGAAGATTATTAAAAAGAAACGTTTCTATGTCATCTTGCTCATCTTGCTCGTGCTGGTCCCAATGTTTACCTATGCACAAATGCGTATAGCCGAACGCAGCCGTGACAAATTTAACTCTGACTGGAGACTGGAGATCCAGCAGCAGATTACCGACAACCAGAACTCACTCGGCAGCGACCGGATACCGGAGGAATGGAAATCGTACCGGCGGATTTTCCTCCAGCAATTACAGTATTATCTGGATCATGATGTGAATCCGAATGAGCCGAGCGGAGTGACGTTCACCCGGGAGTTTGTCAATAATTCCGTCTCTCTGTTTATTCCGCTGCTGATCATGGCGGTTGCTTCCGACCTGGTCTCCGGGGAGCGGACGACAGGCACGATCAAAATGCTGCTGACCCGCCCGGTCAGACGCTGGAAGGTGCTGTTCAGCAAAATGGCGGCGCTGCTGATGTTCGTCTCGCTAATAGTCCTGTCCGTATTCGTAATCAGCTATCTGATCTCGGGGCTGGCTTTTGGCTATAAGGGGTTCAATGTTCCGGTCTTCACAGGCTTCCAGCTAAACGGTGATACTGTGGATATGACTAAGGTTCATGCCGTAGAGCAGTGGAAGTACCTGCTGATGCAGGGCGGTCTGATCTGGTATGTCAGCATCGTAGTGGCCCTGCTGGCCTTCATGGTATCGGTGCTGGTCCGCAGCACGGCTGCGAGCATTGTAGTGATGATGGCGGCGCTGATTGCTGGAACCATCCTGACCAACATGGCTTCCGCCTGGACGGCGGCCAAATATTTATTTATGGTCAACATGGAGCTGACTACTTATTTAGCGGGCACTCCTGCGCCGATTGAGGGCATGACACTGGGCTTTTCGATGGCGGTTCTGGGCATTTGGGGGCTTGCGGCCGTAATCATTTCATTCGCCGTCTTTACGAAACGGGATATTTTGAATTAGAATGTACAAAGTGAACGAAAACGTTTGTTTGCATTTTAGAGAGATAGGAAGACAAGAGAAGGAGGAGCATGAATGCTCGAACAGATCGATATGTTTGCAAAAGTCTCTAAGAACGGCGAAGCAGCCCGGACTGGATACGATGCTGACGACATTCAGGTGCTCGAAGGTCTGGTTGCGGTCCGCAAACGGCCCGGCATGTATATTGGCAGTACGAGTTCCTCGGGTCTGCACCATTTAGTATGGGAAATAGTAGATAATGCCGTAGATGAGCATTTGGCGAAGTTTTGCTCGAAGATTGATATCACCCTCCGCAAAGACGGATCGGTAACCGTGATTGACAACGGACGCGGAATACCAACCGGAATGCACAAGACAGGAGTCCCAACGCCGCAGGTGGTATTCACTATTCTGCATGCAGGCGGCAAATTCGGCGGCTCTGGCTACAAGAAGTCGGGCGGCCTGCACGGTGTCGGGGCTTCGGTAACCAATGCGTTGTCCGAGTGGCTGGAAGTAGAGATCTACCGGGAAGGCAAAATTCACCGCCAGCGCTTTGAATACTGGGTCGACAAGAGTGGCAAAGAGCATGTCGGTGAGCCTGTAACCGGTCTTGAGATACTGGGGAATACGAATAAAACCGGTTCGAAGATTACCTTCAAGCCGGATATTCGCGTCTTCTCCGCAGGGATATCGTTTAACTATGATACGCTGGCGGAACGGGTGCAGGAGATTGCCTTCCTGAACTCAGGGCTGCGGATCAATCTGAGCGACGAGCGCAGCGGGCGTCAGGATGAATTCTTTTATGAAGGCGGCGCCAGCCAGTTCGTGCAATTCCTCAATGAAGGCAAGGATGTCCTGCACGATGTGATCCATTTCAGCTCCGAGAAGGACGAGATCGAAGTGGAAATCGCGCTGCAGTATAATGCGGGATATACGGAGACCATTGCTTCATTCGTGAACTCCATACCTACACGCAGCGGGGGGACACACGAGACAGGCTTCAAGACAGCCTATACCCGTGTGCTGAATGATTACGCCCGCCGGACGCAGCTGCTCAAGGAGAAGGACAAGAATCTGGAGGGCAATGATCTGCGCGAAGGCATGATGGCGGTCATCAGCATCAAGATGTCGGATGTGGAATTTGTCGGACAGACGAAGGATCAGCTGGGGAGTGCTTCTGCCCGCAGTGCCGTGGACTTCATTGTCTCGGAGAAAATGGCCCGCTTCCTGGAAGAAAACCCCCAGGTGGCGCAGAGCCTGCTGAAGAAATCGATTCAGGCCTCCAAGGCCCGTGAAGCGGCCCGTAAGGCCCGTGATGAGATCCGCAGCGGCAAGAAACGCAGCGAGAGCTCGAACCTGGGCGGCAAGCTGTCGCCTGCACAGTCCAAGGACGTTACACGTACCGAGATCTTCATCGTGGAGGGCGATTCGGCCGGAGGCTCTGCGAAGCAGGGCCGGGATTCCAAGATTCAGGCGATCCTGCCGCTGAAGGGCAAGCCGATGAACCCGGAGAAGGCCAAACTGCTGGATATCCTGAAGAACGATGAATACAAGGCGATTATTTCGGCAATCGGTGCGGGAATCGGGCCTGATTTTGCCGTGGAGGACAGCAATTATTCCAAAATCATTATTATGACCGATGCCGACACGGACGGAGCGCATATCCAGGTGCTGCTGCTGACCTTCTTCTACCGCTACATGAAGCCTCTGATCGATGCCGGTAAAGTCTATATCGCTCAGCCGCCGCTGTATAAGCTGACGCGTAAATCGGGTAAGCTGGAGACGGTCCGCTATGCCTGGAGCGATGAGGAATTGCAGAATTATCTGAAGGAATTCGGGAAGAATTTCGAGCTGCAGCGGTACAAAGGACTGGGTGAGATGAACCCGGACCAGCTGTGGGAGACCACGATGAATCCCGATTCGCGTACGCTGCTTCAGGTGCAGATCGAGGATGCCGCCAAAGCCGAACGCCGCGTCTCCACTCTGATGGGTGATAAAGTCGATCCGCGCAAGCGCTGGATTGTCGAGAACGTCGACTTCACGGAGATCGTGGAGTAAATGTAAGAGAGTAATGGGAAGTGACGATTACTTCCGCGTTTTAATTTTTTGATGATTGGTTTACGCGCAGCGGTTGGTTCTTGAATTCAATGGATTGTGAACTATGTTTTGTTAAACTGATACAAGGGAAAGTAACGGAGGGGATTTTGGAACTGTAGGAGCGTCAGCGTCCGCCTTTGTCTCCGGATTTTTACCGCGATCAGCGGTTCTAAATCAGAAAATCTGGAGACAACAGCGGCCGAAGGCCAAAATCACCGCAGTTACGGTCTTACCTGTTATCAAAATATTGTTTGGTTTTTGAATTTATTAACGCAAGAGCGCAGCGGTCAGATCATCAATCTTTAAAAAAGCGGACAGAATGAGGAACAGAAGGTGAAGAGGATATGAGCAGTTTATCAGAGCAATTTTTGCCGGCTTTTCTGGAAGAGGTCGTCGGTGACCGGTTTGGCCGGTATTCCAAATATATCATTCAGGACCGGGCGATCCCCGATGTGCGCGACGGGCTGAAGCCCGTGCAGCGCCGGATTCTGTATGCCATGTACGATTCCGGCAATACGCCGGATAAGCCATACCGCAAGTCAGCCAAAACCGTCGGTGATGTCATGGGTAACTACCATCCCCACGGGGACTCCTCGATCTACGACGGGATGGTGCGGATGGCACAGCCGTGGAAGATGGGGCATGTGCTGGTAGATGGACATGGCAACTGGGGTTCCATGGATGATGACCCGGCAGCGGCAATGCGTTACACAGAAGCGCGTCTGTCTCCGATTGCCATGGAGATGATGCGCGATATTGAGAAGCGCACCGTTCTGTTCAAGGACAACTTCGATAATACGGCCAAGGAGCCGGTGGTGGTTCCCTCCCGTTATCCGAACCTGCTGGTGAACGGGACCAGCGGGATCTCAGCCGGATTCGCCACGGAGATTCCCCCGCATAACCTGCGGGAAGTCATTGACGCTTGTATTGCTGTCATGCAGAAGCCGGACATTGCACTGGAGGATATCATGACCTTCATCAAAGGGCCGGATTTCCCGACAGGCGGAACCATTATGGGCGGAGACGGCATTATGGATGCTTACCGAAGCGGTAAAGGCCGTATCTATCTGCGTTCCAAGACGGAGATTGAGAACCTGCGCGGCGGGAAGCAGCAGATCGTAATCACCGAGGTGCCTTTCCAGATCGTGAAGTCACGGCTGGTGACCTCCATGGAGAACATCCGTCTGGAGAAAAAAATCGAAGGAATCGCCGAGGTCCGCGATGAGAGCGGCCGTGAGGGCCTGCGCATCGTGGTGGAGCTGAAGAAGGAGGCAGATGCACAAGGCGTCTTAGCCTACCTGCTCAAAAAAACCGACCTCCAAGTCACCTACAACTTCAATATGGTTGCCATAGTTAATAAGGCTCCGCAGCAGCTGGGGCTCAAAGCGATCCTTGAAGCCTACATTGCCCATCAGCGTGAAGTGGTCACCCACCGTACCCGGTTCGATCTGGAACGGGCGGAGGACCGTGCCCATGTCCTGGAGGGACTGGTCAAGGCGCTGAATATTCTGGATGAAGTCATCGCTGCCATCAAAGCTTCGAAGAACCGTCAGGATGCCCAGAATAATCTGGTATGGATGTTTGGCTTCAGCGAACGGCAGGCGGATTCCATCCTTACCTTGCAGCTCTACCGCCTCACTAATCTGGAGATTAACTCCCTTCAGAAGGAACTGGATGAGATGCTGGCCCGGATTGCTGTGCTTCAGGGGATTCTGGATAGCGACAAGAAGCTGATTACCGTTATCCGCAAGGAGCTGCTGGAGATCCGTGACAAATACGGAATCGACCGCCGTTCCCTGATTCAGGGAGAGGTAGAGGAGCTTAAGGTCAACATGGAGGTTCTGGTTAATGCGGAGGATGTGCTGGTTGCACTCTCTGCGGACGGTTATATCAAGCGGACCGGTATGCTGTCATTCACCCGTTCGGGCGGGGAGCGCCACTCTTCAGGTGTGAAGGATGGCGATCATATCGTCAAGCTGCTGGATCTGAATACCCGGGAGAGCCTGCTGGTCTTCACCCGCAAGGGTCAATACTTCCTGCTTCCCGTTCATCAGATTCCAGAGTTCAAATGGAAAGATCCGGGGACGGCCATCGTTAACGTGCTCGGACTGGCGAAGGGAGACGGTGTCGTCAGTGTGCTGCCAGTCGGCAACCTGGAGGATCCGCAGGCAAGTCTGGTCTTCATCACCCGCAAGGGCCAGGTGAAGCGTACAGAGCTTAAGGAGTACTCCACAAGCCGTTCCGGAGCCGTTGCCGCCTGCAAGGTGGCCGAAGGCGATGAGATCATTACAGTCGCGCAGAGCAGGGGTGACAAGGACATCGTGCTGGTTACCCGTGACGGTATGAGCATCCGTTTCCGTGAGAATGAAGTGAATCCTATGGGCCGGGTGGCCACAGGAGTTAGGGGAATACAGCTCCGTGAAGGAGATGAAGTGGTCTCCTGCTTCTGGGTCAGTGAGGATGAAGGCGAGATTCTGGCTATATCCGACATCGGCTATGCCAAGCGTTCCCTGATGGTGGATTATCCTTCCCAGAGCCGCGGAGGCAAAGGGATGCCAACCTTCGAGTTCAAGGAAGGCAAGCGTGTCCGCCCGAATGGCAGCAGGCTGGCAGGCGCATTCTATTGCAAGGAGCCGCTGGAGCTGACCGCTATCACCCAGAGCGGCGTTGTACATTCGTTCTCCTCCGAGTCGGCACCGATTGCTGAGCGCCGTTCTACAGGCAAGCAGCTGGTTGCTGTCGAGAAGAAGGACGAGATCTCTATTCTTTTTCAGGCCGTCAAGTAAGAATATAAGACCGCATGGAATGGCGCGGGCAGCTCAGGAGTAACGGGTTGCCTGCGCTTTTAATTTGGGGGCAACAGTTGCAGATAAGATTTTATTTTTCGTCCTTGAAGGATTTGGAATTTTTCTGGCGAAAAAGTTAATATACCGGATAGAGATCCGCAGGAAAGGAAGGAATAAGTGTGCACTCCACTGAATTCAGTAAAATCTGGCATAAGATATTAAAGGACTATAAGCTACATATGGACAGCAAGCTTGCCCCTACACTGACTGATGCCCAGCTAACCGTACTGGAATTGCTGCAGGAGCGTGATGCGATGAAGCCTTCTGATTTGGCCCCTCATCTGGCGACCAGCCCGGCGGCCGTGACGATGCTGCTTGACCGGATGGAGAAGCATAATCTGATTGTTCGTGAACGCGATGCCGCGGACCGCAGAATTGTCTGGGTGAGCATCACCGAGACAGGCCAGCAGGAGACGCTGCGCGGACTGAAGGTCCGCAGTGACTTTTTTGCAGAAGCGCTGGACCCCATTTCCTCCCATAACCAGCAGCTGCTGCTCTACCTTATGGGAAAGATGGCGGTTGCCCCGGCAGTGGACGCCGCAGCTTCGGTACAGTCCGTATAAGCACCAACTGAGAACCTATTCATTTATTAATGTAAAAAAGCAGGCTGTCCGTTAAAGGATAGCCTGCTTTTGAATTTGCGGAGTCCATAGATTCCAGGGATAGGACCGGGGAGGCAGGGAGAGCAGCTCCACTTCCTCTTTGGTCACCGGATGCGGGAACCGGGTGAGAGCGGACCATAAGGCAATCTGCTGTCCCGGTCTGTTCACGGCCGCGCCGTACTTCTGATCTCCATAGAGCGGACAGCCAATGTTGCTGAGCTGAACGCGGATCTGGTGGGAGCGGCCGGTCAGCAGGTCAATCCTCACCAGAGAATAGCCTTCTGCGGTACCGATCACGGTATAATCAAGGATGGCTTGCTTGCCGCCCGGCGTCCCCTCCCGGACAGCCTGGACGGTATTGCTCTTAGGGTCCTTCAGCAGCGTATGCTCCAGCCGGCCCTCTGCGCCCGGAAGCTGACCATGCACCACTGTCAGATACACCTTCTGGAAGGCATGGGTGCGGACACTCGCAGATAGCCGGGAGGCTGCCTTCGAGGTCTTGGCGAAGATCATCGCCCCGCCTACAGGCCGGTCAAGCCGGTGAACCAGTCCCATGAAGACGTTGCCCGGCTTCGCGTAGCGTTCCTTCACATCTTCCTTCAGCAGGGTCAGGAGATCCGGGTCGCCTGTAGCATCCTCCTGAACGGGAATGTTGACCGGCTTAACAATGCCTAGCAGATGGTTGTCCTCATAGAGAATCTCGAACCGGGAGGGGCTGCTGCCGGACTCTCCTGCTGTACCGTTATTCGTTCCGGTCATGGCTTACGCCTCCCAGCGGCCCAGAATTCCGCAAGGCAGATTCATGCCGGAGGCTGTAATCGGCAAGCCGATCTCACCGGAATTCAGCTTGCCGCCATAGCGCTTACCCATGGTCATCGACAGCATGTTGCGCAGTACGGTTGGCGAGATACCGGTCGTGTAGGAGTTAATCAGCATGAATAACGGACGGTCGCTCATTATCTCCATGCAGCTCTCCAGGAAGGGATAGAGACTGGATTCGAGCTTCCACATTTCTCCGCCCGGCCCTCTTCCGTAGGACGGAGGGTCCATAATAATAGCATCGTATTTGCTGCCGCGGCGCTGTTCGCGCTGGACGAATTTGAATACATCATCGGTAATGAAGCGGAGCGGCTTGTCAGCAAGACCGGACAGGGCTACATTCTCCTTGGCCCATTGCACCATTCCTTTGGCCGCATCAACATGCACGACGGAGGCTCCGGCACTTGCTGCCGCAACAGTGGCTCCGCCGGTATATGCGAACAGGTTGAGGACGGAGATCGGGCGGTTAGCCGCTGCGATCTTGTCCATCATCCAGCGCCAGTTGGCCGCCTGCTCCGGGAACAGCCCGGTGTGCTTGAAGTTCGTCGGGCGGAGGTTAAACTTCAGCTTGCCGTAGCTGATTTTCCAGTCCTCCGGTATCGTCTTCTTCATCTCCCACTGTCCGCCTCCGGCGGAGCTGCGGTGATAATGTCCGTGCACATCCCGCCATTTGGCGCTCTCGCTGGCCAGCGGCCAGATGATCTGCGGGTCCGGCCGGCGCAGGATAATATCGCCCCAGCGTTCGAGCTTCTCCCCGCCCCCGGTATCGATCACTTCATAGTCTTTCCAATCACTGGCTATATACATTATTAATCCATCCTTCAAAAAGTCATTTAGCCTTTATTGTACAACATTTAAGCCCGCAGCTACAAACAAAATGGTTGCAAAGCTGCGACTATTCCCAGTGTAGCCAACAAGCAGCAGGCGTATAATATTACCAGGAAATGCAGGACAGATCCGTTTACAAGATAATCATTCGATAAGCAGAGCGCTTATTCCATCGAAAAGCTGGCGTTCTGGCGCTTCGTACAGGGATTGTGTATGATCTGAATACAAGGTTACAGCAAGGGAAGGAGGCTGCACTCAGTTGTATAATCTTTCGGCGCTGTATCATCCGATTACAGCCAATCCGGCCGGGGGCGGCGAGTATCTGCCGGGCAGGCTGCTTCAGCCGTATATCCGCTGCTTCTGGGGATCAGGAGCACAGCCCCCGCCGCCGCAGCGGACGGAGACCGTTATACCTGACAGTTGCATGGATATTATATGGGAATGGGATGAGCGGACAGGGGAGTCGGGCGGTATTTTTTGCGGGATTAATGACAGTCCGTTCGAGACAGGACAAGCAGCACAGCCTATGTCGGCGCAGCGTTTCGCTATCCGGTTTCATTTCTGGGCCGTTCATCTCTTCGCAGACGAGCCGCTGACAGAGGTACTGAATGTGCATGTTCCGGTAGAGCATTATTTCCGGACCTTCCGTAAGGAACTGGGAGACAGGCTCCAGCATATCCGTACAATGACTGAGCGCATTGCTGCTGCTGAAGTCTTCCTTCTGCGTAGACTGGAACGGGGAAATCGGAGCAGTGACGGGATGATGAACGCGGTTCATAGGCTGCTTACTTCACGCGGGATCATGACGGCAGGGGCACTGGAGAGCAGCTCGGGCTTAAGCAGCCGCCAGCTTGAACGGCTGTTCCGGCAGCATATCGGTCTTCCGCCCAAAAAAGTGGCCGATCTGATCCGCTTCCAGAATGTCTGGCTGGATCTGTACCGTTCTGAGCAGACCCAAGGTGTAATGCAGGATCTAGTGTTCACCTACGGGTACAGCCATCAGTCGCATTTGATCAACAACTTCAAGAAATTCGCAGGCAAGACCCCGCTGGATGCGCTGAGCCATGCCCGGAGCTGATGTCGTTTTTTTGCAATACAAGCCATGCAGGCAGAAGTACAATGAGCATAGAACGGCTGACACCAGCCCGATCACATCACAAGCAATGAAGGGAAGGATATCATTATGATCACAACATTTGACGGCATCAATCTGTACAGTAAAGACCCCGCAGCTCTGGTAGCATTCTACTCGGAGGTACTCGGCATTCCTGTTCCATTCGAGGGCTATGGAGAAGCTGGCGGGGCCAAAATTGCGATAGACGCCAGCCAGCCCGGCATCATTATATGGAACGCTGACAAGTGGGAGAACCTTACTACCGGAACCGTTAATTTGGTATTCTCCTGCGGGAGTCTGGATGAAACGTACGAGCAGCTGAAGGCGAAAGGACTGGATTGCCAGCCTCCGGCAACCATGGAGTACGGCGGTAAAGAGATGAATTTCCGTGATCCCGACGGCAACGCAATTACCTTGCTGGAAGGCGGGTATTAATCGTTCCACACTTCATATGACAAAAGCAATAATGAGCAGCGTCAGCTCCGGGCAGCAGTTATGTCCTGAGCTGGCGCTGTTTGTGTTGTGCGGGAAGGATGACCAGGATAAGAGCAGAAGCGCTTTTTAATTGTTGACAATGATAATCATTATCAAATAGAATGAGATTAGCACAGCGTGAAGTAAGCAAGACGAGGTTGGCTTAGGAGACCGGATATAGAGAATAATTTCATTTGTACCTTGGGAGGATTAAAGTCATGGCTAAAGTGCTAGTGGCATATGCCAGCTTAACTGGCAATACGGAGGAAATCGCTGAACTGATCGTGGAAGGAATACGCGCGGCAGGCGGAGAGGCGGTACTGAAATCGGTCACCGACTGTAATGCGGATGAGATAAAAGCTTATGAGGCTGTACTGCTGGGAGCATACACATGGGGAGACGGCGAGCTGCCGGATGAATTCCTGGATTTCTATGAAGAGCTGGATGGGCTTGATCTTAGCGCCTGTAAGGCGGCGGCCTTCGGAAGCGGAGATACCGGGTACGAGATCTACTGCGGAGCGGTGGATCAGATTGAAGAGAAGCTGAAGGAGCGCGGAGCCGAGATTGTGCAGCCCAGCCTGAAGATTGAATACGGTCCGAATGCAGCGGAGAAAGAGGCTTGCCGCACCTACGGGCGCCAGTTCATCGAGACCTGCGCGGCGGTCTCTTAAGGATGGGCGCGGCGGCAGGAGACTTCACAGGAACGAAGCCGGATACTGAAGCTGGCCGGTATAGACGCCTGAATGATTACCGCATGGAGCACATCATGCTGGGCGGGGCCGAGGTGGCCGGCAGCGGAGCTCCTGCTACCGGCCTTCCCCGCTGGAGACAGCAGGTTCAATATGCAGTCGGACATACGCTTAATGACTTCTACAGTCTCCGGCCCGAGGTGCGCCGGGAGACGCCGGTCCAGTTTCTGCTGGAGCGCCGCTGGCCGCCGAAGGGCAACGATTTTCCTTCCCTAATGCATTACTGGGATGTCAAGCAGGCAGTGGCCGATGAGTTGATGCGGATAGTCACGGGCAGTTTCGCCCGGGAGATTCCGGTGATGCGTTTCGAGCAGTGGCATGTTCCTGTCCGGGAGCTTGAGATTGAGCTGGCGGTGATTTTTCAGCTGGCCTGGAATTCGGAGCTTACGGGACGCAGTCTGAATATCCAGAAATTCATGGTACACGCTGACCAGCAGGTGATTACCGGATTTCTGCATATGGCGAATGTATTCTGCCATAAGGCTTACGGGAAGCCGGCGGAGACGATCGCCATCTACTCGCTGCTGGATGGCCGCAGGCAGCTGTATGACGGGGCAGACATGCCCCTGCAGGAATCGCTGGATTATGTGCGCTTGCTGTCTGTCTTCCTGGAGCGGGAAGAGCAGGCAGCAGGCTGCGTGAAATGCAGCAACCGCCGCAGTGACCGGGATGAAGCCCAGGTGCGGGGCTATGGACTGATGTAGAAGCAGACGCTGAAATGAAGACGACACAAAAAGCATCTCCTTCCGGGTCATTTGACCGTGAGGGGATGCTTTTTGCTTGTTTAGGAATTGTATGCGAAAAACAGCATACATTGTGCTCATACGCAGGCGCACGAATCCAATGTATGCTTTATGCTTATTGAAACTCCTTGCCAAGCTAGCTGTTCAATGGAAAGGTGTAATAATCCTGCTGGTTAAGCACGACGAATCCGCAGCTCTCATAGAGCTTCAGCGCATTCGGGTTATCCAGCGCAACCTCCAGATTCACTCCGTTATAATTCCGCTGCTCCCGCTCGATGGTCTGCTGGAGGGCACTCCGGCCGATGCCGAGACCGCGCAGCTTTTTGTCCACCACAAATCCGTAGATCCAGGTCTCGTTGTCCTCGGACCACAGGCGCATTTTCCCGGCGGGCTGGCCGCTTAGCTCAATGATAATGTGCTCCTGTGAGCCTTCCTGTTCATTTAGCTCATACATTTCAGCGGCGTCCTCTTCGGTCATCTGGAATCCGTCGCAGTCGAAGGCGATGAGCAGAGGCGTCTCCTCAGGGCGAGCAGGCCGGAGCAGCACATTGCCGGAGGCTGAACTGACCTCTGAGGCTCTGACTTTGCTGCCCTTACCCTCCCATTTCATCTGAAACTCCGAATGGCTGAGGGCAACCGGCAAGGTCTTCAGATAGGCATTGCCTGAAGCCGAAGCCGCAGGGGTGTTCAGCAGCAGTGTCTTCATTTTGTCCTGCCGGATGATGGTCTCTGCCTGCTTCCAGAGGGAGCTGAAGATCCCCCGGCGGCGGTAGCCCGGCCGGACCATGCCGCAGACCTCCATATCACCGCTGATCCCGTACAGGCCGATGAATCCGGTCAGCACATCATTGTCATAGGTCACCAGGTATTGCGCACCGCCTGCTTCTCCGGGATGCCGAAGCATGTCCCAGTTCAGCTTCAAGGCAATGCCCTCATATTGCTCGCAGCGCCGCTGCAGCTCTTCAATCTGTGTCAGTGTATCTGTATTCGTCAAACGATCTTCCTCCTATTTGAGCACATCCTTGTATTCCGTGTGCTTCTCGAATTGATGGGCCGCATACGGGCACACCGGTGCAATCTTGACATTCTGCTCACGGGCCAGGTCTACAACCGCCCGAACAAGCTTCTCTCCCGCACCCTGGCCGCGCAGATCTTCGGAGACAAAGGTATGATCAATCACCAAATTCCCTGTGTTCTCTTCGGTTCTGTATGTAATCTCGGCCAGGTCTTTTCCGTCACCAGCGATATAGAAACGTCCTTCTCCCTTAGCAATCAGTTCCATGTATCTTCACTCCATTCAGGATATAGTGCTTTTATTTTACTACCCTGTGCTGCAAAAAGCGAGAAAGGAGAAGAGCGGCACCGGAGGCCATTTTTAGTCTGTTATTTAGCATAATCATTTTTAAATATGGATTGGATTTGAAAAATACCCTATTTTGACTTGTTTATTTCCCGGTGCTATACTGATTCCATAGCAGGCAAATATGGTTAATAAGAGACTGATTAGACATAAGGGCTAATTGGTCTTGTTTTTTATTGCAGCTATGCTGACACTACTTGGCGTACGCCGCCCCCGGGCGATTTGCCCGGCTTTACGAACGAAGGGCGTAGCGCTCAAAAAACTATTAGGAGGAAATATCATGAATACCACAGTACGCTTGACTGAAAGATCCGGATCGAATTCTTCCCAGCGCAGTAAAGGTTTTGTACCGGTTGTAGTATACGGTGCAGGTTCAGATACCCAGTCCTTCTCAGCAGATGCCAAAACACTTAATGATATTCTCGGCAAAAACCCGCGTGCCATCCTGAAGGTCGAATTCCCGGGCTCCGGCTCGAAGAATGCAGTTATTCAGGAAGTGCAGCGCCAGCCGTTATCCCGTACACTGCTTCATGTAGATTTGCAGCAGATTGATATGAAGGCGGAGCTGGATACCAAGGTAGCCTTCAACTTCACCGGTGACCCTGCCGGCGTCAAGAGCGGCGGCGTGCAGCAGATCGAGCTGTATGAGCTGGACATCCGTACCCTGCCGGACAAGCTGGAAGCTTCCTTTGATGTAGACATTAGCAGCCTGGAGATCGGTGATCAATTGCTGGTATCCGATCTGCCGAAGCATGAAGGCTGGGAGATTCTTACCCCTGAAGATACGTTGATTGTACGGATCTCGCCTCCGCTCGTGATGGAAGAGCCGGCTGATGAAGCTGCTGCCGCTCCAGCCGAGGGAGCAGCCGAAGCTGAGAAGTCTGAAGAATAAGACTTTTCTGGCTGCAGCCATCGAATCGCTATAAGCAGAGCACTCCGCAGATAGCCTGAGATAACGGCTGTATGGAGAGTCATAGTCTTTGATCAACCAGGAGCAGACATATCCTTAGCAGGGAATGGTCTGCTCCTTTTTGCAGAACGCGATCTGGTACATCCTGGAATTACATATGAGAGAGTAGGAGAGTGCATTCATGAATCCTAATATAATCAAGCTGGTAAGCGGCTCCAATGCGAAGCTGGACGAGGCTTCCACCCAGGCAACCGTGAAGATATCCTGCAGCAGTTCTCCGGCTATTCTGGATATCAGCTGCTTCATGGTGGGCGAGAACGGGAAGGTACCGTCCGATGATTTCTTTATCTTTTATAATCAGCCGGCTGACCCCAAGCACACGGTCGTATTCAATTCTATTGATAAATACAGCGGGGAGTTCGCAATTGATCTAAGTGCGCTTAGCGCCTCGGGCATCGATAAATGTGTCTTCGCGGCTACGCTGGACGGCCCCGGAACCTTCGCCGATGTCAGAGGTTGCAGGATCAGCGCGGCAGGGAAGGACACGGAGCTGGTGTATGAGATTGTGGAAGGCAATGCCGAGACCTCGCTCGTGCTGGCAGAGCTGTACCGCCACGGCGGGGGCTTCAAGCTGCGCGCGGTCGGACGGGGCTTCCATGGCGGACTGAAGCCGCTGGCGGAAGCGCACGGGGTTGAGGTAGAAGACGAGGCGCCGGATAACGGCAGCGGAGCAGAGGCTGGGCCGGTATCAGGCCATACCGAAGCAGCGGCTACATACAGCGGACCCCCTAAGGATGCAGTCCAGGAGGAGGCTCCCCGGCCAGCACTGAATTTGACGAAGATTGATCTTCTGAAGCAGCAGGTTGGAATTTCACTGCGCAAGAAGAATCTCGACCAGGAGAAGGCAAGGGTGGCCGTGGTGTTCGATGCATCTGGCTCTATGGCGCAATTATATGCGAAGGGAGTCGTGCAGCGGGCTTTTGAACGGGTGCTGGCTGTGGCGGCTAAGATGGATGATGACGGGATGCTGGATGTCTGGTTCTTCGCCACCAAGAGTAAGAGAATGCCGAGCGTAAATGAACACGGCTATGAGGATTATGTGAAGCGGACCTATCCGGGACCGAAGATGTTCGGGGGACTGGGCATCGGGAACAACGAGCCGGTGGTTATGGCGGATCTGATCAAGAAATATACGAAGGAGGAGCCGGGCGACCTGCCGGTCTATGTGGTGTTCTTCAGCGACGGGGGCATCTATGAGACGCCCAAAATATCGAAGCTGCTGATCCAGAGCTCGAAGCATAATATCTTCTGGCAGTTTGTAGGGCTGGGCAATGCGGATTATGGCGTACTCCGTGAGCTTGATGATCTGCAGGGCCGTTATGTGGATAATGCCGACTTCTTCGCGCTGGATGATCTGGACGAGGTGAGCGATGAGGACCTGTATGACCGGCTGTTCAACGAGTACCCGAAATGGCTGCGGGAAGCGCGGCAGAAGGGCGTTGTGCGTTCTTAGAATGGAGTATAGAGGGCAGATCCGAAGCCGGGGAAGGGCTGGGGTCTGCCCTGTTTTTTGAAAATATAAGTATTTATATGTTTCACACGATAAGTTATCCTTCTATTTCTCGCTGAAACGGTACCGTCCTTTAAAAGGACGGCTATGCCGTTTCTACTTGTGCATGAGTGGAGAGGAGAAGCCGCCTTTGAACAGGAGGGGGCAGTTTCAGGCTGCTTGTTAGTTTACAACGTAACAGTGTTATGTTACGATAGATGCAAGGAGTGGTGATATGGAAGAGGATTTAATCTCCAAAAAAGAGCTGCTCGATGAGACGGGAATCTCTTACGGGCAATTGTACCGCTGGAAGCGGAAGCAGCTGATTCCTGAGGAATGGTTCATCCGCAAATCTACCTTTACGGGACAGGAAACCTTTTTTCCGCGTGCGCGGATTTTGGGGCGGGTGCAGCATATTTTACAAAAGAAGGATGATCTCTCCCTGGATGAATTGGCAGATAAGCTGTCAGAGCCGGCATCCCCGTACAGAATAAGGTTAACCGTATCCCAGCTAAAAGAACGTAACATTGTTACGGTTAGCAGTCTGGAGCGGTTCGGTAGACCGGAGGCTGAGGATTTACCGTTGACCTTCGAGCAGATTCTGAATGTATTCGCGGCAGATGGGCTGCTCAGCAAGGGGGAGCTAAGCTGGGAGGAAGCAGACCGGCTCTATCAGACGCTGGAGAGTCATGCGCCGGGATACGGGGAGAAGGGGTGGGAGCTGTTTTTTGTGCGGAAGATGGGGGTTAGCTTCTTCATTATGGCATTGCCGGGCGCGGGGTTGGCCTTCGATGAGGGGGTACGGGTGGTGAGCAGGCTTCGTTCTGCCGATCTGGCGGAACTACTGAATGGGCGCTTGAGTGAAGGCGGCTTATAGAGCAAGGAATAGTAAACTAGAGGAGGCTGGACCATGGAGAAGAGTGAACTGCCGGATCTGGTGATGGATGGGGTCAACACGGCTGCCGGGGGCAGATATCACAGCGTGAATATCAACGGCGTCAGTAAAATTAACGGAGCGCTCCACGCACATACCTATAGCTGCGACGGCGTGATGAAACAGAAGGGCGACCTCACGGCCGATGAGCTGGAGATGAACGGAACCCTCAATCTGAAGGGCAATCTGCAGGTTGGTGAAATGAAGCTGAATGGAGTGGTGAATGCAGAGGGTAGTCTGCGGGGAGAGCGCTGTGTAATGGACGGGATGCTGAAGCTGAAGGGCGATTGTGAACTGGAGGAGCTGACCGGTGAAGGGGTATTCACGGTGGGGGGCCTGCTCAGTGCGGGCCGGATTGAGTTCGGGCTACAGGGGCAGTCTGAGGCGGGGGAGATTGGCGTAGAGAGCCTGGTGATCCGCAAAAAAGGCAATGCAGCCTGGGGCAGACTATTAGGCGGGATGATTCCTAAGCTCAAAATCGGGCTGCGGGCCAAGCTCATCGAGGGCGATACGCTAGATCTGGAATACGCGAGTGCAGATGTAGTTAGAGGCGGGACGGTTATTATCGGAGAGGGCTGCTCGATTGGCCGGGTGGAGTATAGATCGGGACTGACTGTACATCCCGGTGCCCAGGTGGGAGAGGAGGAGAAGATCGGTGAATGAAGCGGTAGAACGTCATGATCTGAAGATACTCGGGACTTCGAGCTCTGTCGGCGGAGTTTTTAAGGATGTGAAGGTGACGGGAGAATGTACCTTTGGCGGAGATGTGGATTGCCATAAGCTGGCGCAAACCGGAGAGGTTGCGGTTAAGGGAAATCTTCGGGCGCAGGATATCAAAATCACCGGAGAGTGTGAGGTCAAGGGCCGGGTGGACGCAGCCAGCCTGCGCGGACAAGGAGAGCTTACGGCAGGCGGCGGGCTGCGGATTGAGGATATCAAGCTGACCGGCGGGATTATAGTTACGGGCGATTGTGAAGCAGAGCAGGTGCAGCTTACCGGAATCCTGGAGGTCAGCGGACTGCTCAATGCGGAGAAGCTCGACCTGACGTTGTTCGGTCCCTGTAGAGCGGATACGGTCGGCGGCGGCAGGATCTCGATCAAGCGCAGCCGTTCCGGCGCGTTGCTCAGACCCGGGAAGAAGCTGAGCTTCACGGCCCGGCTGATCGAAGGGGATCAGATTGAGCTTCAGCATACACAGGCGCAGACTGTCCGGGGCGGAAGTATTGTGATCGGCCCCGGCTGCGAGATTGAGACGGTGGAGTACCGGGAGGTGCTGGAGGTTCATAAGAGCTCAATAGTACGGAACACGGTGAAAATGTAGCGTTAATCCTGCCGGGCGGCCTTGAACCGCAGCACGGTTCGCAGCTTCTCCGGGCTGGCACGCCGGGCATCCGAGATATAGATTTCGCGGTGCAGGAGAGACTCCCGCAGCAGTCCTTGAGCAGCGCAGAACTGCTCCATTCTGGTAAAGCTGTGCGGTTCATCATCATAGGAGCCGATATGCGTCATTTGTACACTGAGGCCGTCTTCGCAGCGGGCGAAGACAGCCTTGTCCAGCAGCGGATGCGGCTTACTGCGCTTGACCTGCTCCAGGACTACAGCGGCCAGCGCCGGGGTCATGAAATCCGGCTGCCGGATCATTAAGGTGTACACCAGCTCGTTCTTATCAAGAACGGATGAGCGGCGTCCGGCTTCGCTGAGATCCCATAGCCCTTCCAGTGGGAAGACGGTGTAGTCGTAGTAGCCTTCGGGTGCGGGGCCTTTTTTCGGCAGCATTTTGACTGCGTAGGATAAGGAATACAGCACAGCGACTGCTTCCGCGAATGCGCTGCCGTTGGGATTACCTTCACCCTGCAGGGTGAAATAAGGGAAGGCGGGTACCTGAATCAGTCCCGGTTCGGCAGGAGGCAGGTATAGGGCTTTGTCTTGTTTTCTCCATTCGAACTTCATATGGGTCACCTCATTCATAGGATTGTGCTGCATTTAGCATATCATGCGAACCGGACAGGTGTATGTCAGGTTGGAGGCTGGAGGGGCAGTAGTACATAGAAAGTATTTATTCGAGGAGGGTTTATATTGAGCGGAACGATGGAATGCGTGGTTGCTGCGAAGGCGGCACTCGGAGAAGGTCCTCATTGGGATCACAGGAAGGGCAGATTGTATTGGATGGATGTTGACAGCAATGAATTACATCTCTATGACCCTGGCAAGGGTACAGATGATATTCATTCCTTTGAGCGAAAGGTAAGTGCAGCCGTACCGGCGGAGCGAGGCGGCTGGATTCTGACGATGGAGGACGGGATCTACAGATATATGGAGCATCAGCCTGTGGAGCTGCTGGCAGTGGTGGAGTCCGGAATTCCCGGGAACCGGCTGAATGATGCCAAATGCGACAGCCGTGGACGGTTGTGGTTCGGCTCGATGAACAGAAGGTTTGCGGGAAGAGACGGCAGCCTGTATGTAATGGAATCCGCTGGTAAGGTCCGGCAGGTGTTGACTGGAATCGGCATCTCCAACGGCTTGGCCTGGAACGACAGCTTAGGGGTCATGTATTACATTGACACGTTGACCAAGGGGATCGATGTGATGGATTATTCGCTGGCAGACGGCTCGGTAAGCGGGCGCCGGACGGTCATCCAGTTGGCGGAAGGCGAAGGCTGGCCGGATGGAATGACGATCGACAGTGAAGGCATGCTCTGGGTCGCCCACTGGCGCGGGGGCTGTATCTCGCGGTGGAATCCCCATACAGGCGAGCAACTGGAGAGAATTGAGGTTCCGTCGCATTACGTAACCTCCTGCACATTCGGCGGCGAGAATCTGGACGAGCTGTACATCACTACAGCATGCGGATACATGAGTGCAGAAGAGCTTGAACGCTGGCCGCAGGCGGGCGGATTGTTCCGGTTCAAGCCGGGAGTGAGGGGCCGTGAGGCTAATCGGGCGGCTTTTTAGGGAGGACAGCGGGAGAGAAGTCGGGCGGGTAGTCTTGCCTAGCACCTAATAGCAGAAGTGGAGTTGTTTCTACGGCGGATATTCTGCCTGTGAGCAGCTCTTTTTATGTTCCGCCTTTTTATTTTCAGAATAAACAAAATATGGTATTGTATCTATATATTGAAACGCTTCCACGAAGAGCGGTGAGAAAAGCGGAACCCAGTATCAATCATTATTCCTATCAAAAGCAAGGAGGACTTCGATGATTAAGGCTGTTGTCGTAGATGATGAGCGTCTGGTGCGCAGGGGTTTCATCTCACTGCTGGATTGGCCGTCCCTCGGGGTGGTGATTACCGGAGAGGCCGGGGACGGGCAAGCAGCGCTGGAGCTGCTGCGCGAGCAGGAGACAGATCTGCTGTTCGTGGATCTGTCGATGCCGGGTATGACCGGGTTCGAGCTGATCCGAGAGGTGAGGCTGCGGTATCCCGCGGTACGCTGCGTAGTGCTGACCTGCCATCATGAATTCGATGAGGTGCAGGAGGCGCTGCGGCTGGGAGCGGTGGATTACATTGTCAAGACGCTGCTGGAGCCGGAGAATGCCGATGAAATCATCCGCAGACTGGTGGAGCGGATCAGGTGGGAGGACGGGAACAAAAGCACCCCTGCAAAGGCAGAGCATAGGGTGATCGCTGAGGACAAGGCGCTGCTCTATGTGCCGCTTACGGCGGAACTAAAGGAAGAGCAGCTGTATGCGCTGTCTCTGGTGAGAAATTCCACACTACATGCTATGCAGGGGATGTGGCTGTCTCCGCTGTCGTATCCTGTGGATGCAGCGCGGATCGGAGGAGAGGTGGGAGCGGTGCTTGGGACAAGCTGGACAGCGGCGCTGCTGGAGGGGGTGCGCGGTCAGCCGCTGAAGAGAATCGCTGCGGTGCTGGAACAGTCGGCCCGTCAGGCGCTGTTCTATGCTGCGGGCGGCCAGGCGGTCCCGAGGCTGCACTATGGTGAACTGCAGGCGCTGGCCGTGCGGCAACGGCCGGAGACGGGCGGCCCTTCCGCGCTGGGACAGGCGCAGAATCTCCGCTGGACGCTGGAGCGGAGAGAATGGGACCTGTTCCTCAGCGGGGTTGCGATGCAGCAGCCGGACCCTGAGGCAGTGGCGGACTTTGGCCAGGAGCTGCTGCGGAGCTGGAGCCGGCTGCTGCTTACAGCGGAGGAAGCGCAGCAGCTTGCGCTGGCGGCAGAGTGCAACCGGCACTGGCGGCACTGGCAAGTCTGGCTGAATCAGTTCGCGGGGCATGTCCAGCGCCGGATGATTGAGCTGGGCCTGAGCCAAGAGGTGATGCTCTGCCTGATCACCGCTGTGCGTTATATGAGGAGCCATGCCGGGGATAAAATCAATCAAGGCGATGTTGCCGCTGCCATCCATATGAGCCGCGGCTATTTCAGCCGGTGCTTCGCCCGCTTTGCCGGTGAGACTTTCGGGGAGTGCCTGCGGCGCATGCGGCTGGAGCTGGCGAAAGCGCTGCTGCTGGAGACCCCTGTCCCGGTGTGTGAAATTGCCTGCCGGTCCGGCTTCGGAGATGAGCGTTATTTCAGCAAGCTGTTCCGGGAGCATGTCGGCAAGCTGCCGAGTGAATACCGCGCTGAGGGCAGGCTTCAAGATGCACGCTTCGCAGCTGAACCCGGAGACAGCAAGGACAGCCTGATTTTCTCCACTTAATTAATACACTCAACCCTGCCCGTTCAGCCGGTCTGAGTTGCGGGTGACCTTGCGGAGCAGATCTAACAGCACATCCAGCTCACTCTCGGTGAGATCCATGGACAGCTCGCGGTTGAAATCGTCCAGCAGCGCCTGGAAGACAGGGGCGAAGTCGAGCGCCTGGGGAGTTGGATACAGCAGGAAGGAGCGGCGGTCATTCGGGTCCGTCCGGCGTTCGATATATCCCGAGGCCTCCAACAGCTTGACGGAGCGGGTAGTTGTCGCTTTATCGCATTTAATCCGGCTGGTCATCTGATCCTGGGTGATCCCTGGATGACTCAACACCAGCTTCAAGAAGCTATGCTGGCCACCGCTGCCGATTCCGTAGGGAAGCAGCTCCTTGGCCAGTATTTTTTGGTTCTGACGGTGGAGATGGGAGATCAGCTTCCCGATGGGTTCTCTGATCGGTTCACTGTTTGGTTCTCTGTTTGGTTCAATGACCGGTTCTTTATTTGAAGTCACAATGGACACCTCGCTGAGGATTATAACGGTAGCCTGCCTAAGAAAACCGTATGCCTCAGATCTTACCGTAATTTTGTTGCGTACGCAACTAATTTGCAGTACACTGTGTAGGATTAGTTTGTTGCGTGTGCAACTATATTACATTGGATACAAGAGGTGTTATAGGATGAGCAGCTTAGAGGCGACCTATCAGGAGGATGCCGGGATACAGAAGAAGCGCTGGCTGATTCTGATCGTTCTTAATTTGTTTACTTTTATGTCTACACTGGATGGAAGTATTGTGAATATTGCGCTGCCGGTGCTGGTGAAGGAGCTGGGGCTGCCGGTAGCCCAGGTGGAGTGGGTGACAACCGGATATCTGATGGCGATCTGTTCAGTGATTCTGTTCTTCGGGAAGCTGGGCGACATCGCCGGCAAAATCAAGATGTTCAAGCTGGGCATGGTCGTCTTCACCCTCGGCTCGCTGCTCTGCGGATTAAGCCACAACTTGCCGTTACTCATTGCTTCGCGTGTAGTGCAGGCGGTCGGCGCTTCGATGACCATGGCGAACAGCCAGGGCATTGTTACGGATATTTTCCCGTCAACGGAACGCGGCAAGGCTCTCGGCTTGATTGGAACCTTCGTGTCCCTCGGCAGTATAGCGGGGCCCAGCCTGGGCGGAATTATCGTATCATCGATGGGCTGGGAGTATATTTTCTGGGTGAATGTGCCGATTGGAATTCTGGCGATTGCGCTGGGCTGGAAGGTGCTGCCGAAGGATCTGGTACGTGTGAAGTCAGGGATTGATGTTCCCGGCAGCCTGCTGTTTGCCGTCTTCATTGTTTCTCTGTTCGCAGGACTACTGCTCGGCCAGCAGCTTGGATACGGGGATACGCGGATTCTTGCCGCACTCACCGCTGCGGTAATTACCTTCATCGTCTTCCTGATCGTGGAGCAGCGCAGTGCTCAGCCGCTGCTTCAACTTACCCTGTTCAAGAATCCCTTGTTTTCATTGAGCATATTCTGTGCCTTTCTGGTGTTCGTCTCGAACTTCTGCTTCAATATTATCGCACCGTTCTATGCGCAGAATATGCTGAACATGTCTCCCTTCGATGCAGGGTTCCTGCTTATGCTGTACCCGATCTGTATGGTGATAGTTGCTCCGTTAAGCGGGGCGTTGTCCGACAAAATCGGTTCGGAGCTGCTCACCTTCGCAGGGCTGATCGTGATGGTGGTAGCCCAGTTCGGGCTGGCCCGGCTGCATGAGGGCAGCCCGGTTATGCTGGTCGGTGTCTGGATCGCCATGCTCGGCATCGGCAGCGGGATGTTCGGCTCACCGAACAACTCGCTGATTATGTCCACGGTGCCGCGAACACAGCTGGGCTCGGCAGGCAGCGTGAATTCGCTGGTCCGTAATGTGGGGATGGTCGTCGGCATTACCGTAGCGACTTCGATCCTGTTCAATGTAATGAGCAGCAAGGCCGGCTACCGGGTAACCGGGCTGGTGGAAGGACGTCCGGAGCTGTTCCTCTCGGGGATGCATGTAGTCTTCCTGACTTCGTCCGGGATCTGCCTGTTATCGGCGCTGCTTACCGGCTGGCGGCTATTCTCTTCGAGAAGGGCTAAGAGCCTGAGCATATAGAGTGTATACAAGAGCAGGGCTGCGGATTTCGCTGTTCTGCTTTTTTTGAAAAAATCAGAGTTTTGGGGTCCCCGCAAAGTACCTGATTCATCATCGATCTAAAGCTTCACTTTGTGTAATGTTTTCGGGGTCCCCGCAAAGTATTTGAATTCACTCCGAAGCATTACTTCACTTTGTGGGGAGAGTTTGTGGGGATGTTTTGTCACAACATCCGGCTCCATCTTGTCTACAGTTATGAAGAGCAACACAACCACAATGGAGGCGACCCAATATGAGTCTACGAATGAATTATCGTGAGGTTAACGGCCCGGCGTTCCGGGCAATGATGGCGCTGGAGCAGCATGCAGGAAGCCGCAGCAAGGATAAAGTGCTGTATGAACTGGTTAAAATACGGGTCTCCCAGATCAACGGCTGTGCGTTCTGTCTGGATATGCATGGCAAGGATCTGATGAAGCTGGGCAACTATGCCGATCATATTCTGCTGCTGAGTGTGTGGCGCGAAGCGCCGTTGTTCAGTGCGAAGGAACGTGTGCTGCTGGAATTCGCCGAGCAGGTCACGCTGATCAGTGAAGCGGGCGTTCCGTTGGAGCTGTATAATAAGATGCTTACGCATTTTAGCGAAGAGGAACTGGTAGACTGGATTATGGCGATCAATACGATCAACAGCTGGAACCGGATTGCCATTACGACCGGGATGTTCCCGGGCTGCTTCGGCTAAGGATAAGGACAGGAGTGTAAGGAAGGAGAGCTGCGTGAAGTGGACAGGGGTAAAATAACGGCTCAGGCCCAGACACCTGCGGCTGAGAATCCGGGTATGGAGGAGATGTACCGGAATTATAAAAGCTATGCCTTCTCCATTGCGTACCGGATGTTAGGCGTGGTTGCTGATGCGGAGGATGCGGTGCAGGATATGTTCGCCGAGCTGCAGCACCGGGACCGGAGCGGCATTCAGAATATCAAAGCCTATGTGGCCAAAGGCGTGACGAACCGCTGCCTCAATATGCTGAACTCGGCTCGCAGCCGCAGAGAGACTTATATCGGGGAGTGGCTGCCGGAGCCGGTAAGCGAGGGATACGATGGCCCGGAAGCGGCGGCAGAACGTAAGGATAATTTGTCGTATGCCTTTCTGGTGCTGCTGGAGCGCCTGTCTCCCACGGAGCGTGCGGTATTCGTACTGCGGGAAGCCTTCGAATACGACTATGAAGCCATTGCCGGAATGGTAGGCAAATCGGGCAGCAACTGCCGGCAGATCTTCAGCCGGGCCAAGCGAATCCTGCAGACAGAGCCGGCTTCCCGGTTACCCTCGCTCCGATATGGAGCAGTCACCGAGAAACTGCTGATCCGCTTCACTGCCGCGTTCACCTCCTATGATGTGGGCAGCATGCTGGAGCTGCTGGGCGAGCATCCGGTCCTGGTTGCCGACGGCGGGGGCCGCGAGGTGCATACGATTCTCCGGCCGATGACCGGCCGCCGGGGAGTTACTGCACTGCTGACCTCGAAGCGGGTTATGCACTATTTGCGGGAATGGAAGCCTTCCTGCGGGCTTCTGAACGGTGAG
This sequence comes from Paenibacillus sp. FSL R7-269, assembly GCF_000517865.1. Classification (NCBI taxonomy): domain Bacteria; kingdom Bacillati; phylum Bacillota; class Bacilli; order Caryophanales; family Paenibacillaceae; genus Paenibacillus; species Paenibacillus sp. FSL R7-269. The sequence continues at coordinate 44,010 of NZ_ASPS01000097.1, forward strand.
CCGGGTCTGATCTTCACGGATCAGGGAGTCGTGAAGTGCGTGCTCTGCCTGAGCACGGATTCCAGCGGAGAACGGATTCAGAACCTGTATCTCTTAATGGACCCTGCGAAGCTGTCCCACATTACCGTACCGTCAGAGCCGCCGCAGCGCTGATGCCCGGTAACAACTAATAAAGACACGTTACTCTCCCTGATCGGGAAGGCAACGTGTCTTATTAGTTGTTAGGGGTGATATGAAGAATAATTCAAATCACATCATCCGCGATGTAAGTCTTCAGCTCCCAGTGAAATTTAGAGATAGTTGTAGAACGTACACTTAAAAACAGCGAAAATTCACACATGCCACGTTTAAATGTAGTCTGTACAACTAAATCTGCCTAAAAGTGTGAGTAGTAAAAATAAACGGCCTTATAGATGTACTATATACAACTAAACTCAGAATGGGTCGAAAATCAGTAGGTTTAGATGTACAGAATGCATTTAAGCCTGCACGCCCACTTAGTTCTTGAAGCTATGGATTGGCGCGGGAATCCGTCCGCCGCGGTTGACGAAGCCCGCACAACTGAACGGATTGACAGCCATGACTGGAGCGTATCCGAGCAAGCCGCCGAATTCGACCATCTCACCGACGTCCTTGCCGATAACCGGAATGACGCGAACCGCCGTGGTCTTGTTGTTGACCATACCGATGGCGGCTTCATCGGCAATGATGCCTGCGAGGGTCTCTTTGCTGGTGCTGCCGGGAATGGCAATCATGTCAAGGCCTACCGAGCAGACACAAGTCATAGCTTCAAGCTTCTCCAGAGTCAACGCCCCGCGCTGGACCGCCTGGATCATACCGTGGTCTTCACTGACCGGGATGAAAGCGCCGCTTAAGCCGCCGACATAGGAGGAGGCCATCACTCCGCCTTTTTTGACATTATCGTTAAGGATGGCCAGTGCAGCAGTGGTGCCTGGAGCACCCGCTTCCTCCAAGCCCATGACCTGGAAAATCTCTGCGATAGAATCGCCGATCTCAGGCGTAGGTGCCAGCGACAGGTCGATGATGCCGAAGGGCACATTCAGGCGCTTGGAGGCTTCCTGGGCGACCAGCTGGCCGACACGTGTGACCTTGAAGGCGGTACGCTTGATTGTCTCGCACAGTGTCTCGAAGTCCTGTCCCTTCACTTCTTCCAGCGCCCGCTTGATCACACCCGGGCCGCTTACGCCCACGTTAATCACACACTCCCGCTCGCCCACCCCGTGGAAGGCGCCGGCCATGAACGGGTTATCCTCGACTGCGTTACAGAATACAACCAGCTTGGCACAGCCGATGGAGTCGCGGTCCTTCGTGCGCTCCGCCGTCTGGAGAATGATGTCACCCATCAGCTTCACTGCGTCCATGTTGATGCCGCTGCGTGAGGAGCCGACGTTGACGGAGGAGCAGACTCTCTCGGTTACCGCCAGCGCTTCCGGGATACTGTCAATCAGAATCCGGTCGCCCTTGGTACAGCCCTTCTGCACCAGCGCGGAATACCCGCCGATGAAGTTGACGCCTACCTCCTTGGCAGCCTTGTCCAGAATCTGGGCGACAGGCACGTAGGTATCGGTATGTACAGCCCCCGCAGCTATCGAAATCGGCGTCACGGAGATCCGTTTGTTGACAATCGGTACCCCGAATTGGCGCTCCAGATCCTCACCGGTCTTCACGAGCTTCTCGGCAGAGCGGGTAATTTTGTCATACACCTTCTGGTTGAACACCTTCATGTCGGTATGGGCGCAGTCCATCAGGCTGATACCCATCGTAATGGTGCGGACATCCAGGTTCATTTCCCGGATCATTTTATTCGTCTCCTGAACTTCTACAATCGAGATCACTAGCGCTCACTCCTCTCCTCGCCGGTTAAATCCGGTGCATAATATTGAAGATATCCTCATGCTGCAGCTTGATTTCCACACCGATGTCTTCCCCTACCTGCTGAAGCTCCTCCACAATCTCCTCGAACGACTTGCTGGGGGCAGAGATGTCCACGATCATCATCATGTTGAAATAATCCTGCACAATCGTCTGGGAGATGTCCAGAATGTTCAGATTGTGCTCTGCGAGGTATGTACATACTTTGGCGATAATGCCTACCTTGTCTTTCCCGAGTACAGTAATAATCCCCTTCAATTGAAAAGCCTCCCGTTATCCATGATCTATAATCTTCGCTCATTGCCGCATTAACGGAATGAACGATTTTAATTATTATGTCAAATCAAGGATAGGTTATCAACCAAAGCTTTTGTGTCGGGCTGATCAGAGATTTGAGCTTGCATTTTCCTGAGGTTATAATAACATTGACACTTGATGTGAAATATGATTTATTGGATTTTTGTAGGATAAGCTGGACTGAAGGAGCTATTATGACAACGAGAAAATATAAAGAGCTGGTTGAAGAGCGTACCAGAGAAACGCTGCACAAATGGTCGGAACAGTCAGCAGTCGAGGAGAGGGATATCTACCGTTTCCTGCATAACTTGAAGGGCACCTCGGGCACTGTGGGTCTCGATGCTGTAGAGAGGTTCTCCGGCAATGCGCTGCTCTATTTCTCGGATGATAACCATAGAAGCTGGACGGAAGCAGAGTGGGGCGATTATATTTATCCGCTGCTGGAGCTGTTTAAGGAGCCGGAGCCTGTGGGTGCGGTGCCTCCGCTGACTCCGGGGATCGCATTGTCCCATGGCAATGTCCATCAGCAGTTCGAGATTTTGATCGTGGACGATGATGTGGAGCTGGTTTCTATTTTGCGGGAATCGCTGGAGCGTAAGTCCTATTATGTCAGCATTGCGCTGTCGGCCGGACGCGGACTGAAGCTTTTTTATGAGACGAAGCCGGATTTGATTCTGCTTGATATTCTGCTGCCGGACCGCAGCGGGATTGATGTACTGAAGCAGATTATCGGCAAAGCCAAGAAAGAGCGGATTCCGATCATTATTATCAGCGGCGAGCATTCGATTGAGGTTCAGAAGTATGCCTATTCGCTGGGTGTTATGGATTACATACAAAAGCCGGTAGACATCGAGCTGTTCCTGGTCTTGATCAAGAACCGCTTTGAGCTGAAAAAGGAGTGGCAGGAATCCATCATTGTCGACGAACTGACCGGGGCGTTCAACCGCAAGTACTTCAACCAGACAATGAAGCAGCTGATCGCCGATTTCAGACGGACAGGCCGGACCTTCTCCCTCGCTCTGCTGGATCTGGACCTGTTCAAGCAGGTTAATGATACTTACGGGCATCTGATGGGAGACGAGGTGCTGCAGAGCTTCTCGGAGCTGGTGAAGCAGTCCATCCGCACGGAGGATACCTTCTGCCGCTATGGCGGGGAGGAGTTTGCCCTGTTCATGCCCAATACTCCTGCGGAGCAGGCGCTGCTTGTGATGGAGCGGATTCAGGAAGTCTTCGCTGCCCGGGAATTCCAGGCCAAGCGTGAGAGCTTTCATGTAACGTTCTCCTGCGGAGTGACCGAGATCACCGGAGCGGTGCAGGATGCCGATATATTGGTAGAGGAAGCCGATCTGGCGCTATATGCCAGCAAGCATAACGGCAGAAACCAGAGCACTCTGTACAGCGAGGAACTGCTGCTGGGCCAGCGCGAGACGCTGCTGAATGTCATTATTGTGGATGATGATCCGCTGATCCGCAGAATCGTGACGACCCAATTCGCTGCCTGGCAGCCCGGGGCTAACGCAAGAGTGAAGGTTACGAGTTATGCGGACGGTGCGCTTCTGCTGGAATCGGACTGGTATGCTCCTGAAGAGAAGTATGTTATTCTGCTGGACGGTGTCATGCCGGGGCTTGACGGGCTGGAGGTGCTGGAGAAGATCCGCAGCAGTTATCCTGAGCTGAACATCCTAGTGATTATGCTGACCGGCCGTAATAACCAGCGGGATATTATCCATGCTCTGCAGATGGGGGCGGACGATTATGTCATTAAGCCGTTCCATCTGCCGGAGCTGCTGACCCGGATTGAGCGCCTGTCCCACCGGTTTCTGTTCTAAATGTCTAAATGCAATGCATCCCAAGCAGGGATGACTGAAAGGTGAGAGTGGGCTATGGTACAAAAGGTACTGATTGTAGATGATGAAGAGGTTCTGCGCATGCTGATTGAGGATACGCTGGAGGATCTGGAGAATGTGGAGGTTCATACCGCCGAGAATGGGGGCGAGGCGCTCGCCAGGCTGGCGGCAGAATCTTATGATCTGGTCATTCTGGATTACATGATGCCTGTAATGACCGGCATTGAAGTGCTGTGCGAGCTGGACGGGGAGCTGAAGAGCCGGACGCCGATTATGATGCTGACCGCCAAGGCACAGGAGATGGACCGTAACCGGGCCAGAGAGGCGGGAGCCCGATATTTTATGCCCAAGCCTTTCAGCCCGATGGAGCTGTTGCAGCTCGTGGAGGACATTCTGAGTGAGAAACCTTAAGCTTAAGCTTGCCGACCGGAGCATCAAAACGAAATATTACCGGATTCTTCTGCTCCTGTTCGTTGCCATCATGGCGGGAGGAATCGGGCTTGTCTTCTATATCAATGTCCAGCAGGAACAGCTGGATCACAAACGTGAAGTGCTGCAACATAAGACGGGGACGATCAACGAGCTGGCGGTGACGCTGAACGAGGTCTTTTTCCGGGCGAGAGGTTATGTGGCTACTCAGAGTGACAATGAGCTTGCGCTGCTGAACGCTGCGCTTAAGAGGCTTGACGGTATTCTGGAGCAGTACTCCTCCCTGAAGCTGTCAGCTGAAGAAATCCGGTACAGAGATGACCTTAAGGTGTTCTATGAACAGTACAAAAGCCGGACCTTGCCCGAAGTGATGCGGCTGGTGAAAAATAATGATTACGTGGGAATCCGGAGCTTGTCCCAGAGCGGCAGCACCAAGGCTGTGAACGAATACCTGGGCTATACCAAGCAATTCGAAACCAATTCGGATGTGCTGCTGAATGAGCTGAACTCCCGCTCCATCAGGCAGGCGGATACGTTCACCTTCATTGCTTTTCTGCTTAGTACCTTGCTGCTGCTGTTCTTCACCCTGCTGATCTGGCGGATGCTCAAAATTATCATCGATCCGATTGTGAAGCTGGAGGAAGCAACGAATTCGCTGGCTGCCGGGGATGCGGTTCTGCTCGGTAAGCTGCATAAGCAGGATGAGATCGGGCGGCTCTATGACGCCTTCCTGAATATGGCCCATAGCATCCAGGACAAAGAGGAAGAGCTGATGATGCAGAATGAAGAGCTGCATGCCCAGCAGGACGAGCTGCAGGATCAGCAGTTCAGGCTGGAGCGGTCGCTCAGCGAGATCGAGAGCATGATGAAGGCGCTGAATCAGACCTCTGCTGTCGGCATTCTGTCGAACAAAGGCGTGTTCACTTACACGAATGATAATCTGAGCGTCTATACAGGGTACAAGAGCTCCGAGGTTATCGGATACACTTACCGGCTGTTTGAGCTGCATAATATTTCAGAACCACAGGTAGAGCAAATGGTCCGCAAGCTGTCGACCGGCGGCGTGTGGAGCGGGGAGGCAGAGCTTACGGCGAAGGAAGGTTCGCCGCTCTGGCTGCAGCTGACAATCATGCCTTACTTGAACGATGAAGGCCAGATTTACCAGTATATCCTGATTGCCAATAATATTACTTCAATGAAGAATGTGCAGCAGGAGCTGGCGGAGACGCTGAAAAGCACGGAGCAGACGTCTATGATGCTGGAGCTTAACAATCAGCTGAATCATGAAATTACCTATACGCTCGACAAGCATGAATTCGCCGACAAGTTCAACAAATTCATGAACCGCCTGTTCTCGTTCGACTCCAGCCTTTTCCTGCTGGTCAAGGATAAGATAGCGGTGGTCAAAGGGGTTCCGCCGGAGAATGTGGAGCGGTACATCGGTGAGGGCAGCAAGGAGATTCTGTACCGCCTGAGCGTGGAAAAGTCGTATGTGGTGAAGCGGGTAGGCTCAGTCAGAGAGCAGGGGATTTCCGCCAATGAGGTGTATTGTTACGATTACTATACGACTGTAGTGAATGCGGAGGATGAGATTCTGGCGGTCTTCTGCGGAACCCGCATCGGGCATCCGTTCACAGAGGAAGAGACCAGTGAAATTCAGGGGATAATGAACCGGGTCGCCCTGGCCATTGAACGGCTGTTCATGTACGAGGAGATCGAGAATGGCCGTGAGCTGAACCGGGATATTGTGAACAACGTCAATGAAGGCATCCAATTCGTCAACACGGAGGGCGTCATTCAGCATATCAACAAGGCGCTGAGCCAATTGTTCAGCTATGAGGACTGGACGGAAGGCATGCTGATTCCCAAGGAGCGCTGGATGGAGCACTTCACCCTCAGGGTGAATGAATCCGAAGAGCTGGGGCGCTTTTACCTGAAAGCGATGTCCGAGCATACCGTTGACTCCAGTGCGATGAAGTATTCTATCGGCAAGGAAGACTTGAAGCATGTGGATGCCTATGCCATACCGGTCTTCCGCCGGGAGGTCCGGGTGGGGACGCTATTTGTCCACCGTGACATTACCCGCGAATATGAGCTCGATCTGATGAAGTCGGAACTGGTCAGCACGGTCAGCCATGAGCTGCGGACTCCGCTGTCGAGTGTACTAGGCTTCACGGAGCTGCTGCTGTCCAAAACGATGAAGCCGGAGAAGCAGCTGAAATATCTGGAGACGATTCATAAGGAAGCCAAGCGTCTGACGGAGCTGATTAACGACTTCCTGGACCTGCAGCGGATGGAGTCCGGCACACAGCTGTACAATGTGGAGAAGGTCAACCTTAGTGAAACGGTCCTGAGTGTCATAGATCAGTACAAGCTGAGCGGTACCCACCATATTCTGCTGGAGGATGAGGCTCTGAATCCAGAGGTTGAAGTAGACAAGGATAAAATTATCCAGGTGCTGACCAACCTGCTGAGCAATGCGATCAAGTTCTCGCCGGGCGCAAGTGAAGTGAAGGTCATGCTTCATAACGAACCGGGCAACATTATGGTGAGGATTCAGGACCATGGACTCGGGATTCCTAAGAATCAGATCGGGCAGCTGTTCCAGAAATTCCGCAGAGTGGACAATAGTGCATCCAAGCGGATTGGCGGTACGGGGCTCGGCCTGGCTATCTGCAAGGAAATTATTGAGAAGCAGAAGGGAACAATCGGGATTGAGTCTGTTGAAGGCGAAGGTTCGACAGTATGGTTCCGTCTTCCGTTGATGCAGGCCGAGACCGGCCACCCGGAGGAGGAGCCTTCCCATAGATGGAACGCCAGCAAGGAGCAGAAGCCGAATGTAATGATTGTGGAGGATGATTACAGCCTGTCGCTGCTGCTCTCGGAGGAGCTGAAGGGCAAGGGCTTCCGGGTCACCCACCACTATCATCCGCAAAAAGCTTTTGACCAGGCCGTCAAAACGCCCTTCGTAGCGATTATTGTGGATCTGATGCTGGGCGATGAGCTGGACGGCTGGGATCTGATCTGCATGCTCAAGAATGATCCCCGGACCGAGAAGGTGCCGATTGTCATCTCCTCGGCGCTGGATAAGGACAATAAGAGCATGATGGATAACGTGCGGAAATATCTGACCAAGCCCTATCCGCCTGGCGAGCTGTCGGGTACGCTTCAGGAGATTGTGGACATTCAGCTGAAGACAGGCGAGGTGCTGTTCCCGGATAACGGTGAGGCCGGACATGGTTCGGCGCTTGGCGAAAGCTAGAGTGAGTATCGAGTAGTGCTGAGTATCTGCTTAGTGAGTATATGGGTAATGCAATAATATGATGGAATATAGTTATAGCGGAACAAGTCTCTTTCGGGGGGCTTGTTTTTTTGTATGCTTATTCGGTTCCCGGCAAAACTTGCTTTAGAGTAGACTCTAAGGGTTATAGTGAATATGAAGCAGCCAATCTAGCAGGAGTGAAAGGGAGGAATTGCGATGAAGTACAGTTATTTGGGTAAATCGGGGCTGAAGGTGAGCCAGTTGTGTCTGGGGACAATGAATTTCGGGCCGGAGACGGAGGAGAAGGAAGCCTTCAGAATTATGGATGCGGCCCTCGATGCGGGAATTAATTTCTTCGATACAGCGAATGTATACGGCGGCCAGGACCGGCGGGGCTGGACGGAGGAAATTATCGGCCGCTGGTTTCAGCAGGGCGGCGGACGGCGCGAGAAGGTAGTGCTGGCCACCAAGGTCTACAATGACATGTCCGACGAGCAGGACGGTCCTAATTCCGGCTCAGGCTTGTCTGCCTACAAGATCAGACGGCATTTCGAGGGCTCGCTGCGGCGCCTGCAGACCGATCATATTGAATTATATCAGATGCATCATATCGACCGGAACGTATCGTGGGACGAGCTGTGGGGAGCATTCGAGATCCTCGTGTCCCAGGGTAAAGCCGACTATATCGGGTCCAGTAACTTTGCGGGCTGGCATATTGCTGCTGCCCAGGCGAAGGCGAAGGAGCGCCATTTCCTCGGCCTTGTCTCCGAGCAGCATCTCTACAACCTGCTCGAGCGGACGCCAGAGCTTGAAGTGCTGCCTGCCTCACAGGAGCTGGGCCTAGGTGTCATTCCGTGGAGTCCGCTGGCCGGAGGCCTGCTGGGACGTAATGCACTCGCCAAGACCGGGGTGCGCAGCGCCCGTTCAGCCAAGCTGGAGCAGCACCGCAGCCAGCTGGAACAGTTCTCCGCGCTCTGCAAAGAGCTGGGGGAGCATGAAGATCAGGTTGCTCTGGCCTGGGTACTGGCGAATCCGGCTGTGACCGCACCGATTATCGGGCCGCGCACGACCCAGCAGTTCGAGGACTCCCTGCGGGTGACCGAGATTACGCTGGATGAGGCCACGCTGAAGAAGCTGGATGAGATTTTTCCGGGACCGGGCAAGCCGGCACCGGAAGCGTATGCCTGGTAAGCGAAGTCAACGAATGTTAACCATGCCTAAGGTAAGCAGGGTTTGGAACCCGGCATATCCCGCAGCAGGTGTATGATACGGAATCATCTGACCAATTACGGCCGGACTGTCCCTGATGGGATGGTCCGGCTATATTTTTGTAAGTATCCAGATAAATGTGGTAGACTGATCCTGTGAGTTGAACAACTAGAGAAGATAGGGGAACTGCCGATGCTTTTTTATCTGATAGCTGTCCTCGTTCTGATGCTTGATCAGGCAACGAAATGGATAGTGCGTACCCATATGGAGCTTGGGGAGATGCTTCCCTCCTGGACACCGCATTTGCGGTTTGTATACTATGAGAACAGCGGCGCGGCCTTTAGCTCATTTCAGGGGTTTGGCAAATATTTTGCGATTGTTGCCATGATTTTTGTAGCAGTAATCTTCTATTACCGGCGTCAGGGTAAAATCCGCGGCCCCTTGCTCGAAGCAGCCAGCGGCTTCCTGGTAGGCGGGGCCATCGGTAATGCCATCGACCGGGTACTCTATCACCAGGTGACTGATTTCCTGGTCTTCGGGGACCGGGGAGGGATTCTTAATCTGGCCGATCTGGCGATCAATGCCGGAGGCCTTCTGATCCTGGTGTACCTGCTTGTGGACCATTTCCGGCAACCCGCAGCCCGCAGACCGTTATAAATTCCAGCCTCTTAGCACTCCGGTCTATCATTTTATCTAATGCAACTTATCATAATTAGTAATGAACCCGGCTAAATCAGAGCGTTTTACTATGATTTAGCCGGGTTTTGTGCATTTTATGCAAGTATTTACCTTTTTAAGAACATGATGGCTGTTATAAGATTCGTTGATCGTTTGCCGGTATTGTGTTAGCCTGAGTTCATGATATTAAGAGGAAAGAAGATTGCACGCTAAGGAGAGGTCGATATTGTTGCAACTACAAGTTACGAACAGTCCTTTTAATGAGAACCAGGCAGAGCTGCTGAACCAGCTTCTGCCTACGCTGACACCTTCACAACAGGTATGGTTAAGCGGGTATTTATCTGCGCTGTCGGTGCAGGGCAACCAGGGATCAAGCGTCCAAGCAGTATCCGCTGCTCCAGCAGTAGTAGTAGAGTCAGCAACAGCCGCTTCGCAGCAAGCATCGCGTGAAGTGACCGTATTGTTCGGCTCCCAGACCGGCAACTGCCAGCGGCTCGCGGTGAGCCTCTCCCGCAAGCTGGAGGAGCAGGGATTTAAGGTCACAGTCTCTGCAATGAACAGCTTCAAGCCGAATGGACTGAAGAAGACAGAGAACCTGCTGCTGCTGGTTAGCACCCATGGCGAGGGGGAACCGCCGGATAATGCCCGTGCCTTCCATGAATTCCTCTACAGCAAAAGAGCACCGCAGCTTCCAGGCCTGCGCTTCTCGGTACTCGCGCTAGGCGATACCTCCTATGAATTCTTCTGCCAGACCGGCAAAGACTTCGATCAGAAGCTGGAGGAACTGGGCGCTCAAAGGTTAAGCCCGCGTGTAGATTGCGACCTCGATTACGATGAGCCGGTGGCCGAGTGGTTCGGCCAGGTCATCAGCTCGCTTAACGGCGCACAGAACGTTTCAGGAATTGCGGATGCAGCGGTTCAGGCTGCTGAGAGCGCGGAGTCGCTGGAATCAGGCTTTTCACGAAATCATCCTTTCCATGCCGAAGTACTGGAGAATCTTAATCTGAACGGGCGCGGCTCAGACCGCGAGACCCGCCATCTGGAGCTGTCGCTTGCCGGATCGAATATCACCTTTGAGCCGGGGGATTCGCTTGGCGTCTATCCCGAGAACCACCCGCAGCTGGTAGAAGAGATCATTGCCGCTATGGGCTGGGATGCGAATGAACGTGTTCCGCTGAACAAGAAGGGCGCAGAAGGCACGCTACAGGAAGCGCTGCTGCGGCATTATGAAATTACGGTGCTGACGAAGCCGCTCCTGGAGCAGGCTGCCACGCTTAACTCGGCACCTGCCCTGAAGGACCTGCTGGCCTCCGGGCGGGAACAGGAACTGAAGGAATATATCCAGGGCCGGGATCTGCTGGATCTTATGCAAGACTATGGACCCTGGAATGCTCCGGCCAGCATCTTCGTGACCATCCTGCGCAAGCTTCCGGCCCGCTTGTATTCCATTGCCAGCAGCTACAATGCCAACCCGGATGAAGTACACTTCACGGTGCGGGCTGTGCGTTACGAGTCACATGGCCGTGAGCGTTACGGTGTCTGCTCGGTACACTGTGCTGAGCGTGTACAGCCGGGTGCTACTTTGCCGGTATATATCCAGAACAATCCGAACTTCAAGCTGCCCGCTGATTCCAGTGTACCGGTAATTATGATCGGTCCGGGCACAGGAGTTGCCCCGTTCCGTTCCTTCCTGGAGGAGCGTGAGGAGCAGGGTGCTGAGGGTCCAAGCTGGCTGTTCTATGGAGACCGTCATTTCGTTACAGACTTCCTCTACCAGACGGATTGGCAGCGGATGCTGAAGGACGGTGTCCTCAGCAGGCTGGATGTGGCCTTCTCACGCGACACTGAGGAGAAGGTGTATGTACAGCACCGTATCCTGGAGCAGAGCAAGGAGCTGTACCGCTGGCTGCAGGAAGGGGCACATATCTATGTGTGCGGCGATGAGAAGCATATGGCTCATGATGTGCATTCCGCACTGCTTACAGTGATCCAGGAGGAAGGCGGACTAAGTGCAGAAGCGGCTGCCGCCTATCTGGAGACCCTTCAGCAGGAGCAGCGTTACCAGCGGGATGTCTATTAAGCGGGACTTAAGCGGAAGAGGAGAGAATCAGCAATGGCAAACAATGAACCAGCGGTAAAGCCGATTGGCGGACCGCCGAGTGATGTTGAACATATTAAGCTGGAGAGTAATTATCTGCGCGGTGCGCTTGTCGAGACCCTTAGCAATCCGATTACAGGAGGTCTGCCGGAGGATGACAACCGGCTGCTGAAATTCCACGGCAGCTATATGCAGGATGACCGGGATCTGCGCAGTGAGCGGGAACGCTCCAAGCTGGAGCCGGCGTTCCAGTTCATGCTGCGGGTAGTAGCGCCCGGTGGTGTGGCGTCTGCTGCACAGTGGCTGGTCATGGATGAGCTGGCCCATAAGTACGGCAACGGGACACTGCGCCTGACGACACGGCAGGCTTTTCAGATGCATGGGGTGCTGAAGTGGAACCTCAAGAAGACGATCAGAACGATCAACGACACCCTGATGACCACGCTTGCGGCCTGCGGAGATGTTAACCGTAATGTGATGAGCGGTCCGAACCCGTATCAGTCGGAGGTTCATGCCGAGGTCCAGGAGTGGGCCCACAAAATCAGTGATCATCTTGCCCCGCGTACCCGTGCGTATCATGAGATCTGGCTGGACGGCGAAAAGGTTGTGGACAGCAAGGTGGTTGAGCCGATCTACGGCCCGGTCTACCTGCCCCGCAAATTCAAGATTGGCCTGGCGGTGCCCCCATCCAATGATGTAGATGTGTTCTCCCAGGATCTGGGCTTCATCGCCATTCTGGAGGACGGCAAGCTGGCTGGCTTCAACGTCTCGGTCGGCGGCGGTATGGGAATGACGCATGGCGATACGAATACGTATCCCCAATTGGGACGGATCATTGGCTTCTGCCGTCCGGAGCAGATGATTGATCTGGCCGAGAAGACAGTTACGATTCAGCGTGATTACGGCAACCGTTCAGTCCGCAAGAACGCCCGCTTCAAGTATACGATCGACCGGCACGGGCTGGAGTGGTTCAAGGGAGAGCTGCACGAACGGCTGGGTTGGACACTGGAGCCGGCGCGCGACTATCACTTCGATCATAATGGCGACCGCTATGGTTGGGTGAAGGGGATGGACGGCAAATGGAACCTGACGCTCTATATCCAGAGCGGACGGATTCAGGATCAGGAGGGCTACCTGCTGATGACCGGCCTGCGCGAGATTGCCAAGATTCACAGCGGAGACTTCCGGCTGACCCCGAACCAGAATCTGATTATCGGCGGAGTGACCCAGGCGAAGAAGCGCAAGATTACAGAGCTTGCCAAGCAGTACGGGCTGACGGACGGGGCCCATCATTCTGCACTGCGCAGAAGTGCGATGTCCTGTGTAGCCCTGCCGACCTGCGGGCTGGCTATGGCGGAAGCAGAGCGTTATCTGCCGCACCTGCTGGATAAGCTGGAGGTTATCATAGATGAAGCCGGGCTGCGCAATGAAGAGATTATCATCCGTATGACCGGCTGCCCTAACGGCTGTGCCAGACCGGCGCTGGGCGAGATTGCTTTTATCGGGAAAGGTCCGGGCAGATATAATATGTACCTGGGTGCAGGCTTTACCGGAGACCGGCTGAACAAGCTGTATAAGGAGAACATTGACGAGCGGGAGATTCTGGACACCCTGGGGCCGATTATTCATAGCTACGCAAGAGAGCGCAATGCCGGTGAGCACTTCGGCGATTATGTGATCCGCAGCGGGTATGTCAAGGCAGTTACTTCGGGGCTCAACTTCCACGACTAACAGCTGATGCCTGGCGGTCTGTATATGCTATAACTACCAGTAACTTGTACGGAATAGCCATCATAGGAAGGTTAGTTATGAGCCTGTTTTCTGGTGTTTTTGCGGAAGACAGGTTTATTTTGTTTGTTTATTTGGATTTTCGGAAGTTTTCTTACATAATATAGAGTAGCACTACCCCATTATAATCAAGAGCCATTATATATAGTGAGTAATGGATTCTGTACAGAAGAGGCGAATTGAATGATCATTATGAAATCGATGGAAGAGATTGAGAAGATGCGGGCAGCCGGCATAATCCTGGCGGAATGCCACCGGGAGATTGCCAAGTTGATCAAGCCGGGAATTACCACCTGGGAGATCGACCAGTTTGCCGAGAAGTTCATTCTATCGCATGGCGCAACCCCGGAGCAGAAGGGCTATCACGGTTATCCATATGCCACCTGCGCATCTGTGAATGATGTCATCTGCCATGGCTTCCCTAAGCATGAGGAGCTGAAGGATGGAGATATTGTTACGATTGATATGGTAGTCAACCTGAACGGCTGGCTGGCGGATTCGGCCTGGTCCTACGGGGTGGGTACAATTAGTGAGCAGGCGGAGAAGCTGCTGGTGACGACCAAAGAATCTCTGTTCAAAGGCATCGAGCAGGCTGTAGCCGGCAACCGCATAGGCGACGTAGCGCATGCTATTCAGGTATATGCCGAATCTAACGGTTATTCCGTTGTCCGGGACTTCATCGGTCACGGGATTGGCTCCGAGATGCACGAAGCACCTGAAGTGCCTCATTACGGCCCGGCCGGTAAAGGCCCGCGGATTAAGGAAGGCATGGTGTTCACCATTGAGCCGATGCTCAATACCGGTAGCTACCGGACCAAGGTGGATGCAGACGGGTGGACTGCGCGCACCATTGACGGGGGTCTATCGGCCCAGTATGAGCATACGCTGGCGGTCACCCCGCAGGGCACGATTATTTTGACAGAGCTATAGAAGAATTAAGGGGTTAAAGACCCGCATCACGCAGCAAAGGCAGGGCCGTCCATGTAGGACAGTCCTGCCTTTGCTGCAGCTGCATCTGAGTTAATCTGTAATATTCCGTGTGTAATACTCGATGATATCCTTGCGGCGGATGATGCCGAGGAAGATTCCGCTGTCGTCCACTACCGGGACGAAGTTCTGGTCTGCTGCCAGGGTCAGCATATCCTCCATCTGCGCGTGGATCTCTACGCTCTCGTTATGCACATGACGCTGAATGGAGCCAACAGTCACCTCGTTCATATTCGCGAAGCTCAGACCATCGGTGTTCTTCAGTTTCCATAGCAGATCGCCCTCCGACAAGGTCCCAACATATTTACCGGCATCGTCAATAATTGGAATGGCCGAATAATAATGATTCTCCAGCTGATCCAGCGCTTCCCGCATAGAAATCGAGGAGGTGATGAATGCCACTTGATCCTTGGGCAGCAAAAATGAGGATATTTCCATAAGTTAGTCTCCTTTACAGTAGGATGAAATACATAACGTTATTACAATTAAAACATAGAACAGGATGTAAGCGCATTAAAAATCAGGTTACAACTTTGAAATGTTACGTTTACGCTGGGATTATGAGGCCGCAGAAAAAAAGGATATGCTGTCCTTCCAAGGGAAGAACCGTCATATCCTAAGCGCTTTTGTGAATAGGAAACTACTAAGGGAGTTAGCCGTTCTGGCCGTTGTCGTGGCTAATCTGCCAGTGAATGCCGAATTTGTCCTTCAGGTTCCCGTAGGCCTTGCTCCAGAAGGTCTCCTGCAGCTCCATGTGTACAGTTCCGCCTTCCTTCAGCTTGTTGAACCAGAGACGAATCTTCTCTTCATCGGTATCCGTCACCGTTAGGCTGATATTATTCCCTTCCGTGAACGGCATGCCGGGGAATACGTCAGAGAACATGACCGGGCTGCCGGCAATCATCAGATTGGCGTGCATGACGAGATGTTTGGCTTCTTCCGGTACAGGATGGGACGGATCGGGCGGAGCCTCGCCGAAGGTCATGATATGCGGAGGTTCGGTCCCGAATACTTCAGCGTAATATTCTACAGCCTCCCGGGTATTGCCATTGAAATTCAGGTACACATTGATTGCCACATCTGTCACTCCTCTTGTGTTAAATTAAGGCAAGGACGTTACGGTCCCATTGTATCATGCGCCTGTGCATTCACAATTATTCGGGGTAGGCTGTGCCATCATCGCGGTGGAGAAGCCGGAGGATTCTCGGGGACTCCGTTTAGGATATGATCTACCCATGCATAACAACGGTCCAGATCTTGTGCGGAGATGAGGTCAGAGCGGTGCTCGAACATGATGTTCACTTCGCTGTTCTCCTCACGGATAATGCCCAGATAGTCTTCGATCGGGGCCCAGCCCTCCCCGGCGCTTAACTCCGGTAGGACCGGGTAATGGCCGTGCTGGATAGTTTCGTTAATCTGAACATTCGACAGATGGATCAATGCCGCATACTTGGTGTATTTTCTCAGAAGGGCACGGGCATCGAAATTAGGGTCAAGCTTATCCTGCTGATACAACCGGCCGGTATCCAGACATAGCTTAATATCCGGATAGGCAAGCAAGAGCTGTTCCAGAAAATTATGCTGGCAGATATAACTGTTCAGTCCGTCGAACTCCAAAATGGGCTGGAACCGGTACTCCCGGCCCTTCCGGCTAAGCCAGTCGAAGAGAACTTTGCTGTGCTGTATCAGTTCATTCAGAGAGAGGTCATTCTCATAAATATATTCTTTCCTGTCAGCAAATCGCCAGGAGCTCCAGTCCACCTGAGGATCTAGGATAACCGGCTTGGGATAATGAAATAATACGTAATCGGGTTGTAGCCTCACCATATAATCCAGCTCTTCCTGGATCTGCTGGAATGCTTCAGAACGCACGTAATCATCCGGTGAGAGAAATAAGGCATCTCTTAGTCTGGCAGGATTGGCCCGGAGCGGGTAATGGACTCCTGTGTGGAATCCGTACTTCTGTGCTGCATCAATCAGCGTCTGGCAAGCTTCATCGGACGGGAAAGAACAAGCCTCAATGCCATAGAATTCGGCTTTGAAATCCCTGTGGAACTTGCCATAATCAAATCCTCCATATTGACCTATCATAAATCGCTTCATTTATACACCCCGCATATAATAATTGATCCTAAGGATAAAGAATTCGCCGAAATCCCGTGTTCACCTGCAACTATTAATGGGCAAATTTCCCTGATTTATGCTATTATTATAGAGTTATCGCTAGCCAGTCACACTAAAGGAGAAATGCCGCATGAAAGGGATCAGACAGTTGCTGCCGGGTGAGGAGAAGCTGATTACTCCCTTGATCCGGGAGGCGTTTGATATACATATTGCCGCCAATCATTCGGCGCAGGGTGTTATTGAATTCTACAGGTACATTGAGCTTGCCGCCATTATTAGGCGGATGCAGGAGGATCACGAGATCTACATCGCGCTTAGCGGGCAAGAGGTTACAGGAATCATAGAGCTGCGCAATCATCAGCATATCTCTCTGCTGTTCGTGAAGAATGCTTATAAGGGAACCGGAATCGGCAAGACCCTGCTGCGGTATGCGGTAGACCGGATGAGGACGGGAGGGAGCACGCAAATTACGGTGAACTCTTCCCCGAATTCTACTGGCTTCTATGCCTCCCAGGGATTCGTATCGCTTGGTGAAGAGGAAGAAGAGCACGGGATACGTTCACTGAGCATGAAGCTGGATTTGAAGGGATAATGGGTTCAGTTGCCCCGCACAGATGCTCCATACGTCATGGAAATGGACGGTGGGGCATTTTTTTGTGTGCGGCCAGCAGGAATAAACTGGAGTGTTATCGAATATTAGCGATTATCAACAAAATTCGACTTTCAACTACATACATACGCGGGGGTTTGCGCAATGAAAACATGGAAAAAGACAGCATTCTTGATCGTTACCTTCGGACTGATCTTTCTGCTCCCGTTATTCGGAAGTCTTGCGAAGTGGAAGGGGATGCCCCCGGGTTACGGGGATTTCCCGGCCCAGAAGGTCGAAGCGGACCCCGGATTCAGCCTGCTGTATTTCTCGCTCGCCTGCGTCGTGGCCCTGATCATCACACTGGTTCTGGTATTCCCCGGATGGTTCGGCTTCAAGAAGACGGAGGAGGCACCCCGGAAGGCGGGGGCGGCCACTCCTTTTCCTGTCTGGTTCTGGTGGAGTCTGCCGGTGCTTGCGCTTAGCTGGTTCCTGATGTGGGCACGGGTGAAGCTATTTATCTCTCTGGAGCATTACACCTTTGTTCCCCTCTGGTGGTCTTTTATCCTGATTCTGGACGGGCTGGTCTACCGGAGAAATCACGGAGCCTCGATCATCTCGCGCAAGCCTCATGTCATGCAGCTGCTGGCGGTGGTGTCCTGCTTCAGCTGGTTTGCTTTTGAATACCTGAATTTCTTCGTGCTGGAGAATTGGTATTACCCTAATAATGAAGTGTTCTCTAACTTCGGCAATGTGTTCTGGTTCTCCTTATCCTATACCACCGTCCTTCCGGCCATCTTCGAATGGTACTTACTCCTCAAGACCTTCCGTCTGTTCCGCAACCGTTATAGTCATGGGCCTAAGCTGAAGGTGTCACGCATTTGGCTGATCATCTATTATATTCTCGGGCTGATTCTGGCCTTCGGCATGGGCTATTATCCGTACCTGCTGTTCTGGGTACTGTGGGTTGCGCTGGTTCCGATGCTGTCCGCAGCGATGGCGCTTGCCGGTTACTGGACTCCCTTCACCCCGGTGAAGAACGGGGACTGGTCCAAGGTGATTCTGGTGGGACTGGCTACGGTGTTCAACGGCTTCTTCTGGGAGTTCTGGAACTTTGGCAGTGAGTGGTTCCATGATGATGCCCCTACCAATCCGAATTACTGGAAATACTCGGTGCCTTATCTGGACAAATTTCATATTTTCTCCGAGATGCCGGTTCTGGGCTATTTCGGTTATCTGTTCTTTGGGTTGAATTGCTGGATTATCTGGCTGATCGCTGCCTATGTATTTAAATTCGATGCCGATATTGAGGTTACGGGAGAACAAGGCTAAAGGTGGAGTACAATGATTGCTAATGACCATTACCAGGTCCTGGAGACCATTTCAGATAATCCTATAAAAGCCGTGTACCGGTGCACGGAGGCTTCCTCCGCAGAAACGGTCATTCTCAAGGTGTTAAAATCGGAGTTTGCCGGCACCGAAGCGGTGATGCGCTTCAAGCAGGAATATAAGCTGCTTACAGAGCTTAGCACTAGCACAGAAGGGGTTATCCGTCCCCTGAGGCTTGAGGAGCAGAACGGCCTGTACGTCATGGTCCTTGAGGATATAGCCGGACGTTCGCTGAAGCGGATTCTGGCGGAAGAGCAGCCGGGGGAGGAGGCGTTACTGAAGCTGGCGGTCAAGGTTGTGGATATTCTGGGCTCCATTCATGAGCAGAACGTGATTCATAAGGATATCAAGCCGTCGAATATCATCTGGAACCGGGAACGGGATATTGTCCAGGTGATTGATTTCGACCTTGCGGTGAAGCTGTCCAAGGAGAGGCGGGATTTCCAGAACAGCGGCGTGCTGGAGGGCAGTCTGCTGTACATCTCACCGGAACAGACCGGCCGGATGAACCGCAATATTGATTACCGGAGTGACTACTATTCACTGGGCGTCGTCCTGTATGAGATGATGACCGGCATCATGCCTTATCCATCATCCGAGATGCTGGAGCAGATCTACTCCATTATTGCGAAGGAGGCACTCTCCCCCTACAATGCAACCGGAGGCAGGGTTAGCAGCGGCTTGTCGGCTGTCATTATGAAGCTGATGGAGAAATCGTCAGAGGACCGGTACCGGAGTGCTCACGGCATCAAGGCCGATCTGAAGAAATGCCTGGCCGGGCAGGAGGATTTCGAGATTGGAACGGAGGACCTCCTGAACACCTTCCGCATTCCGCAAAAGATAGTCGGCAGACAGCAGGAGCTGTCCTGTCTGGAAGCGGCCTTCCGCAGCAGCGTTAATTCGAATTCCCAGCTTATGCTGGTCTCCGGTGATGCGGGTGCAGGCAAAACCGCACTGGTCCATGAGCTGCACCGGACGATTAGCCGGGAGAAGGGGCTGTTCGCGGAAGGGAAGTTCGATCAGTACAATAAGAACATTCCGTACAGTGCGCTCATCCAGGCTTTCCGCAGGCTGGTCAGCCAGCTGCTGGAGAGTCTGGATGAGGACTACAAGAGTGAGGTCAGCCGCTCGCTGACCCGGCTGCTTGACGGCAACGGCGGTGTGATTACGGGATTAATCCCTGAGCTTGCCGCCTGGATCGGGACCCAGCCGGAGCCTGAGCCGCTGAGTCCGGCCGAGGAGACGAACCGGTTCTTCCTGACCTTTGCCAAGTTCGTACAGGGAGTGACGCATCCGGACCGGCCGCTGGTCCTCTTCCTGGATGATGTCCAGTGGGCAGATTACTCCAGCCTGCAGCTCGTGGAGAAGCTGGTGCTGGATAACCATCTGCAGCGGATGTTTGTGATTTGCTCCTTCCGGCAGAATGAGATCCACGAAGGTCATCCGCTGTTCGCCGCGATGGTTAAGATCGGCAAAAATCGTGAAGTTGGACGTATTCATCTTCAGCCGCTGCAAGAGACGGATGTGCAAAGCCTTGTGGCTGACACGCTGTACAGCAGCATGGAACGGGTCGAAGGGATTACTGGATGGTTATACAAGCGGTCGAAGGGGAATTCCTTTTTCCTGACGGAAATGCTGAAGGATCTTCACCGGCGGGGGATTATCTATTTCGACAAGCAGAACGGGGAATGGAGCTGGAGCCTGGAGCGGCTGGAGGCGCTGCCGGTCCACGACAGTGTGGTGGATTTCCTGGTTGGACAGCTGCAGCATCTCCCTGGGGAGGTCCGCCATATCCTGATGCTAAGCTCGGCGGCCGGCAGTGTGTTCGATTACGGGATGCTGATGCTGATCGGAGAAGAAGCGCCGGAGGTGATTGCTGCTGCGATTACACGGGCGGTCCAGGAAGAATATATCGTGCCTGCCGATCATAAATACGCCATATTCTCGGCTACACTTGCTGAATCCGGGCGCGAGGCTGCCCAGATGGGCATCCGGCTGAAATTCGCCCATGACCGGATTCAGCAGGCCTTCTATCAGCTGCTTGATCCTGAACGGGGGAAGAGGCTTCATCTTAGTATCGGCAGGCTGCTGCTGCGGAATCTCGGAGCGGAGGAAATCGAGGACAAGCTGGTCGATATCGCCACCCATATTAATAAAGGGCTGGAGTTAGTCACCGATAGCTCGGAGGCGCGTGAGATCGTCGCTCTGAATCTGCGGGCAGCCTACAAGGCCAAGGCAGGGTACGGGTATGATTCGGCCTTCCTGCTGCTTGAAGCGGCAATGGAGTTGCTCCCGGAGCAGATCTGGAGCACAGATCCGGGGCAGGCGGCGGAGATCTACAGGTTGTATGCGGAATGCAGCTATCTCACTCATCACATCGATCAGGGGGACCAGGCTTGCCGTCTGCTGCTGGAGCAAACTACGGAGCGGATGGCTATTGCGGAAATCTATGAGATGCAGACCAATCATTATATGTACCTTGGCATGATGCCTGAGTCAATTGCTTCGGGGAGACGAGGGCTGAAGGCGCTCGGAATTAAGATTCCGGCCAAGGTTGGAATACCGGCCGTCCTTAAGGAACTGCTGGCCGTTAAGGCTGCGCTGCGGGGGAGAACACCAGAGACGATTTTTGCACTGCCGGAGATGCAGGACCCGGAGATGAAGCTGGTGATGCGGCTGCTGGTTAACTTTATACCGCCTGCATTTATCTCCGGAGAGACCTCGCTGTTTGGTCTGGTGGTGCTGAAGAAGGTGGGCTTGACGCTGAAATACGGGAATTCGCCTGAGTCGGCGCTTGCTTTTATCGGCTATGCCATGCTCTTGTCCGGCTTCGGGGATACCCGGGGGGCCTTCGCTTATGGACGTCTCGGGATCAGAATTAACGACAAATTCAATGATCTGCAGTGGAAAGGCGCGGCGCATGTTCTGTATACGCTGTTCAGTCACGCCTGGACCGAGCCTTGGGATACGCTGCAGGACTGGTTCGGCACCTCCATTGAAGCCAGTCTGCGGACAGGAGATCTGCTCTACTTGGCCCATTCCGCCTTCTATGTGAATCTCTGGAATCCGACGATGGACATCCCGGCTTTGCTTCAGGAAAGTGCCCGTACGATCTCTATGATCGAGAATACGAAATACAGGGAGTCGCTTGCCACAGCGCAGCTGGCCCGCCAGTATTATCTCAGTCTTGCCGGAGAGCTGCATGAGCGTACCTCATTTAACAATGAATACTTCAGTGAAGAGGTCTACCTGCACGAATTGCAGGAAGCGAGGTATTACTCGGGAATTGCCATCTATTATATCTACAAAATGAAGCTGCTGTTTCTCTACGAGAAGCATGATGAAGCGCTGGAGTATATCGAGCGGGCGTATCCGATTATCGGGACGCTGGCCGGATCGGCTTTTATGGAGGAGTTCGCACTGTACACCTTCCTGAATCTGGCTTATGCTTACAAGGATTTGGGTGTGAACGACAAGTGGAAGGCCAGGTCCAAAATGCGCAAGGAACTCAGCCGGGTACGCAAATGGGCCAGCAATGCACCGGGAACCTTCCGCCAGCATGAATATCTGATGAGAGCCGAATGGGCCCGGATCTCCGGGA
This sequence comes from Paenibacillus sp. FSL R7-269, assembly GCF_000517865.1. Taxonomy (NCBI): domain Bacteria; kingdom Bacillati; phylum Bacillota; class Bacilli; order Caryophanales; family Paenibacillaceae; genus Paenibacillus; species Paenibacillus sp. FSL R7-269. The sequence goes on from NZ_ASPS01000097.1 coordinate 66,201, forward strand.
ACAGTACCCGCGCAGGCTATTATTATGATCTGGCGATTGAGGCCAGCGAGCAGGGAAGCTTCGTCCGTTATAAGGCACTCTGCAACGAGCTGGCGGCCCGGTTCTATATGGACAAGGGCTTCAACGAGTTCGCCGCTTATCTGCTCAGACAATCCGAATACTATTATTCGGTCTGGGGGGCCAAGGAGAAGATCGCGTTCATCAAAGAGCGATACCCCGCTCTTGCCCAGAAAATCAGCACCAAGGAGTTCATGCACGGCAGGACGGTGACCGATTATACCGAGAGTATTGATCTGAATTCCATTATTCTGGCTTCACAGGCCATCTCCAAAGAAATTGAGCTGAACCACCTGCTGGAAGCGCTGATGGAGATTGTAATCATGAATGCCGGGGCGCAGCGGGGCTGCATCCTGATGACTTCCAAGGCGAATCTTCTGGTCGAAGGAGAATATAAAGCGGACACGGACCGGATCTCCGTGGCCATTCATGAGTCGCATCAGCTGGACAATTTGCCTGCCGCGATCATCAGACAAGTGGAGAAGAGCCGGGAGAGCCTGATCTACAATGATGCCTATTCCGAGACTCCGTTTGTGAATGATCCCTATATTGTGAGGCAGCAGCCGAAATCGATGGTCTGTATGCCGCTGATTAACCAGAATAAGACGATTGCCATCATCTATCTGGAGAATAATCTGGTGACCGGCGTATTCACCGAGGAACGGATGAAGATTATTAATCTGCTGTCCAGAGAGATGGTCTTCTCGCTTGAGAACGCCAGTCTGTATACGGAGCTTGAGCGTTCAGAGGAGAAATACCGCCAATTGGTCAACAACCTGCAGGACGGGGTGTTCGTGGTCCAAGATATGCGGTGTGTCTATGTTAATGAGGCGCTGGAGCAGATGCTCGGCTATAAGGCGGGCGAGATGCTGGAGCAGCCCTTCGGGAATTTCATTACGCCCCCGGAGCGGGAGAAGGTGATGCATTATTATGCCAGACGAGTCGAGGGCAAACAGGCACCGGAAGAGTACGAGACAAGGCTTGTGCATAAGGATAAGTCCCTTGAAGTCATCGCCATTCACAAGGTCGTCAGAATCATGTATCAGGATAAGCCGGCGATTCAGGGAACGATCAAGGATATCACTGAGCGAAAGAAGGCGGAGGAGGAGCTACGGCGGCACAAGGAGCATCTGGAGGAACTGGTGGCCGAGCGGACGAAGGAGCTGGAATTCAACAACGGAGAGCTGAGCAAGTATATCGGGCTAATTGAACGGATCTCCATCACCGATGAATTAACCGGCCTGTACAACCGCAGATACTTCAATAAGCTGTTCCTGGATAAGGTGGATAAGGCTGCTGCCGGCAAACAGTATTTAACCTACTTGATGCTGGATATTGATTATTTCAAAAAATTCAATGACACCTACGGGCATTATGAAGGCGATACGGTACTGCGCAGAATAGGCGGGGTACTGAAGGAGCTGGCTGAACAGGCGGACGGAACCGCGTTCCGGCTGGGCGGGGAGGAATTCGGGATTGTGGCCGCCGGACTGGCCCCGCCAGAGTCCAGCGCGTACGCCGAATTGATTAGACGAAGCATCGCGGAGCTGGGGATACAGCATGATCTCAGTCCGGAATACGGCAGAATTACTGTCTCTATTGGCGTAGCCGCCGTACTTGTGGACGGTCTGCGCGAGGAGGATATCTATAAGCTGGGTGACGATGCGCTGTACCAATCCAAGGCGCAAGGCCGCAACTGTGTTACTTTGTTCGAGCGATAAGCGATGTACATAAATAAATAGGATTAGGGAGCTGTTGAAGCAATGAGTACAGAATATGAATTAGAACATGAATCCGAACAGGAAATAGGACAAGAATCAGAAATGGAGCAGCTGCGGAAGGCGCTTGAAGTATCTTTGCCCCTGGTGCAGCGGCTGTTCCCGCTGGATGTAATGTTTGCCTTGGCAGATCGGGACAAGTTCATTTATTATCTGCAAGGGAAGGAATTGATAGCCAAGATTGAACTGGGTTCTCCGGTACCGCCCAGCGGGGGAATCCGGGCTGCGCTGGAGAGCGGGGAAGAAGTTAGCACTACGATTCCAAGAGAAATCTACGGAATCCCTTTTAAATCGTCATCCATGCCTATCCGGGACCGGAACGGGGTTGTGACAGGGGTATTCACGATCGGAATCAGCCTCAGTAATCAGGTAACGCTCAGCGATGCAGCGAATGCGCTGGCAGTGACCTCTGATGAGATCAGCTCGACTTCGGTAGAGATTGCGGGCACGGCCTCGGATCTGGCGAATACCGTCGGCGATCTGAAGGAGCTGGGCCAGAAGGTGGTTGAGGACCTGCAGCAGACGGACGAGATTCTCGATTTCATCCGCAAGGTAGCAGATAATTCCAACCTGCTCGGGCTCAATGCAGCGATTGAAGCGGCGCATGCCGCTGAGCATGGACGGGGCTTCGGTATCGTGGCCCAGGAAATCCGCAAAATGTCAGTGTCCAGTGCTTCATCGGCGAAGGATATTGCCGGCATTCTGCAGATGATCAAGCAGAAGATTAACCAGATGGATGCCGTGCTTACGGATTGTCTGGCGCAAAGCGAACGTCAGGCCGCAGCCACAGAGGAGATTACCGCCTCCATGCAGCAGCTCGCAGCTTCCGCCGTGGAGATTGAGAGTATCGCTCGTCTGATCTAGTCCGCACCTGTCTTTAGTGTCAAAGAGTTCCTCCCCTGCATACAGTATCTGGACGAATGCCCAGTGTTACTTAAGGCTACAATCCAGTTTGAGGAGGAACTAATCATGCTAGATCCAGTATTGCAGGCACCGGACCTGAAGCTTGCCGCCGATTCTAATCAGGTGCTTAATTATAAGCGGGATGCGAACAATTATATTACGCAGCTTTTTGGCGAACAGCTTCCGGCGATACGCAACGGGTTCTTCAATGCCCATATGAGCAGAGGCTTCATTGTTCAGCCGCACTGGCACACGAATGTGACGGAGATGATCTTCGTGATTAGCGGGGAGCTAATTGCCTCCGTGTTCGATCCGTTCACCCAGAAGCTAATGACCTATCATCTGAAGGCCGGACAAATTGCTGTCTTCCCGAAGGGCTGGTTCCACTGGATTCTGGCCGAGAGCGAACAAGCCCATTTCTTGGCGATCTTCGATGCGCCGACTCCGGATATTGTGTATGGTTCAGACTTCCTGCGGGCTGTGCCCAAAGAGGTCATCCAGCGCGCTTATTGTATTAATGAAGAGGAGTACGCCATGGCCGTGGCTCCGCTGAAGGAATCGATTATTCTTGGACCGCCTCCGGGCTGCGCAGCCCCAGGATCTGCCGGGGAAATGAATATGGGCCCGCCCGCCAAAAGTATGCCCGCCTACGCAGCCCAACAACCGGCTGCTGCATTCTACCCTTATCCGATGTATCCCCGCCGTTAGGCGGCGGCTACGCTATACGAATTGATCTGAACAGAAAAAGCAGGCCAGGGAGGAATTCCTTGGCCTGCTTTTCTAATGGATACAGGGTCTGCGCGGTTTATTTTGTTTCTTCCAGCTTGTGGTTAAGGTCTTTATATTGACTCAGCAGTTCGGAGAGTGCCTGCTTAATGGCTGCTGCATCTGTGGCTTGTGCAGCCTCTGCCAGGTCAGCCTGTGCTTTGAATAAGCCGTCGATATACGCCGCATGTAAGGTTACCACATTGGCAAGCTTCCCGGATTCCAGAGAGTTAGGTTTCGTTAGTGTGAGGTTTGCAACTTCTGAGGCAGATAGGACTGCCTCAACGTGGCCCCCGGTTGACCCGTATTCCGTCACAGTGGCAAGTGGAACCGTTTCTTCATCTGTTAACGTTCCAGGCGTGGCTAATTGCACCTCCATCATGCCGGTTTTTTCTGTCCATGGAGTGGCAGACATTGACGTGGTGATATCCACGCTAAGCGCTTTGGTGCTTGTTAATGCATGGTAGTGGCTGAGCGTATCCCGCCAGTCCTGGGCTGTTTCCGGTGCATAGCTGTTCACCAGCTCCAGAACGTGCGGTTCAAGCAGGGGGAGCAGCTTACTGCCATTTGTGGCTGCAGCGGCCGTGCTTATAGTTGCAGTGGGTCCCTGTACTGGAGGCGGTGCGATTCCCGTATCCGCGAAGACCGGGGTGGCGATGCTGGACAGCAGCAGGGTGGATAGAGCCATTCTTTTCACGATTAGACGATTCATGTACGAACACTCCTTCAGGTGGTTTGTCTTACAGGTCTCACTATAGCGGGCTTCTGTGGCAGGAGAGGGTCAGTAATGTGGAAAAACAATGGCAGGGCCCTATCCCGCTCAGCCGCTTGCTATAATGGTGAAGACACAAATTACGGAGGTTACCTGAATGAACAATCAAACGGTCATTGCCATTGTGGACGATGACGAGAATATACGCAATCTGGTGGAAGCTTATTTACATAAGGAGAATTACCGGACGATTGGCCTTGGAAGTGCCGAGGAGGCGTGGGATTTATGGAGGAATGACCCTCCCGGCATGTGGGTGCTCGATATTATGCTTCCGGGAATGGACGGCTATGAGCTGTGCAGGCGTATCCGCGATGAAGCGGAGGTACCGATTATTATGATCTCTGCCAAGGATAATGAAGTGGATAAAATCCTGGGTCTGGAGCTTGGCAGCGACGATTATCTGGTCAAGCCCTTCAGTCCCCGTGAGCTGGTAGCCCGGATTAACCGCCAGTTGAAAAGGTGGGAACGCCTTCACCCCTCTCCGTCTGCGGCTGCTCTGCCTGCAGTGCATTCAGGGATAGAGCTGGGAAGTCTGCTGCTGCATCCTACGGAGAGAAGATCCTTCTGGCAAGGAGCTGAAGTGGAGCTGACCAGCAAGGAATTCCTGATGCTGATGGTCTTTGCGGGAAGTCCGAACCGGGCCTTTACGCGCGAAGAGCTGCTGGGCCATGTCTGGGGAGAGGATTATTTCGGCAGTGACCGCGCTGTCGACCATCTGATCAAGCGTATCCGCAAAAAAATGGACGGCCTGCCACTGGAATCGGTCTGGGGACACGGCTACCGTATGAGAGAGGTGCAGGAATGATGGGGATGGCGGAAAGGCTAAACCTGCGGATGAAAAAGCTGAAGCTGGTGCATCAGATCAACTTTGCTTTTGGGCTGTCTCTGCTGCTGGTCCTGTCCATCACGGGAGTGATGATCCATTATGTGCTGATGGACCATTTCATTGGCACGGAGCAAGAGGGATTAAGGACGCTGGGTGCTTCCCTTACCGCGAGTCTGGAGCAGGCTCCATTCACCGAAGGAGGTGCATTCACATTGGGGAAAAGCGAGCCGCTTACGGCTCCATATCCTACGCTCTCCAGCGGAGTACAGGCCATCGTGAGCGACCAGCAGGGGAATGTGGTCTCGGGAAATCTCCCGGCTCTGCCCGTGCAGTCCGGGGTAACGGTGGATGTCACAGCTATGAAGCAGGGGAGCCTGCAGAGCTTATGGGATGGCAATGATCCGCGTTATCTGGTGCAGGTCAACACGCTTCCCCAAGGTAAGCTCACCCTGCTGACGCCTGTCAGCAGAATCAAGGTCATCGAGCAGTCACTCTTGAAACGGCTGATTCTTGTCTTTGCTGCGGGAGCGGCAGTAATGCTTCTGTTCAGCCTGTTCATTACGCGGAAGCTGATTCATCCGCTGATCAACCTGCGTCAGGAGCTGGGGAAAGTGAAAAACCGCCGGTTTGCCGAGGTGAATCTGATCCGGGCAGGCGGTGAAATCGGATCTGTCGCCAGGGCGGTATACGAGATGGCCGGTGAGCTGCACCGGTTCAACCGGGTGCAGAAGCAGTTTTTCCAGAATGCTTCGCATGAGCTGAAATCTCCGCTGATGTCGATAGCCGGTTATGCGGAGGGTATTAGGGATGGGGTATTTGAAGGAGAGGCCGTCCGTAAAGGACTGGATATTATTCTGAGTGAAAGCGGGCGCTTACGTGACCTGGTCAGCGAAATGACTCTTCTGGCGAAGCTGGACAGTGAAGAGGATATTTATAAGGCGGAGGATACGGATCTGGAGGAGCTGCTGAGCGAGGCGGTGGAGCGGGTCAATCCGCTGCTGGCGGCAAGGAAGCTGTCGCTGCATCCGGCAGTCTCCGGGGACCACGGGGGGATGGTAAGAGCGGACCGGGATAAGCTGCTGCAAGCTCTGCTGAACGTATTGTCCAATGCGGCCCGATATGCCGGGAAGCGTATTGAAGTAGAGGTGCATACAAGCAGGGGGAGGATTGTATTAACGGTTGCTGACGATGGTCCGGGCATTGCAGAGGAGCTGCTGCCCAGCCTGTTTCACAGGTTCGTCAAAGGGAAAAATGGCGAATCCGGGCTGGGACTCGCCATCGCACGTGCTATTGTGGAACGCTGCGGCGGAGAGCTTAGTGCCCGGAACCGCCCGGAGGGCGGCGCAGTCTTCACCTTTGAGTTCCCGCCATCTGCGGGCAGCGTTTAGTACTCGTTGAACATTGCGGCTATTTCATCGTAGCCGGTAGTTTGCGTCAGGGCGAGGGAGAGCAGGATTCTGGCTTTTTGCGGGACCAGGCTGTTGCAGGGAATAGAATTGGCAGACAAATCAATGTAGGAATCCTTGAGTGTAATTCCGCTGGAAATCCGCGAGCAGCGGACTACCGGGATGTTATTGTTCTTCAGCTCCCCCACCTTGTCAATCCAAGGCTTGCTGTAGATCCCTCCGCCTGCTCCGGCAATGACAATCCCCTTGGAGACCGTAGCCAGATAATCCAGAATTCCGGGATTGGCATCCACATGGAAATAAGCTACGGACACTTCGGGCAGCTCCTGGATTACAGATACATCGAACTGGGTTGCGGTGGTATGCCGCTTCAGGGTGCGCGTATAGAAAAAGGCATGGCTGTCACGCATATATCCCAGGCAGCCGAAATCGCGCTCATCGAAGGCGTTGGCCTTGAAGGTGTTCACCTTTTGCACATCCCGCCCGCTATAAATGCCCTCAGCAAAGACAACCATCACGCCTTGGCCGGAGGCCTCAGGATTCGCTGCCAGCGCTACGGACTGATACAGATTCAGAGGGCCATCGGCGCTGATTGCGGTAGCCGGGCGCATAGAGCCGGTAATGATTACCGGCTTGTCGGTCTTGATCACCAGGTTCAGGAAGTAGGACGTCTCATCCAGGGTGTCAGTGCCGTGGGTAATGACGAATCCGTGCACATCCTCCCTGAGCGCAAGCGTGTTAATGTAGGTTGCCAGGGTAAGCCAGTGTTCGCTGGTAATATCAGCGCTGCACAGATTGCTGACCTGTACCCCGGCGCAGTTCGCCAGCCGTTCCAGGTGCGGTACACTATCCAGCAGATCCTGCACGGGCAGGGCGCCGGGCTCGTAATTCAAGGTTTTATGGGCTTCGCCGCTGCCGGCAATGGTACCGCCGGTGGCGAGGATGACTACATTTTTGAGGCCGGGATTATAGTAAGGGGAAGCCTCGAAATTCACTTCAGGAATAGTATTAATCATAGGTCGTTTCCTTTCAGGTTGAGCCAGGATTCAAGTCATTCGCATGACAATGAGTGTATTATAACATTCATTTATTCATGCGTGACATAGTAAGGTATAATAAGTAGAAAAATATAGATGGGAAGATCTGTATGTTCAGGGTAGAGGAAGTAGCGCAGGGAGTGTGGGCCGCAATTGTTATTCCGGGCCGGGGCGCGGTAGGCAATGCGTCGATCATCGATCTTGGGGATTGTACAGTCGTAGTAGATACCTTCAGCCTGCCGGCAGCAGCCAGGCTTCTGCGGGAAACGGCCGAGAATCTGACAGGGAAGCCGGTCAAGTACATAATTAATACTCATTATCACGGGGATCATCATTACGGTAATCAGGAGTTTCCAGGCAGCATCATTCTATCAACAGAGCTCACCCGTGAGGTGCTGACAACCCATGCACCACCTGCTCTGGAGGAATGGCAGGAAGGTCTGCAGAAGCAGATCACAGGATTACAGGAGATAAGCAATGCTGCTACGGATTCCCGTCTACAGCAAGCGCTCGTTAATGAAATATCCGACAAACAGGCGTTGTTGGAGGCCACGCCAACAATCCGCAGACTGAGAGCAGGGATGACCTTCAGGGATAGTCTGGATATTCACGGATCATCGCGTTCCCTGCATCTGTTCACGTATGGCGGCGGTCATACCCTCAGCGATGCTATGGTGTACGTTACAGATGTTCAGGTGCTGATCGCAGGAGATCTGGTTCTGAACAGATTCCACCCGGCGATGCTCCATGGATTCCCGGAAGCATGGACAACTATTGTAGAGCGGATTGGCAGGGAGATTGATTTCAAACGGCTGATTCCCGGTCATGGGGAGGTTGCCGGACGGGAGAGCATCCCTGAAATGCTACGCTATCTCACAGAGATCCAGGAGTATGCTGCAGCAGCAGCCCGAAGCGGGGAAAGTGCAGAGCACTGGATGGCCAAGGGAATCCCGGAGCCTTTTAATACATGGGAGGGCTCTCATATCTTCGAGTGGAATTTCCGCTGGCTGTTCAATATCTATACTAATTCCTAAGAAAAGAGGAGATAAGCATGCTGAAGCTAGATAGCCGGGATTACGCCCTTGCCTGGACGCTGTTAAAGGAAGTGAAGATTAACACCCTGTTCGCTGAAGGCGTTCTGAGCGGGCAGACGACAGGTAGTGTGTATGTGGACTCGCTCCATAACCCCCGTACCTTCTACGTGGCTCATGAATACGGGATGTCGCTGGTCTATGGGGATTCGGTGAATGAGGAGTTTAACCGGAGCTTGTCGGACTATATTACGAACAAGACGGGGCACCGGCATTCAGCAGAATGGCTGCAGGCTGATCCGGCAGGGGGCTGGGACCCGCTGATTGAAGCAATGCTTACTGAGCATAATTCACGGCTTGATGCGGCGGATTCACGCAGAATGTACATACAGACCCGGGTGAATTTTACGTTCGAACCGGAGGTCTATAACCGTGCGAAGGCGCAATGGTTCCGGCAGGATGCGGAGATTGTCCAGATGAACGGAGAAGGATTCGGCGAGCAGGAGGGTGCAGTGATTCCCAGGTATTTCTGGCTTGACGCAGAGCGCTTCCTGGCTTCAGGCAAAGGATACACTTTATGGTGGGAGGGAGAGCAGGCCTCCAGCGCATTCTCGGCTTACCGGACAACGAATCAACTGGAGATTGGAATTGAATCGGCACCGGGTCACCGGGGAAATCATTTTGCCTTCTCAGTGTGCTGCAAGTTAATTGACTACTGTCTGGAGCAGGGACTGGAGCCGGTGTGGGGCTGCCGCCAAGAGAATGTGGGCTCTTACAGACTGGCGCAAAAGCTGGGCTTCAAGCCGCTATTGAACATACCCTACTACCGTTTGGCCGAGCTTCCCGCATAACAAAGAGCAGCAACTCCCCTTATGGATGGGGGATTGCTGCTCTTTTGCATTAAATGGGAAAACCGTCAAATCCGCCGTGCATCCACAAAGCAATGCAGGTGCAGCGGTGACAGCACCTTCAGCCCTTCGCCCAGCCCAAAGCCTCTGCCTTCGGCCAGCTGGCGGCCTTGCTCGCCGAAATAGATCCGGTACATGGCGAGCTGCTCTTCATTGAACTGGCTGACGTGCAGGGCCATGGCCGCGAACTTGCGCTCGAAGTGGTCCGTAATGTCGATGACCGTATTAGGCTCAGCGGTGAAGTAGAAGCCGATGGCCTTCGGCTGCCATGGCCGGGTAAGGGTACCCCTCGGATACAGGGGAAGCCCGGAAGACAAGACAGCCTGGGCTGCGGCTCTGCCTGTAACGATATGGTCATAATGCGCCTCATAGCTCAGCCAAGGATCAGGACACAGTATAACATCCGGCTGGACCGTCCGGATGATCTCGGCAATCTCGCCCGCGAGGGCGGGGATATGCTCCAGTGTTCCGTCGCCATGGTCCAATTGGTGGAAAACTGTCGCTCCCAGCAATCTCCCGGCTGCTTCTAGTTCGCTTGCTCGGATGGCGGCGATACCGGCGGAAGACAACTGCTCATCCAGCGCGCCCAGATCTCCGTTCGTGACGGTAAGATAATGAATCTCGCAGCCCTGTTGCGCGAATGAGGCAATGGTGCCGCCGATGCCTACCTCATTATCGTCCGGGTGCGGCTGTATGCATAATACCGTCCGGCACCCGCTAAGATCTGGAGGAGACATCAACGCTGCTAGTGTGGATATATCCATAATCCAAGTACCTCCCTATTATTCTGTGGTAAGGGTACAGTTGGCTCTTAATTGCTCCATAATCAATGTTATGGCGCGGAAAATCCGGCAATAAGGGCCGTAGTCCCTAACTTGCTCCAATCTTGCCTTTTGGCAGAAATAAGCGCAGCTGAGTCCGTTACACCCAGCCGCACCCCTGACCATGAACGATTCAATCAGGGAAAAGTAAATCCCCGCCATCATCTCTCCTCCATCCGCTCATCTCCCCACCAGCCCCACTACAGGGACCGGCTATGATTCAGATCGCTCAGGATCTGCACCCGCTGCTTCTCCGTTATATTGTAGAACAGAATCGGCAGAATAGCGGCCAGGAAGCAGAGTGCAGGCAGCAGGAACATCACGAAGCTAAGGCCGTGCTGGAGCTGCGGAGTCGCTGGCTGATTCTCCACGTAGCTGAGCAGACCGAGACTGGTTCCAATAATCATCCGCGACACCGCTCCGCTGAACTTGGTAATGAAGGTGTTCGTGGAGAACACAATGCCCTCGCCCCGGAAGCCAAGCTTCCATTCCGAATAATCAATCGTATCGAGCAGCATTGAGGTACTGGCAATCGTTGTCATGCCGGAGAAGAAGAAGCTGACCCCGAAGAACACTAGCGTGTTCAATACGTTATGGTCACCCAGCAGATAAGGCAGAATGCAGGCTACACTCCCCAGAATACAGGAGATAATGAATACCTTCTTTTTGGCGAAGCGGCGCAGCAGCGGCGGCGTAGCGATCATCCCCAGCAGCATACCGGCCACCAGAGCGATCCCGACCTGTGTGGCATACCCCGCATCTCCCCAGACATAGACCACATAATAGAGCTGAATACTCTGCCGGATGCCGTTCACCAGGTTGATAATCAAGAGAGAGGCGAGCAGGGTGAGCAGCGGCTTGTTTTTGTATACCGTTTGCAGGTTCTGGCGGAATGAGATCTTCTCAGCGGAAGGGACGACCCGTTCCTTGGTGAGCATCCCGGTCAGGACAATCGACAGCGCCGCGATGACCCCGATAATGATTGCCGAGTACAGGTAAGCCTGCGTATTCCGTTCACCGCCGAAGGCGAGGAGAAGCTGGATACCTCCGATGGTGATAACGACCGCGCCGAGTGTTCCGCCGATTTTGCCCAATGTGACGAATAAGGTCCGTTCTCCCGGATCAGTGGAGACTACGGATGACAAGGCCCAGAGCGGTGTGTCACAGACCGTGTACAGCATTCCCCAGAGCAGATACGAGACGGTAGCGATTACAAGGGTCACCGTCCGGGAACCGCCGAAGTCCCAGAAACAGAGGATGGTCGCCAGCGCGATCAGGCAAGGGGCAAACAGCAGATAAGGCCGGAATTTCCCCCATCTGGAGCGTGTTTTATCGGTAATCATGCCCATGAGCGGATCAAGACAAGCATCGATAATGCTTGCTGCTACCAGAATGACACTGGCGGTGGTTGCCGGAATTCCCAGCAGATCCGTATAGAAGAACAGGATGTACATCGACATGAAGCTGTAGAGCATATTCTGGCCCAGCAGACCGCCTGAGAACACCAGTTTTTCGGCCACAGGTACTTTTGATGACATGGCAGGCCTCTTTTCGCGGAGGATAAAATTGGATTGAATCAATTGCTAATTATGTTTATTTATAACTTATTTCTATGTTCTGTCAAGCGGATTCTGCATCAAACTACGGAATAGTGAACATTTCGATTTGTAAAGGGTAGGATTAAACTGAGTTTTATGAAAAAAATATGAAAAACTCAAATTGGAATATAAATTTTTTGATATAAAATGTCGAAATATAGCTAATGATGTCCCGCCGGCTGATAGGGGAGTGTAAGATTAACGCCGACAAGAAGGACGCTATGATGTAACCACAGGGGGAAGCCACATGAAATGGTTCGGGAATTTGAAAACAGCTACAAAGATCGTCACCGCTTTTTTGATCGTCTCTTTAATCCTGGCAGGACTTGGAGTCTATTCGGTCTTATCCCTGCGCACCAGCAATCAGAATATGAAAGAAATGTACAGCAACAATCTGATCTCGGTCAGAGATCTGTCTGCCGCCCAGATTAGCTATCAGCTTAACCGGGTGTATATCCGTGATATGAGCAATACAACAGATACGGTGAAGATTGCTGAGTTTAAACAAAAAATTGCTGATGGCCGCGAGGAAATCACCCGGAAGGTGGATAACTACCGTCCACTGGCGACGACTCCCCGCGAAGTTGAGCTGCTGGCCTCTTTTGACCAGGAGTATGCAGGCTATGAGAAGCTGTTCGAGCAGGCGCTGGTTCTGGCGGAGCAGGATGATGTCGCTGCCTTCAATACATTTGTGAGCACACAGTTGGCCGTCCAGGGGCAGACCGTGCTGAACAATCTGGATGGCCTGATCAAGGTGAACGTTGAGCTGGCAGAGACGGCAAACAACCTTTCACAGTCTGCGTATTCCTCGGCGTTCATCCTTACGATCTCAGTGGTCATCGCGGCGGTTATCCTTAGTATTATAATCGGCTACCTGATCGCAAGATCGATTTCCAGACCCCTGATGCAGATGCTGCATGTGGCTACTGAAGTGGCTAATGGTAATCTGACGCAGCAAGCGGATATATCAACTAAGGATGAAGTCGGACAGCTTGCCACAGCCCTCAACCGGATGGTTCATAACCTGAAGGAATTAATCAACGGGATTGTGATGAATTCACAGAGCGTTGCGGCCTCTTCCGAACAGATCTCAGCAAGCACCCAGGAGATTGCCAGCACCAGCACGAACCAGTCGGCGGCGGCGACCAATATCACCGAGCTGTTCAAGGAGCTGTCGCTGGCGATTGATTCTGTAGCCTCCAGTGCTGAAGAAGCGGCAGAGCTGTCCAATGATACGGTGCGGACCGCCCGCGAAGGCGGATATGTGGTGGAGACTTCGCTGCAGGGGATGCAGAGCGTCAATCACCAGATGAAGCAGCTTGAAGACGACTCCAGCAAAATCGGGGATATCATCGAAGTGATCGACGATATCGCCGAGCAGACCAATCTCCTGGCCCTGAACGCAGCGATTGAAGCGGCACGTGCCGGAGAACAGGGACGCGGCTTCGCCGTGGTGGCGGACGAGGTCCGCAAGCTTGCTGAACGCAGCAGCGATGCTACGAAGGAGATTACAAAGATTATCAAGGTCATCCAGGAGAATACCAAGCAGAGTGTCCGGGCGGTGGCTGAGAGTGTCGAGCAGGCCTCGATGACCAGCCAGGCCTTCGAGCAAATTATTCAGATGGTCAATACCTCCGCACTCAAGGTTAACGAGATTGCTGCCGCCTGCGAAGAGGAATCCGCCCAGGCTGCGGAAGTAATGGACTCGGTTCAGTCCATTGCGGCTTCCAGCGAGGAGTCGGCAGCGGCTTCTGAGGAGACGGCGACAACCTGCCAGGCTCTAGCCCTGCTGTCTGAGGATCTGGCCCAATCGGCAGCCGCATTCAAGACCCATTAATTCAATAGACGGAAGGTGAAGCCATGTCATCCTTACAGAAGGAACAATACATCGAGCTTGCGGTAGGAGCCGAGACCTGTGCCATCCGTATTGAAGAGATTCATGAGATTATCAAAATGCTCAGTATTACAGATATCCCCTTTAGCCGGAATGAAGTCAAAGGTGTAGTCAATCTGCGCGGCAAGGTGGTCTGTGTCATGAGCCTGCGCAATCTGCTGGGAATGGCTGATGAGCCGTATACCCGGAGCACAAGAATTATTGTGGTCAACTACCGCGAGGAATTCGTCGGACTGATTGTAGATAAGGTGAACAAGGTGACTACGTACGCCGAGATTCATCCGCCGGCCGGCGGACATAACCGCAGCCGCGATGCGGTGTTCCACGGAGTGGGGCAGCGGGATGATCAGCTGATCGGTATTCTGAAGCTCGAAGAAATATTGGGCGGGTAAAAAGGGGAACAAGCAATGATGATGGAACTGTCGGCTTACCGCGATATATTCATAGAAGAGCTGAACGAGCAATTAGAGCGGATCGACCAGTCCCTGCTTGCGTTGGAGCATGCTCCAACCGCTGAGTTGATTCAGACGATCTTCCGTGCAGCCCATACGATCAAGGGCTCAGCCTCCACAATGGGCTTCCGTGAGATGAGCGATCTCACGCATGAGGTGGAGTATGCGCTCGAGTGGGTGCGGGAGAAGAAGCCGGAGATTACCGGCAATCTGATTGATACGCTCTTCCGGGCACTGGACGCGATGAAGCTGCTGCGTACTCAGTATGTTCGCGGAGAGGGCTTCACAGATTGCTCCGCTGTGGTGGCGGAGATCAAAGCGCTGATTAATAAGCCGGCTGAACTTCAGCCGGTCCGGCTTCCGGTCTTAAATGCAGCGGAGCTGCTTCAGGCGGATGAGGCTGTGGCAGCAGGATACTTGCTGCTGGCTCTTGTAGTCACCTTGAGAGAGGACTGCCAGATGAAGGCGGCCCGGCATTATATTCTCTTACAGCGTATGGAAGAGGTCTGCGGGCCGGTGATTGCTGCTGCCTTGGCGCCACCGGCGGCGCCTGGAGCCGATGAAGACGCCCGCTACAGCCAATTTGCTGTAGTCGCTGCTTCCCCGCGCGAGATCCGGCAGGTGTCCGAGCAACTGGCAGGGGAGACAGATGTCGAAAGTATTGTCATTACACCGTTCGTGCCCGCACCTGTTGCCGGGACTGACATCCAGACTACGGCCGAACCGGTGCCTGCTGAATCTTCGTCCTCTGCTCCGGGCAAAGGTAAATCCCATGAGGTACAGTCAACGGTCCGGGTGAGTGTGGAGCGGCTGGATCATTTAATGAATCTGGTGGGAGAGCTGCTGATTGAGCAGACCTCTCTGGCCGATCTGAGCGCTACGGGACAACGTACTGATCCCGCCAAGGTTCTGCCTGATATCGGCTCGATATCGGATCATATGGGCGGAATTATCAAAGAGCTTCAGGAAGGGGTCATGAAGACCCGGATGCTGCCGATGGATCAGCTGTTTAACCGTTTTCCGCGGCTGGTCAGGGATTTGGCCCAGAAGCTGGGCAAGGATATTGAACTGCAGATTCAGGGAGGCGAGACCGAGCTGGACCGGATGATCATTGAAGAGCTAAGTGATCCGCTAATCCACTTGATCCGTAACAGCGCCGATCACGGAATAGAGAGTCCAGAGGTGCGTGTGCAGCAGGGCAAGGCTCCGAAGGGCAGAATTACGCTTACTTCTTTTCATGAGGAGAATCAGGTCGTGATTCGCCTGGAGGATGATGGGCAGGGCATCGATGCCGCCCGGATTACAGCCTCTGCGCTCAGCAAAGGGATCATTACAGAAGAGCAGGCAGGGTACTTAACCGCGCAGGAAGCCGTTAGCCTGATCTTCGAGCCGGGCTTCTCCACAGCCTCCGAAGTCAGTGAAGTGTCAGGGCGGGGCGTGGGAATGGATATTGTCCGCAGTCAGATTGGACGTCTCAACGGAATCATAGATATTCAGACCGAGCCGGGGGCAGGCACTCTGTTTACGATCCGCCTGCCGCTTACACTGGCCATTATCAAGGGACTGCTGGTCAAGGTCTCCGGGCGTGTGCTGATCCTCCCGATGTATAATGTGGCCGAGATTGTGCGGATCGCTCCCGAAGAGATTCAGGTCGTTCAAGGGGAGCAGGCGATTATCAACCACGGGCGGATTGTTCCGCTCTCCTGGCTCAGAGACAAGCTGCATTATCCGCGTACAGAGCGCCGCTCCAAGACGATTCCGCTTGTGATTGTAAGATCTGTTGACCGGATCGCTGCGTTCGCTGTTGATGAAATCATCGGCAACCAGGAGGTCGTCATCAAGTCCCTGGGCGCGTATCTGGGGACGATGAACCATCTGTCCGGGGCAACCATCCTGGGCAACGGCCGGGTCGCCCTGATTCTGGATGCCTCTTATCTCGTTAGCCACTGATTACTTTCCGAGTGCCGCAAGCTGGTATAGAACTGGCAGTAATGGTGAAAAATATGGAAAGAAACACCGGAAAGGGGTGAAGAGTTGGATATTACAATGGCTTCAGATGAAGTTATCAGTAGGATCAAGCAGCTTCAATCTGGTGGGGGCAACATGAACAAAAAGCAGATCAAGCAGCAGGAGCCCGAGCTGATGAGAAGTGCGTTGTATTATTTTCCAAGCTGGGAACACGCCATGAAGAACGCAGGACTGCTGTAAGGGAATAAGCAAAGCCAAAAAACCGGAACAGTCGCAGCAAGTATTGCGGCCCTTCCGGTTTTTTTGAAAATATAAGAATTTATATGTTTCACACGATAACTTATCCTTCTATTTCTCGCTGAAACGGTGCTGTCTTATTAAAGGACGGCAAAGCCGTTTCCACTTGTGTTACAGTCTAAGGTTATAGAGGTCTACTTCCGGTTACTCATAGGCCCCGGGCTCTTGAACTGCAGCTCGATGGCCTGCTGGTTCAAATGAAGCTCAGCCATATACGCCTTGATCTTAACCTGCAGCTTATGCAGCATTTCAGTATGCATATCATCAATACGGTCCTCTATACAGAACGCTGAACAAGCCAGAAAGCCGTCTGTATAGGTTTTGGTGTCATCCACTACCGTATTCAGTTTTTCTTTGTAGATCCGTTTTACCGGTCCGTTCTCCGGCTTGATCTCATAATAGCGGTTCGTTTCCACCAGCAGCCGCCAATGGCTTACCTCAAGGCCATATTCATCCTTTTCCAGCTGCACGGTCACTTTGAAGATTTTGATAGGATTGTTCATGTTGTTGTTCCATTCTTATTGTGGGATTGAGAGATTATAGCATGTACAGACCGCGATGCCCACTGGAAGATTATAATAGTATAATTCCGCAAAATGGCTTACAATTAATCCATTATTGTCCTGAAGCGGCAATACGTTAGTCTACTATAAAGGAGATCAGAAATGAAGAACACTGCTGCACAAGGACGTCCTATCGTTTACTCGCTGGTATGGGGAGTAGTCCTGACCCTGGCTGTATCCGTTGCCTCCGCTGTATCCATGGTTATGGAGTTCGGCGACATGGGGATAAGGAATGCCCAAGCCTGCGCCTTTCTGGTTATGGGTATTATTGTAACCCTCTATATGAAAAGAAAGGATTCCACGCTCGTCAGCTTCGGCTTCCGCAAGCTGGAGGCCAAGCCGTCCAGAGCGGTACTGTTCTACATCCCGCTGCTCATAATTGCGGTGGCCCAGCCGCTGATGAATGGAATCAATGTCGAGCTTGGAGCGCCTGAAGTGATCAGCATTGTTATTATGACGCTGCTGGTGGGCTACACTGAGGAATCTATTTTTAGAGGAGTGATCTGGAATTATCTTAGATCTAAAGGCCCGCTGTTCTATATTGTGTTCTCATCCATCTTCTTCGGAGTTCTACATATGGCTAATGCCTTTGGCGGAAATGATCTTATACATACGCTTCTTCAGGTTATCAATGCGCTGCTGCTGGGTTGTGTGCTCGCCTTGCTAATGGAGACAGGCCGGAATATTGTTCCGCTGATCGCGTTCCACTTTATCTACGATGCGCTGGCTATGGTCAGCAATGAGAATCTGGAGCATGAGGTACTAATCGTCTCTATTCTTAATATTCTGTATCTCCTCTATGGAATTTATCTGCTCATGGTATTAAGCCGCAAGTCCAGAAATCATAGTCTCACTCTGTAGATGCACCGGCCTGTCTGGAGAGAAAATCATCAGTCTGGCCGGTATTGTTCTGACAAAATGATAGCGCATACATGATAATGAGCAGCTAACGGGAGTAAATAATCCGTAAACGAAGCAATTTATAGAGATAGGCACTTTATTTACAATTCTCCTGAAATATCGCAGATTCTGCGGGGATATGCAGGTTTTTGAAAGTTTAAATTTAAGCATTCCTGAGGTATAATGTAGACATCACCACAGGAACCACAGCAACAAGAGCCCCAAGCATTACAAGTGGTACCGCAGGTGATGGTCTCATTCCTAAATTTAGCAATGAATGAAGGAAAGGAGAGAGCCCCGATGTACTAGCGTTAGCGAAGCATGCCGGAATCGGCTGCTGATGAAGAAGGTGGATGATAACATCTTCTGGCAGATCGTGGGTATGCGGGAACCCAAGAAGCAAATCTTTATTGGAAGAAGAACGAAGCTAATTATTCAAGCAAGAGAAGGTTCTTGCGGAAGAAAGAGCGTGATTCCAATGAAAAAGGTTAGCGAAGCGTACAACTGCGATTCATCACAGTAGGGAAAACGTCCGTGAAAACGTTTTTCGTGAAATCGTGTACGCGGGAATCCACCCCATATGCAGGACATGGAGCAATACTCCGAAATGGAGCGAACGGGCAACACGGAAGCATGAAGGAAACATGATATTGAGAACAATCACCATGTCAGGGATATGGCTTTTGTTACTTGGAGGAAATGATTGAATTGAATAGCGTAATCAACACATGAATCCCCGGGCCTTAAGCAATAGGCAGCGGGGATTTGTGCGTATGTACATAAAAAGCCCCTTCTCTCCTACCCGGAGGGAAGGGGCTTTTTTGATGGGAAAGCCGCTGCTGCTTGGTTTTGAAATAAACCAACTTAGGCAACACTGGATTACATAACTACGCCGATACACAGCAGGGAGAGGCACACATGAAATTTCATGAACAACATCCCAGTCACTTGCACAATGAGCATCCTCAGCAGCTGAGCCGGGAAGCTCACATCAATACGGAGCTGATCTGCCGCAGACTGGGGAACAGCTCAGATATAAGCGTCCGTTCGCTTCGTCTGGATTGGACCCATGCACAGCAGGAATGCGTCATTCAATTAATCTTCCTGGACGGAATGGTGAATAACCAGATCCTGGAGGAGTCATTTATTCCGGCGATTCAATCGGCACCGCCCGCCCCGGACGGGCACAGACTGCTGGACTATTTCAGCAACCACATCCTGAGTGCGGGACAGGTTAGAACGGCTGGGGACCTGAGCGGAGCGGTCAAGGATATTTTATCCGGCTGTGTCCTCGTGTTGATTGATGGCTGCGAAGAGGCCCTTGCGCTTGCCATCCAGGGCTATGAGAAGAAGAGTATCGATGAAACCAAGACGGAAACGGTGATTCGTGGGCCGCAGGAAGGCTTCACCGATGATCTGCGCACTAATATTACGATGATCCGCAGGAAGATGAAGGATGAGCGGCTGAGAATTGTAACCCGTTCGGTGGGGCAGGTCACGCAGACAGATATTTCAATCCTCTATATCGAGGGGCTGGCCGATCATCAGGTGCTGAACCGGATATCGGAGATGTTCGATCAGATTGGACTGAAGACTGTACTGGATGGTGAATTCATTGAAGAGTATCTACAGAGCAACAAATACACGGTGTTTCCGACAGTGCTCAATACGGAAAGGCCCGATAGCATTACGGCAGGTCTGGCGGAAGGCAGGGTAGCCATTATAGTAGATGGGACCCCCTTTGTCATGATTGTTCCCTCCCTGTTCCTGGATTTCATCCAGTCGGCGGAGGATAGTTATCAGCCTTATCTGTTCTCCAGTCTGATTCGGATCTTGCGGCTTACCGCTGTCATCATCAGTATCTTTGCTCCCGGACTCTATATCGCCATTACAACCTTCCATCAGGATCTGCTGCCTACCCGGCTGCTGCTGAGCATTATGTTTCAGCGCGAGGGCGTGCCGTTCCCGGCTTTTGTTGAAGCCACGCTCATGGAGATCACCTTCGAAATCATACGTGAAGCCGGAATCCGTATGCCCCGTAACATCGGTCAGGCGGTATCCATTGTGGGTACTCTGATTGTAGGGCAGGCGGCGGTAGACGCCGGAATTGTCTCGGCAGGGATGGTTATCGTGGTGGCGATCACCGGAATTTCAAGCTTCGTCATTCCGGCCTATAATATGTCGATCCCCATCCGGCTCATCCGGTTTCTATTCATGGGGGCGGCGGCTTCCTTCGGAATATACGGGATCACTGTGGGGTTCGTTATTCTGACAGTGCATATCTGCAGCCTGGAGTCTGCGGGTGTCCCTTACATGCGGCCTTATGCGCCTTATTTGAAGAGTGAGCAGGGAGATGGTGTCTTCCGCAGTCCTTACTGGTCCGGTTCGCGGAATAAACGCACCAGGAACGGGGCTTAGCCATGAGAAGGATGGTAATCATGATCTGTGTGCTGGTCCTGATGAGTACGCCGTTAACGGGCTGCTGGAGCCGCAAAGAGCTTAGTGATTTGGCGGTCGCCATCGGTCTTGGCATTGATCGTACGGACAAGGGCTACCGGGTAACCGTGCAGATTGTCGCGCCCAGTCTGGCGGCTGCCAGCAGCGGTGGTTCGGGAGGACCTCCGGCCCTTGTGGTTGCTACGGAGTCAGCAACGATTATGGAAGCTCTGCGTAAATTGACCACTATGCTGCCGCGTAAGATATATCTATCCCATCTGAGCATGCTGCTGCTGGACGAGGCCATGGCCAGGGAGGGCATCCGCAAGCCGCTGGATTTTCTGTTCAGGGATCACGAAGTCCGGCCGGATTTCGATGTGGCCATCGTCCGGGAAGGGACGGCTTACGATGCCTTATCCATCATGACCCCGCTGGAGCGGTTGCCGGCCAGAGACCTCTATGATTCGCTGAACGGGTCGCAGAAGAACTGGGCTCCGACCTCGGCGGTACGCCTGCTTGATCTGATGAAATGGTTTGATCTGGACGGCCAGGAAGCCGTATTGACCGGTCTTCATCTGGTGGGTGATCTCGAGAAGGGAAAGACGAAAGAAAATGTAGATTCCATTAACAGCCCGCTCAAATTTGAGTATCGGGGCATCGGAGTGATGAAGGATGATGTTCTGCTCGGCTGGCTGAATGAATCGGACAGCAAGGCTTATAACTATGTGACCGGCAAGGTCAAATCGACAGTAGGCAAGGTGGATTGTCCGGACCTGGACGGAGATTTTGTAATGGAGGTACTGGATGCCAAGACCTCGATTAAGCCTGAAGTGCGAAACGGCGAGCCTTCGGCCACTGTCAAGGTGAGAATTGAGGCTAATGTGGGTGAGGTGGAATGTAACCTTGATTTGAACAGCCGGGAGACGCTGGGGAAGATGAAGGAGATGGCCATAGTACGGACGGAGGCGCTAATTGCTACTGGAATAAGGGATGTGCAGAACCAATTTGGCGTAGATATCTTTGGCTTTGGCAACAAATTTCATCAGAAGCATCCCCGGTACTGGAGTAAATGGAAGGATCAATGGAATGAGAAATTCAGCAGAATGGATGTGAAGGTGGTTGTGGAATACATCATTAAGGGTCGAGGAAGAATTGTAAATCCGCCATTTAAGGAACCGGATGCATGAATGCTTGTCTAATCTCAATCAATGTGCTGCTATGGATGTGGCAATTCAGCCGGTACCGCAAGAAACGGGGCAGACTCCGGGAGAGAACACTTGTGTACGCTCTGTACGCGCTAGCACTGGGCTTAAATATTGTGTCGGCCAAAGACGAGTTCACTCCGGATCTGCTGCGGCCGTTCATTAACCTGCTACAATTCTTGAAGCCATGGGACATTCTAGGCTAAATGGAAGTGGATTCAACAAAGGAGGGGATGTACAGATGAGCTCCCGGCAGTTAATGATGCTGCTGACGCTGCATTATTGGGGAAGTGCCTTGCTGGGGCTGCCTTCCATGATCATCGGATTGTCCGGTAAAGATTCCTTGGCGCCGATTCTGCTGGGCATGCTGATTCAGCTGCTGATCATCCGGTTATTCGTGGCGCTGTATTCCGAGATGAACGGCGATACCCTGGGGCAATTTCTAAGCCGTGTTCTGGGGAAGGCGGGCGGTAAAATCATGCTGGCCCTGTATATATTCTGTGTGCCTTTTCTCATCTTCATCTTGACACTCCGCAGCCTTGGCGACTTTACCAGCAACGACCTGTTTGTAGAGACTCCGCCATCAGCGATCTATGTCCTGATCCTGTTCTCCTTGGTCTATTGCCTGTATAAAGGTATTATTGCGGTCGGCCGGTCTGCTGAGATTACTTTTCCGGTTGCCATGGCCCTCCTATTGCTGTTCTTACTGTCCCTGCTGCACGGTGCGGAATGGACGAACTTCCTGCCCGTCTTTGAGAAGGGGGTGCAGCCGGTATTTCAGGGCACGGTTATGTTCCTGAGTTATCCGAGCAGCGAGGTGGCCTTAAGCCTGTTCCTGGTTTCCTTCATCAAGGACAAAGCTTCTTATCGAAAAGCGCTCGTCCACAGCACCTGGATTACCAGTATCGCCCTGCTCCTGCTGACGGTGCTGATTATTGCGGTGCTGGGCGAAAGCCTGCCGCCGAACATGCCTTATGTCAGCCAGTTTGCGGCCAAGACAGTAACGATAGGCGGATTCTACGAGCGGATTGAGACCATAGTCACGGTCATCTGGTTCATCGTTATTTTTTACCGGCTGATTCTTACCCTCTTCATCGCTGCCTATGGCTGTGCTGAGTTATTCGGAATTAAGCAATACAAGGGACTGCTGATTCCGCTGGCCTTGGTCACCATTCCCTTGGCGATGAATATCTGGGATAATCCCTCGGTAATTGCTGAGTTAAATGATGTCTGGTATCTCAATGTATTCTTCTTCAACCTGCTGTGTCCGCTATTATGGTATGCTGCCAGCAAGCTCAGGAGCAGGCTTAAGTAGACCCCAATAAAGGCACGATATAGTCACGGAACACATCCGCTGGAGGATTATTCTTCCCGCGCTTGTTATCCTGGGTCAGCACAGCGATAAGCTGAAGCTCCGGCACTACATATATGAATTGTCCGGCGTACCCGCGGGCGTAATAGTAGTCTACCAGACTGAATTCTCCGGCTGCTGTGCTGCGGGACAGGGCATCTGTCCACCAGTGCCAGCCGTATCCCCCGTGACGGGGAGGTTCCGTGTGCATGACTGGCTGTACCGAACGTACGGCCCAACTGCCGGAGATGATCTGCGAATTCTTCCATACTCCCTGCTGCAAATAGAGCTGTCCAAAATTTAGCAGGTCTGCCGGACGCAGCTTCAGCCCGAAGCCGCCGGTATGGATGCCCTGGGGGTCCGATTCCCAGTCATAGTCCCGGATACCGAGCGGTCCGAAGAGAACCTGTTCGGCATAGCTGGCTGTGCTCTGTCCTGTGGCTTGTACCAGAATCGAAGACAGTAACTGCGAGATTCCAGAATTGTATTCCATCCGGGTGCCCGGCTCATCCGCAAGCGGCTGCTCCAGCACATAATTCACCCAATGCGGGGTACGGGTCATCTTCGGGAAGGAGTTGGCCCCGCCGAACTCCGTCCAGCGAAAGCCTGCGGACATGGTCAGCAGCTGCTCGAGCGTAATGTCCTGCTTCCGTGCGTCCTTATCGCGAAGAACCTGCGGGAAAAAGCCGCTTAGCGGGGCCGAAGGGCCGGGCAGCAGCCCCTGGTCTATGGCGATGCAGATCAGCGCGGAGAGGATGCTCTTGGTGCAGGAGTTGATCTTGGCCAGCTCGGAGGCTGTGCGCTGATCTCTATAATGCTCGAAGATCAGCCTGCCTTGCTGCTGAATCAGACAGCTGCGAAGATTCAGGGGTGCAAGTGAGGCGGATAGGGTGGACAGGTTCATTGGGGTTATCCTTTCTGCATATACATATATAGGCACGACCACCGAGAGAATGGTGGCCGTGCGCCGAAAGATTATGTGGGACATGTTGGAGCTTTAAGTGTAATTGGTACAACTCAGACGTCCGGTTTACCACGAATGGAGTTACAAAGTGCAGTTAGGCCGCCCCCAACTCCCTCTACTGTTCTAAACCGAAATGTGTCTCAATTCTGGCAAGCATCTCTTCGGTAGTGGTCTGGGCATTTCGTATATAATACTGGACATGCTGCTGTCGTGCTTGCTGTAAAGATTTGCGGCTATTCGCAATAATTCCATCCATAGTCTCGCGCTTAGCGCGTTCCGGGTCTGAGAGGGCCGGGAAGAGATCCAGCATTCCCCGCACATGATCACGGTTGAAATAATCCCTGTGGATGAGTTCATCCTCTGCATATAAGTATACGATCCGGTTATCATCGGCAATCCCCCGAAGAAACTCTGGAGCAATATCTGTATCAATGATTATAGGCTTGCTGTTGCCCATCTGTAGCAGCTCCAGCAGGATGAACTCTACACTTTCTTCCGCTGCCGAGACCAGCCATTGATTCCTGTCATTGCCTTGCCCGAGGAAATACCATTCCCAATTGACGAAATACCTTAGAATGGCCGGATGGTCCTGCGGATTAGCGAGTTGCTTATATTCAAACGCATGATCATCAGATGAATAGTAGTTCATTCCCCGCTTAGTGGAGATTAGCCCGGCCATAGTACTTTTCCCCCCGCAAGGTCCGCCGCAAATCCAGTATACGTGCTTCAAATATTGTTTTATTAACCGGTCAGACATTCTCATTGTTCATTCCCCCTGTAGATGATTAGTTAACAGTAAGGGATCCTCTGATTCTGCTTGCATGAAATGTCCAGGTTGCTGGCATCTGCGTACACCACCTTTGATGAATTCCCCTGTATTATCTCAATCTGACGCCGGGAAGTCCAATTTGTTTATACACATTTATTACCAGCCGCGGCTTGCCATAGTCAGTTATTATAAGAAGTACGTCAGGCATACAGGAGCGGAGGAGATTTATGGTTCAGGATCATGAATTGCGGATACGTCCAATAGCTGAAGGGGATCTGCCCAGGCTGTGGGAGCTCGCTTATAAAGAGGAAGCGCCGGAATGGAAGAAATGGGATGCGCCTTATTATGAACATAAGCGGGTTACATGGGAGACGTATTACGGGAAGCGAGCCGAAATTATTGGATGTGGGAACAATTGGGTTATAGAAGTAGAGGGTGTTATTATAGGCGACGTCAGCTACTACTGGGAGCATGAGCCGTCATACTGGCTGGAGATGGGGATTGACATCTATGATCCTGCTTTTTGGAGCAGCGGTTACGGGACTAGAGCGCTCAAGCTGTGGATCAGCCATTTATTCACTACCCTTCCGCTCGTCCGTGTCGGCTATACCACCTGGTCCGGGAATGAGCGCATGATGAAAGCAGGAATGAAGCTGGGTATGACAATGGAGGCCAGGCTGAGAAAATGCCGATATTATAACGGAATATTCTATGATTCTATCCGGATGGGGCTGCTTAGAGAGGAGTGGGAGGATACTTTGAAAGAGTAAATATGAATGTTTGTGAAAAAAGACACAATTTCGTGAAAATTATCACGTTGTATTCATAAAATTTTAATATATAATAAGATTAACTTAAAGAAACAGGGGGAATTAAAATGAAATTATTTAAAGTATTAGTAGTAGCAGGCGTATCGGTAGCTTTGTTGTCGGGTTGTGGATCGGATAAAAACAATGCAGACAAAGGGGCAGCAGCAACAACTGCACCAGCAACAGAGCAGACAGATGCAGTTACCTCCGCTTCAATCGTGAACCAGGCAGATGCTTTCATTAGTGCAGTAAGCGACAAGGGAACCTGGATCGTTGCTA
Organism: Paenibacillus sp. FSL R7-269; assembly: GCF_000517865.1. Classification (NCBI taxonomy): domain Bacteria; kingdom Bacillati; phylum Bacillota; class Bacilli; order Caryophanales; family Paenibacillaceae; genus Paenibacillus; species Paenibacillus sp. FSL R7-269. Next base: position 91,987 of record NZ_ASPS01000097.1, read on the forward strand.
TTCTGAATGATCTGACTGTGGACAAGGATGTAGTGGTAGCAGGCGAATTCCACGACAAGAACGATACAGCAAAGCCAATCTACCGTAAGCTGGCCCTGTACGCACAGGATGCAGACCACAAAGTTACAGCTACTTACACTCTTACAGCACCGAAAGTAACTGTACAGAGCGAGAACTTCCGCGTTCAAGGCGGTACGATCAAAGGTGATGTCTACGTAGAAGCTAACGGCTTCAACGTGTACAAGGATGCTACTATCGACGGCAACCTGTATTTCTCCAGCGAAGAAGTAAAGGCAACGGCTGTACTTGAAGGTAAAGTAACCGGAGCTACTGAAGTTAAATAATATCATTCATAGCATAAATGTGAATGACATAAGCCAGCAGATGAAGGCCCACTTGGAGCCTGGTCTGCTGGCTTTTTGCAAATATAAGAATGTATATGTTTCAAGCTATACATTATCCTTCTATTTCTCGCCGAAACGGTACCGTCCTTTAAAGGGACGGCAAAGCCGTTTCCACTTGATGAATAAATATATGTTTACAGCTTGCTGCAGGGGTAATTTTGTAATCTGACCGGAAATATTCTATAGTTAGATGGAAGCCTTTGTAAGCGTAAACACTTGGGATTGGGGATGTATAAAGAGATGAAAACTACCCGTAGATGGGGGATAGCAGCCGGAGTAATTCTTGCTTCGGTAGCGGTACTCTATATCTTATTATATATGTATGAAAAACCAGGCGGCTGGTCTGACCGGCGGATGTCGCAATCCTTAGGGCTGAAGCAGACCCTCCAGATTCCGCTTGGCGGCAGTCCGGAGGAAGCGGTGCGGTTGTTCCGTGAGTCGGATTCCATGACGGTGGTACATGAGGAGACTGTCGGCAGGGGAGAGCTTGTGTTCCTTACCCGGTCAGGCCAGCAAGAAGGCGGCGATCTTCAGGTAGAGTATGTCCGCAAAACCTGGCTTGGATGGAAATGGGTCTGGGGAGCAGGGTATGGACAGGGCGAAGCTCCTTCGCCAGCGGCTATGAATTATATGAGGGTGCCTGAAATAGAGCAGGTCTCCACGCCGTTTCCTATGGTATTCGGAGAGGTGCTGGACCCAGCCATTAAGCAGATCGTTGTTCAGCAGAAGGAAGCCGGGACGGACAAATCCGAAGCGAAGCTGATTACAGCGGCTTCCGGCCGGATGATCTGGTTCGCTTTTCAACCGGCGACGGCGGGCGTTCCGTTCGAGATCGAAGGACTGGATCAGGCCGGGAAAATAATCGCAACCAAGGTTATTACAGATGTCCGGGGGAGCGGGACAATTGTGCCCCCGGTAAATAGATAAATTTCCGAAGGAGGAATGTCGATAGACTCCAAGTCATCCTGCAGTAAGCGATTCCGTTAGTAGTGCCGAACCCATGGTTCCAGCCTCTAAAGAGCTGAATTGTAGATGGTAGAGTTCAGCATAGAGTCCGTTTCGCTCCAGAAGTTCATCATGAGTCCCTTCCTCGGCGATTGTCCCCTGGTCAAGAACTATAATCCGTGAGGCATCCCGTACCGTTGACAGTCTGTGGGCTATCACGAGGGTGGTTCTGTCTGTCATTAGCCGTTCGAGTGATTGCTGCACCAGCCGTTCGGACTCATTATCAAGTGCTGATGTAGCTTCATCCAGCAGCAGGAGCGGTGCATTACGCAGGAATGCTCTGGCGATAGCCAGGCGTTGCCTTTGACCACCGGATAAGGAGGAGCCATGTTCACCAATCATTGTGTCATAGCCTTCCGGCAGGCGCATGATAAATTCATCTGCACCTGCCAACCGGGCGGCTTCTCGTATCTCCCCGTCACTTGCCTCAGCTGCGCTGAATGCAATATTCTCCCGGATACTGCCGGAGAATAAGCAGGGGTTCTGCGGCACATAGGAGATCATCCGTCGGGCCTCTTCCAGCTGACCGTTTATGTCATTACCGCACACGCTAATACTGCCGGCTTGCGGTTCGTACAGTCCGCAGCATAATCGCACCAGCGTTGTTTTACCCGAGCCGCTGGGTCCGACAACAGCGACGGTCTCGCCATGCTGTAGCTGGAGATTAATCTCAGATAAGCCGGTCTTCTCCTTGGACTGAGGCCCAGCGAAGCTATAGCACAGCCCTTGTATATTTAATACATTGTCCTCGGCACCGGCAACTGCTTCAGGGGAAGAGAAGCATTCACTATATGTAGAGACTTCTCCTTCCAAAGCAGCATCAAGAACTTCAAATACACGATCAGCTGCTCCGAGTGATTCCTGTACCCCGCCCCAGGTCTGCGACATTTCGACGAACGGCCATTGAACTCGTCCCATCAGGAGGATGAAGGCAAGCACTTCACCTGCCGTGGTCTCTCCCCGCATCGCTGATCTTGCAATAAGTACAGCACAGCCGATCATTACAGCGTTGTTGATGAAAGCGGAAGAATGCCAGAGCAGGGCATTCAGCAAGGTTCTTTGCTTTTGAAGCTGGTTCAGCTTTCTGCGTTCAGTGGCATACCTGCTCAGCAGCATATTCTCCAGTGAAAATGAACGGACGACCTTCATCCCTTGGGTAGTCTCCTGAAGAATTCCCCGTAACAGAGCTTCCTGGGCATAGATCTGCGTGAACAGCTTGCGTAGTCTGCGGTCAAAGAAACGTCCTGACAGAAAGACCACGGGTCCCGTGCCAAGGGCAAGCAGTGCGAGCCATACATCCATACTGGCTAAATACAGAAATGCTACCAAGCAGAGCAATAGATTATAACCCAGATCGTAAACCAGACTACTGATCATTCCCATGGCTGTTCCCGCATCCTTAGTATTACGCGAGGTCAGATCGCCGGAGTGCATAGCTTGCAGCTGGCTATAGGGCAGCCGGTGACTGGTGTCAAAGAGCTTTGCCCGGAAATCCCAGGACATACGGCTGTGAACGGTGAAGCGGAGGTAATGCTGCAGCATAAGACAGATGATAGTCACTAGACAAGCCAGAGAACAAATGACGGTTATCCTTGTCAAGGACTGCATATCGGTATTGTTAATAGTATCAATGAAAACCTGCTGAATCGTTGCAAACCCTACATCCAGAGCAAGCTTGGCTGTGAGCAATACTACAGCTGTCAGAAATCCGAGCCGGTATGGCTTGATATAAGGGAGTAGCCGCTTGAGCGCTTCCCGAAGCCGGATTTGCCCAGTTGAAGATAAATTAGCATTCATTTTGTAATCCTCCTCCGGCAATTGCCTCTGTCTGGACACCTGCCTGGGCCATAGCGTGGTACTTGCCCTGCATGGCCATCAGTTCTCCATGTGTCCCTTGTTCAGCAATCGCTCCTGCTTCCATGAAGTAAATATGATCCGCATGCCTGATGGTTGACAGCCGGTGAGCAATCACCACCGTGGTCCGGTTCATCATCAGCACCTGCAAAGCCTGCTGAACAACCTCCTCATTATGGCTGTCAAGGGCAGCAGTAGGCTCATCAAGCAGCAACAGCCCCGGTTCGCGGACGAAGGCCCGGGCAATGGATAGCCGCTGACGTTCACCTCCTGATAAAGTAAGCCCCCTTTCACCGATAATCGTCTCATATTGCAGGGGAGTTCCCATAATGAACTCGTGAATACCCGCATTATTGGCAGCGGATATAACTTCTTCACGGGATGCCCCGGGTCGTCCCCAGGCAATATTCTCGTATAGCGTACCGGAGAATAGATAAGGCTCCTGGGATACGTAGGCGATATGTCTGCGCCAGCTATGCGGTGGAATCGTATGTAAAGGCATGCCGCCATGATGAATGCTCCCTCCATCAGGCACATAAGCTGCAAGCATTAGCTGAAGAATGGTGCTTTTGCCGCTGCCGCTCGCACCTGCAAAGGCAGTTACCTTTCCGGGCTCAATCCGCAGATGGATGCCGGCTAATACGTTGTGTTGTCCGTACCCGAAGGTGATATTACGGAATATAAGGGGCAGCTGACCGGCTACAGGCTGATTATCTTCAGTCCATGCTTCAGAGTGCTGTTCTGCAGCGTCTGTATTAGCCGGGCTCTCGCCTTCCAAGGGCAGATCCATAATCTCAAATAAACGTTTACCTTGTGCCAGTGAAGCTTGTAATTCAGTCCATAGATTGGCAAGCTTGGATATCGGGTTAGAAATTTGCTCAAAACAGATAAGAAAAGCGGCAACGGCCCCTACATCAAGCCGGCCTCCGACTACCAGATAGCCACCATAAGATAGAACATAGAGCAATCCGCCGAGGGTAACAGCCAGAGGCATATTGTATCCTACGGCTTCAACCCGTGATACTGACAAATGAACAGTGTTAAACTGACGGACTCTATGGTTGAACTGCCCTAGCAGGCGGGAAGCAAGGGAGAAAGCACGCACGACCTCTGCGCCCTGTATCGAATCTTGAACGAATGCCTGTTGTTCACTCTCAATACTCTGGCGCTGCTCATTCATCCTGCGAAGCCTGGAGGTAAAGGGGAGCATGACCAGCGGGACTAGCGAACAGATAAGTATAGTACCTAGGGTTAGAACAAACTGCAGAGACAGAAGATAAGTCAGCAGAAATGCGATTTGCAATAGATTGCTGATCAGCTCGATGGTCTTCCTGTTAATTCCTTGCTGGGCGGCTGGCGCAGAATCGTTCATCCGGCTGATCAGATCGGCGGAATGATAACGGTCTAGCTCTTTCATCTGAATGTTCATTAATCTTGTCAGCAGGGAGACCTGAAGCCTGGAGGTGGATTTGATCTCCAGCAGTCCTGAGAGATAGGTATTCAGAAAGTGGACTCCAGCATCGATAACTATAATGACAACGGCAAAAGTCATCGCGGCTGCAAGACCGGAAGTGTCATGGTGTGTAGCCGCATTAATAATACGCCGTAGAATTTCAGCAATACCTACGCTTGTAAGTGAGGTGATGGCTGCAAAAAAACAAAGGATGATATACCAGCCAGTATAAGGTTTGCCTAGCTTCAGCAAACGGATAAAGATATTCTGGGCAGCGGCGGGCTGTTTATCTAGTGGTACTGCTCCGGTATTAGTGGTCCGATTCAAGGGGAACCCCTCCAGTTAATAATTGAGTCTTAGTCCAGCATGACTTTTGTTGTTAAGGCAAGCAGATTGCGCAAAGTATCGGTTCTGAGCACATAATACAGGCGGTGATCCACCCGTTCGATGTCTAGAAGATCCAGGAAAAACAGGAAGTTGGCATGATAATTCACAGCAGCAGGTGTGATACCGAGCGCAGTCGCAATTTCCTTACCATAGTGCGGCCGCTGTTTGAGTAGAAGCAGGAGATCCAGGCGCCGTTTATCCGAGAAGGCTTTGAGGAACAGCTCTGTCTTCTCCCGGTCGGCAACGGGTCCGTATACGCGGTCATTGTGTACGCCGAAGATGACCCAGCCTATCAGCCCGGTTTCCGTATGGAAATTGTAGAAGCTGTTGTTCACCTGTGAAACAAAGCTGACATGGAAGGTAGCAGGGAAGTCAAAGAGTGCAGGCTCATTCTTATGAAGTTCACGAATAAAAACCTCCGGATTACTACGGAACTGGGCCTCATAACGAAGTGAGGCCTGTTCAGAGATTGCTTGAATCCGGTCCTTCCAGTGAATGAAAACATCCTGATGGAATTGACGCAGAAGCTGTATGTAACGCAGCTTGGTTTCTTGCGGACGAGCAAGACATTCAAGCAGCGGACCATGGGCTTCTATCACTTCAGGCTGAGGTTGCGTGTCGGAAGCAAGTTCCAAGAGCTTATTGAGATCCCTTTTGATCACCTCCCAATCGTTGCCCTTCAACAATGCCTCCATATTATCGTGGTAGACACCATAGACCATCTCTGAAACGATGTGCTCAGCAGGGCTGTCCGCTAGTCTGTTGATCCATTCTTCGGCAGTCTGCGCTTCTGGATAGGAACAGGCGGATTCAAATAACGGGAAATCCAGTGCATTGTGAAAAAAGTTGTGACGGAAAAAAAACATCAGCTCACGAGTGAAATGAGGTGACAATAACTTTCGGGCATCTTCAAAATAGGTCCCCAGCAGCTCATCAATTTCGATTTTATATTCCGCTGCCAGATCTGCCAGCTGATCCTCACAGGCCAACATTCCCATGGAAACAATAAACTCAATAGCCTCGTTATACGCAAAACGGATATTTTTCATCAGTGTCTCTTGCAAAGAATAGTTCATTTGTTCCTCCTGTTTAAACTCTTTGTTATAAAAATTGAATATTAATTATTAATGATCAACATTTAATATTTACTTAATGTTAAAATAAGCTAAAAACAGGAGTTTGTAAAGTAGGAATTATGTTCGGATGAGAATTGTATGGATGGTGAGCCTTTCAGTTTACGGGTGGAACGCCAAATAACTGCCTCACCGGAAGCCCTAAACAGGACTTTGATGAGCCAGTTCGACCGCTGAATTGCGGCTTTTGGAAGAATTTTAATGGAGGAGACCGGAAATAGTTATGCTAGAGTTACCAGAATATACACCCGGCGTGACAAGGACTATAGTACATTATTGCAGCTTGAACTACTTGAAATGGTCATCCCATTAGAGCAAAAGCAAGATCCCCATGATGATAAAAAATGATCCAATCCACAAGAGTACGGCTCCGGTGAAGCGTCTGGAGCTAAGATAGGCCTCGCTCGGTTCGGCATCCCCCTTCATCTTCCAGCCTTCATTCATCCGCCAGAAGGCGTCGGGATTTCTACGAACAAATAAACCTCCTGCATTCAGTAACAATCCCATCAGTATGGTGAAAACTCCGTTAAATATTTCGATGATAATCAGCTCCTTAGTTAGTGTTATTTCCTCTGGAGATCGATAGTCCTTTAATAAACTACGTACATATTGAGTCATCCGTTGCGGAGAATGCGGCCTTTTCTATGAACAGATCGTGATTTGAGGTAGAATGAAGGGAATATGCGGATTAACGAAATACCTGCTGAGGGAGAGTCCTTTGTGTTCAAAATTATGCTGATTGAAGACGATATTACGCTGTTCGGGGAGATCCGGGAGCGTCTGGCCCAATGGTCGTATGAGGTGTACGGGGTTACGGACTTCGGTAAGGTCCTGCAGGAGTTCTCTGAGGTGAAGCCCGACCTGGTGGTGATTGATATCCAGCTGCCGCGCTTCGATGGCTTCCACTGGTGCCGGATTCTGCGCAGCCACTCCAAGGTGCCGATTATTTTCCTCTCTTCCCGGGACCATCCGAGCGATATGGTGATGTCCATGCAGCTGGGTGCCGATGATTTCATTCAGAAGCCCTTCCATTTCGAAGTGCTGATTGCTAAGATTCAGGCCATTCTGCGCCGGGTCTATAATTACAGCATGGAAGGCACAGAGCTGAAGACCTGGCGCGGAGCAGCGATTGAATTCGTCAAGAATACAGTCACGGGGAGCGGAGGAGCGGCGCTGCTCACGAAGAATGAGATGCTGATTCTCAAAATCCTGCTGGAGCGCAAAAACACCATTGTAGAGCGTGAGGAGATCATCACCAGCCTGTGGGACAATGAGCATTTTGTCAGCGATAATACGCTGACTGTGAATGTGAACCGGCTGCGCAAAAAGCTGGAGCCGCTCGGCCTGGATGCCTATATTGAGACCAAGGTCGGTCAAGGGTATATGGCGACAGAAGAGGCGGAACAATGATAAGGAAATATCTGAGCGAGAAGCGGAGCTGGCTGCTCCTGCTGGCCGCCTTCCAGCTGATTATTATGTTCGTAGCCTACATTGACTCTGCCATCCCGCTGCTGCCGATCCTGTACATTGTACTCCTGAATACGCTGCTCTGTCTGGCCTTCGTTTTCCTGCGCTATTCCCGTGAGACCCGGTTCTATAAGAGCCTTGCCTCTTGGGATCAGATCTATGAGCTGCAGGCGGTCCTCGAGCCGGGTAGTCCGATGGAGCGGCTGGTCCATGAGGCGGTAAGCGCCCAGACGGACCGCTACAAGCGTGAATCCTCCATGAATGTCCAGCTGCTGGAATCGGAGAAGGACGAGCTGCTCGGCTGGATACATGAGGTCAAGACTCCGCTGACTGCTATGCAGCTCATGATAGAACGCCTGCCGGATGAGACTCTGCGGAGACAGATGATGTACGAATGGCTGCGCATCCACCATCTGCTTGACCAGCAGCTGCATCAGAAGCGCATTCCCTTCATCCGTAATGATCTGTTCATTGAGAAGGTCGGTCTTGCTCCTATTCTTAATAAAGAGATCCGGGCACTGAAATCCTGGTGCATCTCCAAACGCATCGGGTTCGACATGGAGCTTGAAGCTGAAACGGTACTGACAGACGGCAAATGGCTGGCCTTCATGCTTCGGCAGCTCTTGACCAATGCTGTGAAATACAGCGAAGCCTCCGATATCGTCATCCGGAGCCGTGAAGAGGGCGGCCATGTTGTGCTTATGATTGAAGACAGCGGCCAGGGGATTGATCCCAGGGATCTGCCGCGGATCTACGATAAGGGCTTCACCTCATCGCGCTTCCGCCAGGAGGGGGCAGCTACCGGCATGGGGCTGTACCTGACCCGGCAGGTTGCGGAGCCGCTGCTGATCAGACTTCACGCTGCTTCCGTGCTTGGGCAGGGGAGTGTATTTACGCTGACCTTTCCAAGGGAAAATGACTTTCAGCGCCTGACAGGCATGTGACAATAGTGTCACATGCCTATTCCGTTTGTTCGGCGAAGCGCAGGAAAATGATCATCCACCCGCTTATGATAGAAATATAGAAAAGGAGTGGGGAACAGATGCTTATTATGCAGGCTAACAAAATCTATAAAACCTATGGCAACAAATTCAATAAACAGGAAGTTCTGAGGGGCATTGATCTTCAGGTGGACAAGGGTGAGTTCGTAGGAATCATGGGACCCTCGGGTTCAGGCAAAACGACGCTGCTGAACGTTCTCTCCTCGATTGACCGGGTAAGCAAAGGCACGATCGAAATCGAGGGCAAGGAATTCACGGGGATGAAGGAGAAGCAGCTCGCCGAGTTCCGCAAGCATCATCTCGGGTTTATTTTCCAGGATTATAATCTGCTCGACACCTTGACGGTCAAGGAGAATATCATGCTGCCGCTGTCGATTACAGGCATCTCCAAGAAGGAGGCGCATCAGAAATTCGACCAAGTGGCCGGTGAGCTGGGAATCCATGAGCTGAAGGACAAATATCCGGCGGAAATCTCCGGCGGGCAGAAGCAGCGTACGTCGGCGGCGCGGGCGTTCGTGCATGATCCGAGCATTATTTTTGCCGATGAGCCTACAGGAGCCCTGGATTCCAAATCTGCGTCCGATCTGCTGAACAAGCTGGCCGCCATGAACAGCAAGCGTGAAGCTACCATTGTCATGGTTACGCATGATGCCGTTGCCGCAAGCTACTGCAGCCGCGTGGTCTTCATCCGGGACGGGCAAATCTACACTCAGCTGAACAAGGGGGAGGAATCGCGGCAATCCTTTTTGGGTGATATTATCAGCACGCAGGGCGTACTTGGTGGTGTCGCGCAATGAGTCTGAATTATATTATCCTGCGGAACCTTAAAAAGAATGTTAAGAACTATTATCTCTACGTCTTCGCCCTTATTTTCAGTGTGGCCCTGTACTTCTCCTTCGTGACTCTTCAGTTCGATCCTTCTATGGATGAGGTCAAAGGCTCCGTCAAAGGCGGGGCTGCCATCGGCGCATCCTCCGTCCTGCTGGTTGCGATTGTAGCCATCTTCCTGCTCTATGCGAACACGATCTTCATCAAGCGCCGAAGTAAGGAGATCGGGCTGTTCCAGCTGATCGGACTGACCAAGAGCCGAATCTTCGTGCTGCTGAGTGCGGAGAATCTGATTCTGTATTTCGGGTCGATGTTCGCTGGAATCGGCGCAGGGTTCGTGATGTCAAGGCTGATCCTGATGATTCTGTTCAAAATCCTGGAGGTTGACCAGCTGGCAGCTCTTCACTTCTCACCCGAGGCCTTGCAGCGGACGGTGCTGGTGTTTGCCGCCGTGTACGTACTGATTATGATCATGAATTACACCTTCATCCGTGCCCAGAGCATTCTGTCGCTGTTCAAGGCAACGGCCACTTCCCAGACACGTATTCAGCGAATGTCGCTGTGGGAGGTTGTGATCGGCGTCCTTGGAATCGGCAGTATTTTCGGGGGATATTATATCTCCGGTGAGCTGTTCAGCGGCAAATTCACGGGCATGAACGGATTGATGTATGCGATGATTGCCATCCTCACACTGGTGATTATCGGAACCTATCTGTTCTACAAAGGCTCGGTCAGCTTCCTCTTCAATCTCATCCGCCGCAGCAAAAAAGGCTACCTGTCCATTCGGGAGGTATTATCGCTCTCTTCCATTATGTTCCGAATGAAATCGAACGCCCTGCTGCTGACGGTCATCACTACAGTATCTGCGCTGGCCATCGGCCTGCTCTCCCTAAGCTATATCTCTTATTATTCGGTGGGGGCCTCTGCCAGAGAGAGTTCACCGCATGATTACGGTTTTCTGCAGAAGGCGGATGAGACGGCATTCCGGAAGGTGCTGGATCAGGCTGGCATTGGGTATGCTACTCTGGAAATTCCAACGGTCCAGGTAGAAGTCGATCTTAAGAATGTTTTGGATACTAGAAATACCCCGGGTAATGAAACCATTCTCTCAGCAACTGTGATCAGTGACAGCAGTCTGAAGGACATGGATTTGCAGCCGGGCGAGGTAGAGATTAAAGGGTATACGACTACAAAGCAAACTATGCTGAGGCTCAAGAAGGAGGGGGAGCTCTATTTCTCCACCAAGGATGGTGTGATGAAGCAGCAGCTCGCGGGTTTATCAGAGGAGACTGTGCTGCCGTTCTATTTTGGCGGGGGAGTCTTGGGGGTGTTCGTGGTGGATGATTCTGTCTTCCAGGAATTACTCCAGCATAAAGACCCGGATGAGCAAAAAAGAGTGAAAGGCGGAGGAATCTACTACGGTATCAATCTTACGGGATCTTCGCAGGCCAAGCAGGCGTATGAGATGTATAAGCAGCAAAAGCCAGAGCTGCAAAGCTTCTCACAATATGAGTTTGAGTTCAACCAGCGGACCAATATGGGCCTCATTATGTTCATTGTCGGCTTCTTGGGCCTGACGTTCCTGATTACCTCCGGCTGTATTCTCTATTTCAAGCAGATGGATGAAGGCGAGGAGGAGCGGGAAGGATATACGATCCTGCGCAAGCTGGGCTTCACTCAAGGAGATCTTCTGCGCGGCATCCAGTTCAAGCAGCTGTTCAATTTCGGTATACCGCTGATTGTCGGCCTGTGCCACAGTTATTTTGCGGTAAAATCCGGCTGGTTCCTGTTTGGAACCGAGATGCTGACCCCGATGTTCGTAGTGATGGGACTATATACCGTGCTGTATTCGATCTTCGGCCTCCTGTCGGTCCTGTATTACAAGCGGGTGATCCGGGAGTCACTGTAATTATATGCAACGATGAGGATGGCCTTCGGGCTGTCCTTTTCTATTTTGCTGTCCGGCTCTTGCCTTACGCAAAACAGGCAGCGATAATGGTATAATAAGACTGAATTGGAGGCTGGACTGGCTGAAGCTTTCTACTGAATCCTTACACCGACAAGGACTCTCCTCGGGATAAGCAGTCTATTCTCGACATTCGGGCCAAGACGACTGAGGGCGAAATTATCAATGTAGAGATGCAGCTGTTCAACAAATACGACACCGAGAAAAGGACCCTTTACTATTGGAGCAAACAAAAGTAGCAGACTATCAGATTATAGACAGAAGAGGTGGGGGCGTGTCAGTTACAGTTGGGGAGATTAAATCGATTAACCGTTATCCGGTGAAATCCTTTGCGGGGGAGGCGCTGGAGTCCTGTAAGGTTGTAACTTACGGAGTGGAGGGGGACCGGTATTGTTCCTTTTATGATATGACCAAAAAAGACTGGTCGCAGTATATCACTGCCCGGAAGATTCCCAAAATGATGTCCTATAAGGCTGAATATACGGGGGAAGATATTCGCGTGACGGCTGCAGATGGCCGGGTATTCGGCTGGAATCAGGAGCTGCTGGATGAAATTCAAAGTCTGACTTCCACAGAAATTACCATGTCTGAGTTCATGGCACCACACCCGGAAGAGAAGCACCCGGAGCTGTTATCGGTAGATGGAGCGAGTATTCTGCTGGTGACGGATAAGAGCCTGAAGAAGCTGGAAGCCCTGTGGGGCAAGCCGGTCGATCAGCGCCGCTTCCGGGGCAACTTCCTCGTGGAAGTGACTGAGGACTCGCTCGGGGAGGAAGAGTGGCTCGGCCGCCGTCTGTCGATAGGCAGTACAGTGCTGCAAGTGGATAGCTATTGTGAGCGCTGCGTGATGATTACCACGAACCCGGATACCCTCGAACGGGACAGCTCCCTGCTTAAGCAAGTCTACAAAGAGCTGAAGCAGCAGTTCGGCGTCTATGCTTCCGTCATCACTCCGGGAGAGGTCCGGCTCGGTGATCAGATTGTGATGCTGGATAACTAAGCTGGACAGACGTCCTACGTTCCTGTCAAAGGTGAGCGGTCACCTACATAATGACTTTTGCGACTATAATGTTGTAAGTTTTACAACTTTGATATCTCAGCAGCGGCACCGTTGGGAGAATTGTTGCACAGATTGCAGGAATTGTCCGGAATAGCTGCCTTATGCGAAGGAATTGCTGCATTTTATGCAATATTCTCGGGTTAGCGGGTGTTCGATCCGGGGAATGTTGCAATTAGTGCAGGATTGCAGGATATGTAATTACGGACAGTTAAAGGGGGTGAGCGAGATACTGGAACTATCCATGGAACATGCGGATGAGCTGGTGAAGGTGACACATGCATTGTCTACGGAGCTTAGGTTAAGAATGCTTGCGCTGCTCAACACCCGGAGAATGAATGTGGCGGAGCTGGCGGAGGCGCTTGAGATCCCGGTATCGACAGCGGCCTCCAATGTGAAGGTGCTGGAGCAGGCCGGGCTAATCGTGACTGAGCTGCTGCCTGCTTCACGCGGTGCGATGAAGGTCTGCAGCCGGATCTATGATGATATCAAGATCATCATCAATGCCCCGCAGCGCCGCCTGCAAGCCGATCAAGGCGAATATTGCTATGAGATATCCATGCCGATCGGCAATTTCACAGCCTGTGAAGTGGCACCTACCTGCGGGATGGTCAGTGAGAACGGACCGATTATTACGGAGGATTCACCGGCGGGATTTTTTCATCCGGACAGAGTGCAAGCCCAATTACTCTGGCTGCGCAAAGGTTATCTCGAATACCGCTATCCGCTGGAGATTCCGCAAGGAGCGGTGCTTCACCGGATTCAGTTCTCCATGGAGATCTGCTCGGAGGCACCGAATTACGAGAATGAGTGGCCTTCGGATATCACACTGTGGATTAACCAGGTGGAGGTGGGGACCTGGACCTCGCCCGGTGACTTCGGCGGCAGACGCGGGAAGCTGAATCCCTCGTGGTGGATCGATACGGGTACCCAGTTCGGCGCACTCAAGACCTGGAGCGTAGACAACATCCGCAGCACGATCGACCATCAGGAGCTATCCGCTGTTAATCTGGAGCAACTGCAGCTCACAGGCCAGAACCACGTGGATCTGCGGCTGGGCGTGAAGGAGGATGCCAGGTACAAGGGCGGAATGAACTTGTTCGGCAAGAAGTTCGGCGACCATGAGCAGGACCTGGTGATGAAGATTTTTTATAGTGTGAAGGCCTAACGGGAACACGAATTGGGCTTATTGTGAAGAACCTGCTGCTTCCGGTGGGTTCTTTTTCGTTTTTGATTAGAAATTGGCGATGGCGCAGGCATTTTGTTCTGATAAGCATTGTGCATTGACATTTCGGCGGATTCTGCAATAATCGATACATAATTATTGTATTAAAACAAAATTATTGTTTATAAGGAGCGTGCGCATTTCCATGACAACCCGGCATTATATCAAGGATTATCCGCGGCCGCAGTTCGTACGTGACGCCTGGCAGAGTCTGAATGGGGAATGGGATTTCCGGTATGACGATGACAACACGGGGGAACAGGAGAGATGGCATGAGGAGCTGCACGGCGAGCTGAAGATTCAGGTTCCGTTCACGTACGAAACGGAGGCGAGCGGAATCGGCGAGACTGTGTTCCATCCGTATGTGTGGTATGAGCGGGAGGTACAACTACCTGACAGCTTGGGCAACAAGCGGGTGCTGCTGAATTTCCAGGCGGTGGATTATATCGCAAAGGTGTGGGTGAACGGCAGCTATGCCGGGGGCCACCAAGGCGGGTACGCGGCTTTTACACTGGATATTACCGATGATCTCAACACGGGAGCCGGAGCAGTGAACCGTCTGACGGTCAAGGCAGAGGATAGCCAGAGCTGTACACAACCACGGGGCAAGCAGCGCTGGGTGGATGAGAATTTCGAGTGCTTCTATGTGCAGACCACGGGAATCTGGCAAAGTGTGTGGCTGGAGTATGTATCCCCTTCGTATCTTAAGTCTGTCAAAATCACCCCGGATCTCGATAACCGCTCGGTACATTTTGAATACAATACCCATGGAGCGAGCCTTGATCTCCGGTTGGAGACGCGGATCAGCACCGGGGAGAAGACCTTCAAGCAGGTCTCGCTGCAGGCAGACCGGGCCTCACTACAGCTGGATGTCGAGCTGACGCATGAAGCGAACGGGCCATGGAAGCTCCAGTCCTGGTCGCCTGCCGCACCGGTGCTGTACGAGGTAGAGTTCGTTCTGTACCAGGCGGAGCAGGTAATAGACCGGATCTACTCTTACTTCGGACTCCGCAAAATCTCCATCGAACAGGGCAAGGTGCTGCTCAACAATACGCCAGTATATCAGAAGCTGATTCTGGACCAAGGCTATTGGCCGGACAGCCATCTGACCCCGCCTTCGGAGGAGGCGCTGATTGCTGACATTGACGCGATTCTCGCAATGGGCTACAACGGGGTCCGCAAGCATATGAAGATTGAGGATGCGCGCTTCCTGTACTGGTGTGATGTGAAGGGGCTGCTGGTCTGGTCGGAGATGGCGGCCACCTATGAGTTCAATGATGAAGCAGTGGAGCAGTTCACGAAGGAGTGGACAGAGATTGTCCGGCAGCAATATAATCATCCCTCGGTGATCACCTGGGTGCCTTTTAATGAATCCTGGGGCATTCCGCAGGTCTACACGAACAAGCGTCAGCAGCAATTCACTGAGGGCATCTATCATCTGACCAAAGCGATGGACCCGGATCGTCCAGTGATCGTCAATGACGGCTGGGAGCATACCATCAGCGATATTATTACCCTCCATGACTATGAGGAGAGCGGTGCTGCGCTGCTTGCGCGTTATGCAGATTCGGACAGTGTGCTTGGCGGCAGTTCCTCGTTCAATAACTGGAAATACGCAATGGCCCAGGGATACGAATACCGGGGTCAGCCTGTCATAGTCAGTGAATTCGGGGGCATTGCCTTCGACACCGGCGAAGGGTGGGGCTATGGGGAGCAGGTGAGCAGCACTGGGGCGTTTATTGAACGATTCCGCAGCATCACACAGGCGATCAAGGATACCCCGTACATCTGCGGGTACTGCTACACTCAGATTACGGATGTCCAGCAGGAAGTGAACGGACTATTGACGGCTGACCGGACACCGAAGATTTCGCTCGAAGAGATTCGTAAGATCAACCGCTAGCAAGGTCTATCCGCAGAGCGGAGATTAAGTGACCAGCTCCGGGACCGGACAGAACCCGGGGTTCGCAGCGCACAGAGCTGTGGTGAAGTCCGGCCGGGTTAACCTCAGCACAGCGAAATAACTACGGATGACATGGTTCAGCTCAGGGCTGCCATTCTGAAAGGACAGGGATTTCAAAGTCTGTACATGGGTGTAATAGTATTTGGTCTTCTGCTTAGGCAGCTTGTAGACGGTTGGCGGAACATACGTTGTGATGTCAAAAAGATTGGCATAGCGGTAGCTGCTGCGCACATACCGGCTGAAGGCCTTGGAGAAATCCGGGTCCCCGACACGCGGAGACCCGTAGGTATACAGCCGCGGAGCGGTGAAGGCAGAATTGGCGGCAACATCCAGCGCACATAGGGTGGCCAGTGCCCCGCCAAGGCTATGGCCTGTTACATATAGCGTCTTCTCCGGGGTCAGAGTACCAAGCACAGAGAGAATGGCATCCCGAGCGGATGCATAGATATCGGTGAAGCCCCGATGGGTCATGCAGGGCTCTTGAATGTATTTGAATTTCTTTTGCGCGGCATTCATGTTCGAGAGCCAGTCATTGGTGGAGATGCTTCCGCGCCAGGCTATAATGATCTCCTGCGGAGATTCCAGAATGAAGCCGAACAGCTCCCAGACATTGCCCATCGATTTCGCCTGGAAGCTGTGCACGGCCGTGAAGCCATCCGGCACCACGAACGCACCCTCCACATTGGCAAATTGGGTATAGGTCTGTCCGCAGACAGCCGCCAGCACAATCGCCCATTCTTCTTCATTTCTACTGTTACGCATTCCGCATCCCGCCCTTCTTTTCTATCTGTGTATGATTAGAAGGCGGGATTGGTGCAGCCCTAACTCCACCTCAAGCATAAATAAGCCCGGTTCAGGAGATATCTCCCGAACCGGGCTTTGTCCATTTACTCGCTCAGTTCCGTCTCTTCCACCGGGCGGTCCGGCAATTGCGTCACATAACTGTCGGACATGCGCAGCAGCTCCAGCGCCCGGGTAAATTCATCCTCCGTCGATTGAAGCAGATCCATTCCGTCACCGGACAGGGTATAATGCTGGCCGTCCTCGAACCCGCTGCCTGACAGAAACAGCTCTTCATTATTAACGAAGGACCCCGTAGGGAGATAATAGCGCTGCGGCAGCAGGTTGTATGCTGTCTGATTAAGCAAATCCTGTCCGAAGTGGATATGATAGTCCAGCGGGACCCCGAGCAGATTCGCAACGGTCGGCAGAATGTCTACCTGGCCGCCTAATTGCTCCTTCAGTGCCGGTGTCGTAACACCGGTGGCTGAGATGATCAGCGGAACATTAATCAGATCACGCTCAGTATAGTCATGCTCCAGGATTTCCTGCAGCAGGACTTTATCCCCATCCTTCAGTGAGAAGATCGGAAGCCCCCGGTGATCGCCGTAGAGGACTACTACGCTGTTATCCCACACACCGCTGCTCTTCAGCTCGTCGATGAATTGGCCCAGTGCATAATCCGCATAGTTCTCGGCCCGGATGTAGTCGCCGACCAGCGTTCCCTCGTAACGCTCCGGCAAGGTCATCTTGTATTTGCTCTCCGGGATGGAGAACGGATTATGCGACGACATTGAGATGACATGGGCATAGAAGGGCTGTTCACGCTGATCCATCCGCGCAAGCTCCGCAGAGGTCTTCCTGTACAGGACTTCATCCGAGGAGCCGTAGAAGACCGCATCCTCTTCGCCGAAGTAGGCTTTGTCGTAATATTGATTGAAGCCCAGTGCCTTGTACAGCTCCCCGCGGTTCCAGAACTCTACATTATTGGTATGAAAAGTTGCGGTGTCGTAGCCCTGGGCCTCCAGCAGCTTCGGCAGACTGGGCAGAACCTTCGGAGCATACTTATCTGTGGCCGGACCGTCCGGCGGCACATAAAAGGAAGTGTTGACGATGAATTCGGCATCTGAAGTATTGCCCTGGCCTACCTGCTGAAAGAACCGGGGGAAGTAGTAGCTCTCGCCAGCCAGCTTATTCAGGTTAGGCGTAATTTCGGTTCCGTCCACCGACAGGTTGATCAGGAAGGTCTGCAGAGATTCCATTTGCAGGATGATCAGATTCTTGCCCTTGGCAGCCCCGAACAGGACCCGATCCGCCTTCTGCTGGATGCCCTTCGTCATGTCGATGCCGGCCTGGGAGATCTGTGCAGGGTCCATAGGCTCTTCTGCGGGTTCACGCAGCAGGGCGTAGGCTTCATAATTGAGAATGCCCATTTGCTCTGCCTTGACGTTCTCATTCATACTGGCTTTGTTGGGGAAAATATTCATCATGCACAGCATAAGCGAGATGCAGAACAGGACAGCCACCGCCTTGCGGTTGCTGGGGCGGGACATGGAATGCTTCCAGGCGAGTGCTTTTTTGCGTCTGAGCATGATCAGGCTGATGATAATGATGTCTACGAAGATAAGCATATATTGCGGATGCACGACGGCGAATATACTTTTTTTGACGGCGCCTACCTGCTTGACCTGACCGAAGACTTGGGACGTAGCAATCATTCCAAAATGATTATGATAGACGATGAGAGAGAAGAACAGGACGGTAATGAGCAGATTGACGATCAGATAGATGGCGACCTTATGCTTGGTGGCGAACCATTCGATGAGGCAGAACAGCAGCAGCACGAACGGGATTTCCTTCAGCCAGGTGGTCCAGGTCGGACCGTCCTCGAACAGGTAATACCAGGCGAAATAACTCTTCACGAGCATAATCAGCGAGAAGAACAGAATCGACCTTTTTCGTAGAGAACGTGATTCCTTGTAAGGCATTGCGTATGCGCATCCTTTTCTATATAATCCATTAATTTTATTACAAGGCCGAGTTCAAAATCAATCGGATTTAAGGGCAGTTTGGTGAAAAATAAAGGTGAAAATTCGCCGCATATACGTTATTCTCTAAGAAGCATCCGGGAAGTTGAACCGTTGATAAACGAAGCAGGAGGAACAATGATGACAAAAGAATTCTCGCGCCAATATACAGACAGTGTGAAGCAGGAACTATTGAACAGACTAGGCCTGAAGCAGGTGTATTTCAAGGGACAGCAGGGCGAGGACCTGTTATATGAAGCAACGGGCTTTGACCGCGGTACCTCGCATAAGTTCTGTGTTAGAACGCGGAAGGGCACCATTGACGAATGGGTAGGCGGGAAGTGGATGAAGGTACGCAGCTTCTCGATCGCCAGCAAACAGGAGGGCTTAGAATGAGCAGCAATTCTCACTTACAGATACAGCCTTTGACAGAGATCAAGCATCTGAAGATCCATGGCAGAACGACCGGAGCGCTGAGCCCTCTGACGTTATTCTGGACGGGCAGTGCGATAGAGGTGAACCTCCAGGCCTCTGAGCTGTGGCTTGAAGTAGAGTCCGGCTACGATCATCACGAGTCCTGGATCAGTATATTGATCAACTCCGTTCCCGTCAGCAGACAGATGGTGAATGCCGGAAGGCACTGGGTCTGCATATTCAGAGGAATGAATCCTGAGCGGGTGAAGAATATCCGGATTGTAAAAGAGGTTCAGGCGATGAGCGGCGACCCAGGCGCCTATCTCCAGTTCCATGCGTTCCGCACAGACGGCAGCTTCCTGCCTGTTGAAGCGAAGCCTTACCGGCTGGAGTTCATCGGTGACAGTATTACATCAGGTGAGGGCGTCATTGGTGCCACAAGTGAAGAGGACTGGATTCCCGCCTGGTTCAGCGGCGTTCATAACTACACAGCGATAACTGCTGAGGCCGTGCAGGCCGAATTCCGGGTGATCTCACAGAGCGGATGGGGCGTGCTCTCCAGTTGGGACAACAATCCTGGAGGCAATATCCCTGACATCTACGAGCAGGTCTGTGGTCTGCTGACAGGTCCCCGTAATGAGGCACTTGGGGCACATCAGGTGAATGATTTTGCTGCCTGGCAACCGGATGTGGTTGTAGTTAACCTGGGCACCAACGATGACGGCGCGTTCAACTCCCCGGAGTGGCTGGAGGAGGACACCGGGCGCATCTATAAGCAGCGGCTGAATGAAGATGGAAGCTATCATGAGGAGGATCTGGCCGCCTTCGAGGCCGCGGTTACGAGGTTCTTGGCGAAGCTGAGAAGCTATAACCCCGGGGCGCATCTTCTCTGGGTGTATGGGATGCTGGGCCTCTCCCTGATGCCGTCGATCTACCGTGCGGTGGATGAGTACATGAAGTCCACGGGCGACAAGAATGTGTCGGTGTTCCAGCTGCCGAATACGACCAGCGAGACAGCAGGAGCGCGGACCCATCCGGGGCTGCCTGCCCATCAGCAGACTGCAGGGGAGTTAAGCGGCTATATCCGGGGACTTTTGTCAGGGTCATGAGTTAGGAGGCAATCCATTGAATGCTTATGTGTTATTATCGTTAGCCATTGTGAGCGAGGTCTTCGGCAGCTCTATGCTGAAGGCATCGAACGGGTTCAAAAAGCTGCTTCCCTCCATTGCGGTGGCCGCCGGTATGGGCCTGGCGTTCTTCAATCTGTCGCTGGCGCTGAAGGAGATTCCTCTCGGGACAGCTTATGCCATCTGGTCTGGCGTAGGAACGGCGTTAACCGCACTGGTTGGCGTACTGGTCTATAAGGAACGTCTGAATGTGCGGAAAATAGCAGGCTTAATTCTCATCATTGGCGGTGTGGTTCTGCTGAAGCTGTCAACGGGGGTGTAGAGATGAGAGGTTACTTCGCGCTAAGCATCGCTATTATTTCGGAAATCTTCGGTACGACTATGCTTAAGCTCTCCGATGGATTCAGCAGTGTTCTGCCGTCGATCGGGGTAGTGCTTGGAATGGGGCTGGCTTTTTACTGCTTATCGATTAGTCTTCGCACCATACCTCTAAGCCTGGCTTATGCCATCTGGTCTGGCGTGGGAACGGCGCTGACGGCACTGATCGGCATCCTGATCTGGAATGATCCGTTCAATCTGCTCACCGGCATCAGTCTGCTGATCATCATCGGGGGGCTGGTGCTGCTGAATTCACCGGATAAGGCCGGCCGGGAGAGCACCCCTGAAGCGGGCGGGAAGGAGTTACCCGAATGAGGAAAATGTACCTGATAGCTGCCGCATGGCTCACCTTGCTGATACTGGCGGCATGCAGTAATGGGGCAGACAGCGGATCAGGCGGGAAGATTGCCGGTACCAGCCTCAGTGAGGGTCCGGCTGAGGAGGCTGCTCTTCCTGCACCTGCTGCCAGATCGGATCAGCCGCAGAGCAGCAGCCAGCCCTACCTGGGCAAAGTCTATAAGGTTGTAGTAGATCCGGGGCACGGCGGGGATGATCCCGGGGCAGTCTCTGTCAGCGGACGTATGGAGAAGGATTTCAATCTGGGCCTGTCAGAGAAAATCGCAGCCAATGTGGAGCAGGACCCGCAGCTTGAGATCCTGCTTACCCGGACCGGAGATGCTTTTATCTCCTCACAAGAGCTGTTCCGGCCCCAGTTCGCCAATAATTTGCCCGCAGACCTGTTCATCTCCATTCATGGCAATACCTATGAGGATGCATCGGCATCGGGTACAGAAACCTTTTATTATCATGAAGAATCCTTGGCTTGGGCCGAGACAATACATAAGCATGTCATTCAAGCTACCGGCCTCAAAGACCGCGGCGTGAAAAAAGGGAATTTCTTCGTCCTGCGCGATACGGTAATGCCGTCGGTGCTGCTGGAGCTGGGCTACCTGACGAATCCCGGCGACGAGGCGAAGATGTGGACCTCCGGGTTCCAGGAGAGCGTGGCCTCCGCTGTTGTAGATGGGATTAGGGAGTATCTGGGGCTGGAATGATGGATCACTATGATGTCATAATGCATAAGGAGAAGCCTATGAACCGGATTTTAATTCTCGGATCAGGAGGATCAGGCAAGTCTACCCTGGCCCGTCAGCTTGGTGCTCTTCTACATCGGAGAGCAGACTGAGGCGTGCGGATGTCATTATTTTTCTGGATTTACCCCGGATGTTATGTATGTACCGGATTGTGAAGCGTCGTGTCATGTACCGTAACCAGACCCGCCCGGATATGAACGAAGGCTGCCCGGAGAAGCTGGATTGGGCTAAGGAGTTGCTTCATCATTTCGCAGAATGCTGATCAGCGCCGCACATACAATCCCTTGCGGTCCAGCTGCAGCTCACTTGAGATCAGAAGCAGGATCAGTTCCTCGATTGCAGATAGAGTGGCTATTAAGCATACAGCTATTGTCCAGATCGCCTGATTCACATAGGGAAGCAGCAACGGTGTAAGGAATAGCAGCAATCCGGCCAGCTTGTTCCCGTAGGTATGAATGCTGCCGTAGGTGCTGAATTTGCGCAGCGCGGTCAGGATGGAGGCTCCCCGGATAACGGCAATCAGCACGATCCACAGGAGGAGGCCGAAGGTCAGACCAAGGAACGGATATAAGGTATAGAGTGCAGTGCCTGCCAGCGTCATATCGGCCACGGAATCGAGCTTGGCACCGAGGCTGCTAACTGTACCGGACATTCGGGCAATAGGGCCATCCAGCAGATCGGTAATTCCGCACAGGAGGTAGACTACAGTGAAGCCCGTGCCCAGCGGCGCCAGGTACAGCAGCAGAAGAGCCAGCCCGATCCGGCTGAGCGTGATGCAGTTGGGGACAAGCTTCATGGAAACCTCCCTTTTTAACCGCGTAATAGGGACTTCCTGTCTCGCTTATTCGTATATATTCTATGCTTCATTATGCCTCTAAATTAGCGGATTGTCTTGAATGATTATGGATTTGGGAATTATTCATGCGGCTATGAAAGTATCCGTTAATATGGTGCAGGAACTGTCGGATGCTGTCCCGGTACAGCTGTTAATCTGATGGTGAGGAAAGGGAGGTACACAATGAATCTGCTGGAAGATATGAATGCTGCACTCTTCTACATTGAAGAGCACCTGGACGACGAGATCGATGTAAAAGTGGCAGCGGGCTACGCGTTATGCTCGGAGTATCATTTTACACGGATGTTCTCCTTCCTGGCCGGTATCCCGCTCTCCGAATATATCCGCCGCAGACGTCTCACGCTGGCTGCCTTCAAGCTGCAGGGGAGCCAGCACCGGATAATTGATGTTGCCTTGGAGTATGGATATACTTCGCCGGATGCATTCACCAAAGCCTTTCAGCAGCTTCACGGCGTAACGCCTTCAGAAGCAAGAACGGCAGGGACACCCCTGAAGGCCTTTCCTCGAATGACTTTTCAGTTGACCATCAGAGGAGGCAGTGAAATGAATTACCGTATTGAGGAGAAAGAGGCTTTCCGGATCGTTGGACTCAAGAAAAGGGTAGCCATCCAGTTCAGCGGGGTGAACCCGGAGATCGCTGCCATGTGGCAGAGTCTGAGCATGGAGATGATAGGCGAGCTGAAGGGGCTGTCAGATATGGTTCCGTCAGGGCTGATCAGTGCATCGGTGAATTTCTCCGAAGGCCGGATGGAAGAACGGGGGGAGCTGGATCATTATATTGGAGTGGCTACCGCGCAGGAATGCCCTCCGTCCTACGCCCAGCTTGAGGTTTCTGCGTCTGCATGGGCTGTGTTCGAAGTGGCGGGACCTTTTCCGGACACACTTCAGAATATCTGGGGTCGGATCTACTCCGAATGGTTCCCTTCTTCCAATTATGAGCAGGTCGAAGGGCCGGAGCTTCTGTGGAATGAAGGCAAGGATACCCGCTCGCCAACATTTAAAAGTGAAATATGGATTCCGGTGCGGGAAGCAGGGCGCTCTTAACGGTGCAGGTATCCAGCAGGACCGGGCGCCGCTTGGGTAGAGGTGAAAAATTGGCGGTAGGCATGATATACTAGGCTGGCGGACACAGGTGACTGTGGCCCCGGCTTTTTTGCCAAGTAAGAATTTATATATGTTTTGGGGTCCCTGCAAAGTACCTGAGTCATCATCGAAGCTAAAGCCTCACTTTGTGGGGGGATTTTGCCAGGAGAAGGGCAGGTATACATAACAGGTAATTAACTGAGAGGAAGGATTAGAATGATTGAATTACAGTCTAGTGAGTATAGTAGAATCAAGCATCTTCTAGCGCATAGAGAAGGAGAATTCATCTTTGTATTTGTTCATGGGGTCATAGATCTTGATCAGCCAGGCAGAATATTTGTGAATAACTTAGATCAGCCGACTGCGGGGCTTGTCACAAGCCGAGGCGGAAAATATTATCTGTTCGGGCAGGAAGATGATGAGCAGTTCAATCGAAGCCTGCTTGATTTCTTAGCCAATCCGGCCAATCACGCGAATTTCTATGATTTGTACTTCTCCTCCAGTCAATGGCTAGCGCTGCTGAAAGAACCTTTGAAAGACAACACAGTGGAGCTCAGTAGAACTCATTATAAGATGAACAGTAACGCTAAAGCGCCTGCTGACATTCAGGAGGATTCTGGAGAATTTGTTTTAACTAGAATTGATGAGCAGTTGTTTGAACGCTACATTCAGGAGATGGATGATAGTTACCGGTTACTGTGGACTTCGGCTGAGACCTATCTGGACAGGGCCTTTGGTTATTGTTATTTGAATGAGAGCGGATTTGTAAGCGCTTGTAATACTTTTTATGTGGGTGGCGGCTATATTGAACCGGATATCATCACGCACAAGGAATACCGTAATCAAGGGTTGGCGTTCAGACTGTGTCAAGAATTCATAGCGCTTGGCCGTCAGCGGCAGCTAACAACATATTGGGATTGTGATACCGGCAATACTGGCTCCAATCATCTGGCCGCTAAGTTAGGTCTGGTGAAGGTAGGCGAAGTTCCTATTCTGTGGTGGCATGAGAGTAAGGAAGTCATTGCGAAATATTTAGCCACCTACAACTATACTACCTAAGGAACGAGGAGACAGACAATTCATGGGAGGAACGAATGTATGGGATGCGGAGTGGGAGGTTAGCGAAGAACAGGCGCGGACGCTGATCGGCAGACAATTCCCTCAGCTGTCTTCGAAGCAAGTGAAGCGACTAGGCTGGGGCTGGGACAATACGGTTTTTCTCATCGGTGACGAGTACGTGTTCCGGTTTCCAAGAAGGACGTTTGCAGTTGGCGCGATTCGTATGGAGGGGAAGCTGCTGCCGAAGCTGGAGGCCTATTTGACTATCCCCTATCCGAAACCGTTGTTTTATGGCGAAGCAAGTGACGAATACCCGGCACCATTTCTTGGCTATGCTCACGTGCCAGGCGATTTCCCCATCGGTTTGACGGAAGAAAGCCGGGCTTTATCGGCAGAGACGCTGGCGAAATTTTTGCGGAGATTGCATGAGTTCCCGGTGCAGGCGGCGCTGAAGTGCGGAGTTCAGCAAGATCATCGAAGCTTGACGGACATAGCATCGCGCAAAGTGAAATTGGAGGGCTTTCTATCGAAGGTGGTTGGACACTTGTCGCCGGAGGAGTCCGGTGTGATCGAAGCGTATATTAGCAGGCTGCAAAAGGACCGTGTCGAGGCGGTGAATGTACTGCTGCATGGCGATCTTCATTTCAAAAATATGCTTGTGAATGAGAACGGAATCGTCTCCGGCATCATTGATTGGGGAGATCTGAGCGTAGGCCATCCGGCTTGCGATTTGAGCGTTGCTTATAGCTTTTTACCACCTTACGCCCGCGGCGTGTTTTTCGAAACGTACGGAGGAGCGGACGAGGAAACGAAGCTGCTGGCGCGGCTGATCGCGGTATACATCCCCATGCTGATCCTAATGCAAGCGGTCGATGACGGAAATGAAGCGATTGCGGCAGAGGCGAAATCCAACATCATGCGGGCACTGTCGGATTAGGCTCATTATTTCGTTGCGGCTAGAATTTACCATAGCTCTTTGAAGATAGACATTGTGGAGGTGACCACCCTGAGGCCTATATATTACTTGCTGCTGGCCGTACTGCTCATAGCTGGCTGTAGCACGAATAAGGATGCACAACCCGCTCCGGAACAGCCGGAGGTATTGGGAGAGATGCCTGAGGACATGCCTGCTGATTTCGATTTTTTCGTCCGGTACGGGTATGGGGAGGTCACCAAGAATGAGATTAATACGTATCAGGATACCGTGGTAAAAGATCTGATTATGAACGGAACAGCCACAGCGGATATTACATTGACCGAAGATGAAATGCGTAGCATTTATGAGCGGATGAGAGGCATCGGCATCATGGGGAAGCTTGCGCTTGTGCCCCTCAAGCAGGGCTGTGCGGTGGTTCCTTACCAGGAAGATAGCTGGAGGATCACTGTCAACGGGTTCACACGGAATTGGTCCTGGTCCGGCGGGAAATGTGAGCTTACGGAAGATGCAGAGCAGCTGCTGGAGCTGCGGACCTTCATCGCGGAGATCGTAGCCGGTAAAGAAGAGTACCAGGCATTGCCCGAAGCTGAAGGCGGCTATGACTAAGGAGAACAGCATATAGAGTGTACGACTGCAAGCGTACTCCGCAAGTCCGATCCCAAGGGATCGGATTTTTGGTTTAATGGGATAGGGAAACAGCAACCGGATAGTGGAGGAGGGGGTTTAAATTCAGTTTAAATATGCCGGTTACTATCCTTATAGATTCAGCAATCAAGGAGGAATGAAGCATGAAGCAGACACAATCAGCAGGGCAGAGCAGCAGCTACGCCATTGAAGCGCAGGGATTGGTCAAAATCTACGGGAGCAACCGGGCCGTGGATGGGGTGGATCTCAAGGTAGGCACAGGAATGATCTATGGGGTGCTGGGTCCCAATGGTGCCGGGAAGACAACCGTAATTCGCATGCTGGCGACCCTACTGCGGCCTGACGCAGGTTCGGCGCGTATCTTCGGACATGATGTGGCAAAAGAACCGCAGATCGTGCGTCAGTTAATCGGAGTGACGGGTCAATATGCATCGGTGGATGAATCGCTTAGCGCAACGGAGAATCTGGTGATCTTCTCCAGGCTTCATGGCCTGGGGCGTGCGGAGTCGCGCAGCAAGGCCTCTGAGCTGCTGGAGGAATTCGGCTTGACGGAAGCAGCGAAGCGCCCGCTGAAGAATTTCTCCGGAGGGATGCGCCGGCGGCTGGATCTGGCGGCCAGTCTAATTGCGCAACCGCCGCTCATTTTCCTGGATGAGCCGACAACGGGACTTGATCCCCGGACGCGCAATCAGATGTGGGAGACGATCCGCAGGCTGGTGAATACGGGATCAACGGTCCTGCTGACGACCCAATATCTTGAAGAAGCGGATCAACTGGCGGACCGGATTGCCGTGATTGATACCGGTAAGGTGGTTGCAGAGGGAACCGTTGATGAACTCAAGAGCTCGGTTGGCAGCTCCTCGCTTCACCTGAAGGTGGTCCAACCGCAGCAGTTGCTGAAGGCGCAGCAGATTGTGGAGCAGGTGCTTCAGGTACGCTCTAACCTGTCCGCAGAAGCAGCCAAAATTATTGCACCGATGGGGAACGTGGACCGGGTAACCGATCTGCTGATCGCCCTTCGCGAGGCCAGCATACCGCTCCTTGAGATGAGTGTGCAGAAGCCGACGCTGGATGAAGTATTCTTGACCTTAACCGGTCATGGCGTCAAGGAAGATGCGGGGCTTGTCACGGATAGCGCACAGAAGAAGGGGGTACTAGCATGAGTACTTTAATCAAGCCGGGTGTAGACCGTAATTTAAAAAACCATACCAGCTTCGGCCAAGTGGTACGTAATTCCTTAACGATGGCCTACAGAGGACTGCTCAAGATCCGGCGTACACCGGAGCAATTGTTTGACGTCACGTTTCAGCCGATTATATTCACCTTGATGTTCACGTATATCTTCGGCGGGGCGATTGCCGGTGATGTGGCAAGTTATCTGCCGGTAATCATTCCGGGAATCTTGGTGCAGACCGTAATTACGACCTCTGTCGTCACCGGTGTCCAGCTGCGGGAGGACATGGAGAAAGGGGTGTTCGACCGCTTCAAATCGCTGCCGATTGCCCGGATTGCCCCTCTCGCAGGAGCGCTGTTAGCAGATACGATACGTTATACGATTGCTACGGTACTCACCTTCGTAATGGGCTACATCATGGGCTTGCGGCCGGAAGGCGGCATCGGCGGGGTTGCCCTGGCGGCGGTTCTGGTCATCGGCTGCTCCTGGGCCATCAGCTGGATCTTTGCCTTTTTCGGTGTAATCGCCCGCACGGCATCCAGTGTACAGGGGATTTCAATGATCGTGTTATTCCCGCTAACGTTCCTCTCGAATGCCTTCGTGCCGGTTGAAACGATGCCGAAATGGCTTCAGTGGTTCGTGAATAACAATCCGATCTCGCATCTGGTCACTGCTGTCCGTGAACTGGTCAACCATGGAACGGTAGGCAGTGATCTGGTCTACTCCCTGATCGGAGCCGCTGTGATTGTGGCGGTCTTCGCTCCAATTACCGTGCGTGCGTATATGCGCCGGACGTAAGCCTGGTTTAGTAAGACGTCAACGAATGCAGGGATGCATCGGTTGGCGTTTTTTTGTTGTATAGAATATTATAGTTTCCTGCTGCTGTGGAAAAGGTGAGTGTAAATTTGTGGATAAGAGTTCTTTGAATGATTTGTAGAATAAATAAGATGCTGAATATAATTTAGTGAAAACCCTGTGCTTCAAATAGATAACGGATCAGCATTTTTAAACACTGTGTGCCTTGCCCCATAGTTGCATCCCGGATAATCAAGTTCCCTTGTTCCATATACATTTTGTACACCTCCAAGACTCCAGATCAGCATAGCTTCATCTTAACATGCCATGATTTCTACGAGAATGGAGAGCATTGTTTTATGGAAATTGTACAAGGGTTAAGAGCACTAGCAGCGATAGATTCAGCAACAGCCCCAGTATAGATAATTTGTTCCGCTTAACAATTCCAAGCACGCTGATGCAAATAGCGATCAGCAGAAGGAAGTATACCAGGTAGAGGGAAGTATCGGCGTAGAGCGTCAAGACCTTGTACCCTACGTCATTTACAAACTCACCATCATAAAGATTCTTATATCTGCTGTTAGCATAAATGAATACACTGGTGATACAAACTGAGGAGAATAACACAGGAATAGCCGTTAGACCTCTTGTCTTTTTCTCATATCTGCCTGCTGTAATGGACCATACTCCATAGATGACAAATCCCGCAAGCAGGCAGATGAAGTACATCTGATAGAACATCAGCCCTTCCTCCCGGTCCCCGGTTCCGCCTCCATCCGGTCCTGAAGCATATAATAATAAGTTTGTAATGACCAGCATGAAATTCAGGAGTGCGTATTTAACAGTACTGATTCCTATTCCCTTAAGTTCTCTCATCTTACCTCCGCTAACTAGGGTTATTCTCCAGATGTCCCATTGTCCGTTTATTTATTAATAGTGACTTCATTTCTATCGATTTCTACTTGATAGTTAATTACTTTGCCTTGTTCGAATTTTTCACTGACCTCTTTACTTACTGAGTAGTTCTTTTTCGGATTGAGCGTAATCTTAAGACTATGATTTCCATTCTTGATCCTGAACTTTGCGACTTCTCCAAATTTGATATTACTATCAATTTGAGAATTAATGTGAATATCATCTTTTTCATCTACAGTCACAACTACACTTTTTAAAAATAATGGGCTGTTATTAGTAATTGTCAAATTATACTCTTCATTATCTGCTGCCGCGAGATTATTGGAAGGTTCGCCTTCGCACCCGGATAATAAGGTGACTGAAAGTATTAAGAGTATAGTTGGAATTCTGAACGGTTTAAAAGTCATAGGTATCTTCTCCAAATCTGTAATTTATAAATCTGCCGACATCTCTCTAACCAATATAATACAAAATATAGGATATAGTAAGTTTATGATCCAAAATATTACTTTCCAGAAAATTGAACTCTATGAAAAATTGCTTCCATACATGAATGAACAGCTGAGGACAGCCTATTTCAGTCTTTTGACCACAACGCCTCAGTTGTATCCTTATCTGGTTCAAGTAGAGCAGGTAGAGAGGTTGAACGGCTTCCGCAGCTTTGACTTTCAGATTACGCTGAGAGCCTTCCCTACGGTGGGATCGCATATCAGCGTGGGCGAGGATCTGTTTACCTATAGAATCTCATCATCACAAGTTAAGCTAGTAGAATACAAACACCTAAAGGGACCG
Organism: Paenibacillus sp. FSL R7-269; assembly: GCF_000517865.1. Taxonomy (NCBI): domain Bacteria; kingdom Bacillati; phylum Bacillota; class Bacilli; order Caryophanales; family Paenibacillaceae; genus Paenibacillus; species Paenibacillus sp. FSL R7-269. The sequence goes on from NZ_ASPS01000097.1 coordinate 121,806, forward strand.
GAGCGGCATCATTTTCCGCCAAATTACCTGGATATTTTAAGGTGAAATACAAATGAAGCAGGCTTTTTTCAGAAACCTTCTGGAGTTGTTGCGCGTTAGCCTTTATAATATGACGAGAATATAGAATAAAGGAAAAGGTGTAACTTCATGAGCATATTAAATGTAGAAAAGCTTAGTCACGGCTTCGGCGACCGGGCCATCTTCACGGATGTCTCTTTCCGTCTGCTGAAAGGTGAGCATATCGGTCTGATCGGCGCCAATGGTGAAGGGAAATCGACCTTCATGAACATCATTACCGGTAAGCTGCAGCCGGACGAAGGCAAGGTGGAATGGGCGAAGCGGATGCGCGCCGGTTATCTGGATCAGCATGCGGTGCTTCAGCAGGGGCAATCCATCCGGGATGTGCTGCGCGGGGCCTTCCAATATCTGTTCGATATGGAACAAGAGATGAACGACATGTACGGCAGGATGGGAGATGTGACCCCTGAGGAACTGGAGCAACTGCTGGAGGATGTCGGAACGATTCAGGACATGCTGACCAGCCAGGACTTCTATATGATCGATGCCAAAATCGATGAAACCGCACGCGGGCTCGGTCTGACCGATATCGGTCTGGACAAGGATGTCAACGACCTCAGCGGCGGTCAGCGGACCAAGGTGCTGCTGGCGAAGCTGCTGCTGGAGAAGCCGGATATTCTGTTGCTCGATGAGCCTACGAACTATCTGGATGAACAGCATATCAACTGGCTGAAGCGCTACCTGCTGGATTATGAGAATGCCTTCATCCTGATCTCGCATGACATTCCGTTCCTTAATAGTGTGATCAACCTGATCTACCATATGGAGAACCAGTCGCTGTCGCGTTACGTGGGCGATTACGAGTATTTCCAGCAGGTGTACGAAGCGAAGAAGTCGCAGCTGGAATCCGCGTTCAAGCGCCAACAGCAGGAGATATCAGAACTAAAGGACTTCGTTGCCCGCAACAAGGCCAGCGTAGCTACCCGCAATATGGCGATGTCCCGGCAGAAGAAGCTGGATAAGATGGAAGTCATCGAGATTGCCAAGGAGAAGCCGAAGCCGCAGTTCAATTTCAAGCAGGGGCGGACCTCCGGCAAAATGGTTTTTGAGACCAAGGATCTGGTCATCGGATATGATTCCCCATTGTCGCGTCCGCTGGACCTCAGCATGGAGCGGGGGCAGAAGATTGCCCTCGTCGGTGCGAACGGTATTGGTAAAACCACGCTGTTGCGCAGCATTCTCGGACAGATTCAGCCTATCTCAGGCACAGCCCGTCTTGGCGATCTGCTGGAGATCGGGTATTTCGAACAGGAAATGAAGGAATCGAATTACAACACCTGTATCGAGGAGATCTGGAACGAATTCCCGTCCTACTCCCAATTCGAGATTCGTGCAGCGCTGGCGAAGTGTGGTCTGACCACCAAGCATATTGAGAGTAAAATTGCTGTCCTGAGCGGCGGCGAGAAGGCCAAGGTACGTCTGTGCAAGCTGATTAACCGGGAGAGCAATTTGCTGGTACTCGACGAGCCTACCAACCATCTCGATGTCGATGCGAAGGAAGAATTGCAGCGTGCGCTCAAAGCCTATAAAGGCAGCATTCTGCTGATCTCCCATGAGCCTGAATTCTACCGGGATATCGTGACCGATACCTGGAACTGCGAATCATGGACGACTAAAGTCTTCTAGAGAACCGAACCGGCAATAACGCCGGTGTTGAGCTTGACCCGTAGGAGGGGCACTTTGCAAAAAGTGACTCTTACGGGTCATTCGTATTACAGTGGAGTAAGAATGCAGGGGGATCCTATGAACGCAGTGAATGAGGAGACAGTCGTGAAGCCATCCAAACGCAGTCTGGTCAATATTATTATTGACGGCATTTCTGGTATTTTTCTTCCCATAGTTAATATATTGAGCGCGGCAGGAATCATGAAGGGGCTGCTCGCGGGTGCGGTTGCACTGGAGCTCGTCAGCAAGACGGAAGGGACCTACACGGTGCTGAATGCCATGGCGGACAGCCTGTTCCATTACCTTCCGCTGCTGCTGGCGTTTACGGCAGCCCGTAAATTCGGGGCCAATCCTTTTACGGCGGTCGTGATAGGCGGGGTTATGCTGTATCCCAGTCTGACTACATTATTCGCGAACAACGAAATCATTGAGTTTATGGGCATGAGCATTAGGCCGGTGAATTATCCTGCAAGCGCTATTCCCATCATTCTGGCGGTAGGCCTGCTGGTCTATGTCGAGCGATTCTGTGTCAAAATATTGCCGGAGGTCATCAGCGGCTTCTTCACTCCGCTGATCTCTGTGGTTGTGGTCTCGTCGGTGACGCTGCTGGTATTCGGACCGATGGGGGCGCTGGCCGGGGATGCCCTGGCAGACGGGTACCGTACAGTGTACAATTTCAGTTCAGTCGGCGCTGGAATGGTGCTGGGGGCGGTCATTCAGCCGATGGTGATCTTCGGACTGCACTGGAGTCTGGTGCCGCTGGCGATCAACAATATCAGCACAGGCGGATCAGACACGATCCTCGCGCTGATGGGTCCTGCTGCCTTCGCCCAGGCGGGAGCCGCGCTGGCGGTGTTTATCAAAGCCAAAGACAAGCAGTTCCGTACCCTAAGCCTGTCGGCATCCATATCGGCCTTGTTCGGTGTAACGGAGCCTGCCATGTTCGGGGTCAATCTGCCGCTGCGTAAGCCGATGATTATTGTCTGCTGCGCAGGCTCGATTGGCGGCGGGATGGTTGGGATGTTCGGCTCGTCTGCGATTTCATTCGCTTTTCCGGGGCTGGCGACGCTGCCTGCTTATCTGGGGGACGGATTCGGCGGCTTCCTGATCGCATGTACCACCGGATTCCTGATTGCCCTGATAGCCACGCTGTGTGTGAAGCTTGGACCCGAGCCGGCCATCGAACCCCTTGCCAAATCCTAGCTAAGGAGGATTACATATGAGAGCCATTAGAAGAACTAAGACGGTGGAGGGGACTTCCATTCCCGGAATCATCCATAACGGAGGAAGTTACTTCTATATTAATGTAGATGTGTACGAAGACGGCATGGTCAACTGCTGGGAGCTTATAGATCTTAAGGGCTTATCCGGCAAAATACAATCGGGCTGGCTGACGCCGGCAGCCCCGGCAGGAGAGCAGCTGTCCATTCATGGTCTGGGGGCGTATACCGTGGAGTCGGCGAAGTGGACTTATAATGAAGCAAGCTATTATCAGCATATTCAGGATACGGTGGCCCGTCTGAATCCTGAGCTTACGAATATCTATGACATTTCGGAGCGGGAGCAGGAGCGCAATGAGGCGCGCCGGATTGCCCATTCACCTTCCGCTACGGAATTCTATGTCAACAGCGAAATGTTCTACCAGACGACGGAGGGCAAAAGTGTCCATCTGTTCATGAAGTATGGCGGTAAGAATTATTTAGCCGATGTCGTGGTGTACATGGACGGGCGGGTAGCCATTTATAACCTGCCGGATGAAGTGGAGTACAAGCTGGAGGAGCTGGATGCTCTTGTTGCAGATAAGACCTTTTTCACGACAATGGATACTCCTGTAACGGTACACATTCTGCAATTGGGCGAGGTTATGTTAGGCGAAGCCCTATACTCTGCCGATGTGGAAGAGAAGCTCAAAGAGCTGCACAACCTCCACAAGAAGCTAAACGGCGAACAAACGGCCCATGAAGCGTGCCGGGCAGCCTATTATGCTTATCTGGAGAATCCAGGTGAATACTACCGGGAGCAGCTTAGAATCAAATATGAGCTAGTGCCGGAGCATGAACGGATGTATCTGGGCGATATGGATTCGAAGGATTGGGATTACCAGCGAATTCTGTATCATCCTGAAGAGACAAGGGAAGTATGAACGGATTAAAGTAAAGAGATAGAGGTGGCAGGATGGAGACAATCAGCTTTCATTATGGACGGCATATTTCCAAGGTGGCGCGGGCCCTATATTTCCACTCGTGGAAATCTATATTGGCCATTGGAGTTCAAGCGGTATTTATAGCGGTGTGTATGATTCTGTATATTCAGAACCAATCGGTCATTCTGCTCGGCATATCGATCACGCTGATTCTGACCATGGGGATGTCGATCGTGATGCGAACCTTGCTTTTACCGAAGATTTTGTCGGCAGATACAAGGTACAATAAGGAATTTGAATATCTTTTCGATGCAGAGGGAATCAATTTCAGTCCGGAAAAGGATGCGTCCGTGATGACATGGGACTCCTTCACCCGGGTATGGGAGAACCAGAGTTATTATCTACTGTTCCATGGGCCACAGGAGTATTGGTTCGTTGCGAAGCAATCGTTCGAGGATGCTGCACAGGAGAATAAGTTCAGAGCGTATGTGTCAGATCACCGTAAGATTGTCAGTGGCGTGATTTGGTGACAAGTAGAAACGGCCTTGCCGTCCTTTTAAAGGACGGTACCGTTTCAGTGAGAAATAGAAGGACATGCTACCCGCGCATGTCCTTTTCTGTACCTGGAAGCGTGGGAGCGGATGACTAGCCGCAGCTATACCCGCCAAAAGCTTGTGCAATCCGCCTTGTCGGCGATATTGAACTCGATTAACTGTCTCAGCAGGCCGTAATCCACCGGATTCGTCCATTTCATGCGGATCAGCAGCTTGGTGTGATCTACTCCGCCTTGCTTCAGGACCTCCTCGAAATGATCCATGCCCGCTTTTTCCGGGGCGACGGCCATATGCCCTTTGGCTACACTGAAGCCGATAATGTACGTTCCGTGATCGGTGAACATCGGCTGGTTCCAGGCGATTCTAGGTTCAAGTTGCGGGAATTCCTGCAATACCCAAGCGAGTACTTCCTCCACCGTAGCCCGGTGCACCGGATCATCAATCTTCGCCAGATACTCTGCAAACACATCCATGGTTCATCCTCCTGATCTCTGTGAGCCCTTATGCCATCCATGATATCTTCTAGCTGCTGGATAGTCAAAAATTTTAATGAATAAATTTGATTAAGGGGTTAACGGAGTAGGAGATCAATGATTTGCAAAAATAGAGAATGAATGAGGGAGCATCCTTTGGGGGACAGTCCTCTTTCATTGTTGTTTAGAAATTTGCTGCAAGAAGTGCAACAATGCTGTCTATTATAAGCGCCCCATACTGAAATCCTGCATAAAAGGCAACAAAACCAGCTCTAGTTTGCTCTGAATACTGGAATTCCTGCAAAAGATGCAATAATGTACCAAATATAGTAATTATTCTTAAGGAATCTTGCAAGAAGTGCAACAATGTTGCTCAATACAAGCGGTCGATGGGAGAATAAACACTTAGACTCAGAACATGTTGCTAAAAAAGCACATGGGCCGGTTAAATGTCGTCAGACCCTCATCCCTTCCTCATTCCAGCATTTCCCTGTATGATAGAAGAAGCTTGTTGTTCTTAAGGATAATTAGAAGGGGGTTATAGGATGGATAAGATGATCGTGTTAAAGGGTAAACGTCCTGCTGAATTGCTGGCCACTATAAGCGTGATTGCCCTGATGTTATTCTGGATATGGTATATCCTTGAGTTTGACCGAACTACTCCGCTGGAGCATTTTTTGGTCTATCTCGTCGTCGGAATCGCAATCGCCGTTGCGGGAATTATGATATATCGTTTGTTTACCTTTAGCAGGGCGTTCAACATTGAAATAAGGCCGGAAGCTCTACAGATCAAGGATATAGAGATTGAAGCCTCTACTGTTAAGCGGATTTACATCAAAGGCTACTTCATGCCCGTGATCGCAGTTAAGCCCAGAGCCTATCTGCTGGTTGCTTATAAATATTGTTTTCACTTCCCCGAGCAGGAAGACCAGGGGATACGGGCGCTAACGGAATGGGCAGAGCATCATCAGATCGAAGTGGTACATAAGAAGTTTATGAGATGGTTGTAGTTAACTAAGGGACGGAGAACAGGAGGAGCTGCTCACATGAAAGTCGCCGGATTCAGTCACATCACCCTTCTGGTACAGGATCTTCAGTCTTCATTGAAATTCTATGAAGGGATTCTTGGGATGAGCGTTAGACACCGCGGGAGGTCGGATGCCTATTTGGAGTGGGGCAGCGCCTGGGTATGTCTGGTGGAACGGACGGAGGCCGGGCAGCAGCCGGGAGGATATCCCGGGATGGATCACGTAGCTTTTTATATCGCAGAGGATGATTTCAAGGAAGCTGTCGGCATCTTGCAGAAGCATCACGTTGAGATCGTCAGAGGACCTGTTGAGCGGGGAACCGGCTGGTCGGTGAATTTCCTGGACCCGGACGGAATTCAGCTGGAGCTGCATACTTCCACTCTGGATGAACGGATGAAGGTCTGGCGTTAGGCGGAGCACAGTCAACATAATAATCAGAATCGGGGATGCGGGATGAATAAACCTTTTCATGAAATGCTGACATCGGAAAATGAGCTGAGAGAGCTTCTGGGCTATCCGAGTGAAGTGGTGAAGCGCAAATCGATCCATTATCTGGATCATCACTGCCGTGATTATATAGCGATGTCCCCTCTATTATTCTTGTCCACAGCAGATGAACACGGGTCTTGCGATGTCTCTCCGCGCGGGGATGCGCCCGGTTCGGTGCTGGTGCTGGATGAAGGGCATCTGGTCATTCCGGAGCGGCCGGGGAACCGCAGATTGGACTCTTTGCTGAATATCCTGGCTAATCCGCAGATTGGTCTGATTTTTATTATCCCGGGACTGGAAGAGACCCTGCGGGTTAACGGGCAAGCTTATATCATTAAGGATGAGCCTATCCTGGATCGGATGCGAGCCAGAGGCAAGCGGCCTGCGCTGGGAATTGGAGTGAAGGTGGAGGAATGTTATATGCACTGTGCCAAGGCCTTCAAAAGATCGCAGGTCTGGGACCCCGGCACATGGCCTGCTGAAGCCCTGCTCCCATCTGCTCCGGCCATCATTGCGGCGCATGTGAATACAGCGGAGTTCACGGAGGATGTGGTGCGGCGCGGTATAGAGGAGAGCTACGAGAAGCGGCTGTATTAAGAAGGGGAGGGAATAGCGGGAATGGATACAGAGCGGCTGATACGGATTTTTGACAGGCAGGCCACGGACTATGACCGTAAAAGAGAAGATCCGAAGCAGCGGCGCTGGCGCCAGAAGCTAATCGGTTCTGCTAGGGGTGAGGTGCTGGAGCTTGCCGTCGGAGCCGGGGCGAACTTCCCGTTCTATCCTCATGGCGTCAAGATCACAGCTGCGGACTTCAGTGGAGCTATGGTTGAGAAGGCCAGACGGGCCGCCGGACAGTACCGCCTGGATGCCGAGTGTATATGTGCGGATATCGAAGATATGAGCTTTGCTGCGCATTCGTTCGATACCATTGTCTCCACGCTGTCCTTATGCAGCTATAAGAACCCGCTGAAGCTGCTAGAGAAGCTTAACCGCTGGTGTAAGCCAGACGGCACAATCCTGCTCCTGGAGCATGGAATTGGTTCTAATATCATGGTCTCTACGCTGCAACGGGCGCTGAATCCGCTGCTCTATCGAATATACGGCTGCCATCAGACCCGGGATATTCTCGGACTGGTCCGGGAGTCGGGGCTGCAAATCACTAGAGTGGAGAGCTATTCGCTGAATATGGTGCATTTGATCTGGGCGGGGCCGCAGCAGCTTTAAAATCTGTTGGAAGCGATTGCTGTATTCACACAACTAGAGCTGTCCTCCAGCCATTCCATGGCTAGGAAGACAGCTCTTTAGGCTAGAATCAGACGGCTGTCCAGCCCCCGTCCACATATAGCGTCTGGCCTGTCGTGTAGCTGGAAGCATCCGAGGCGAAGTAGAGGACAGCGCCGTTCAATTCATCGGGGTTGCCGGGACGTCCCATGGGGCATAGCATATTATACTGCTCCAGGAAGTGGTCCTGATAGAGCGCGCGGGTCATCCCGCTGGGGAACAGGCTGGGTCCGATCGCATTTACTGTGATTCCGTATGAAGCAAGGGTCGCGCCCATGCCGCGGGTCAGATTCACGACTGCGCCTTTGGAGGCATTATAGGCATGCAGAGCGGCCAGCTTGCTGCCCTTCACACCACAGATGGAAGCAAGGTTGATAATGCGGCCTTGCTGGCGTTCTTTCATGGCCGGGATCACCGCTTTGGACATGAGGAAAATACTTTTCACATTGGTACCCATCACCCGGTCCCATTCCGCTTCGTCCAGTTCCTCGACAGAGCCTGCGGAGGCGACTCCGGCATTATTCACCAGGATATCTAGCTGTCCGAAATGCTCCAGAATGCTTGCTACCGCCGATTCAATCTCTGTTCCGCGGGTTACGTCACATTGGACCGGAAGCACCCGGCGGCCCTGGGCTTCAATCTGTTGCCGCGCCGGTTCCAGCTTGTCTACTCTTACATCCAGCAGGGCGACGTCCGCGCCTTGCCCGGCCAGAGCTTGAGCCAATTCTGCGCCTATCCCCCCGGCTGCTCCTGTCACCACCGCTACTTTTCCACTCAAATCAAATGGATTTCTCACTGGCACACCTCCATTAATTCCACCAGTCCCAGCGCAAGTTGGAGTAAGGAAGGAACTGTACAGGATCTACAGCAGTCAGGACCTCACCGCGTTCAAGGACGGTATTGCTGACCGTGTAGATGCCGCCCAGCATACGAACGACTTCCAGTTCAGCCCAAGGGTCATGCGGAGAGTCATGCAGGTGAATCTCTACTTCTGCCGCTGTGCGCACGCTGACATCCATAGAGGCTGTCTGCCGGATCAGCAGCGGTCCAAGATCGAAGCCTCGGCCATCCGGAGACTTGGAATACTTCATGTTGAAGACAGGCAGTCCGTCACCATAATGCTCGGAGATGATGCGCTGTCCGTTCCCGGCATTCATTTTCCCGCTAAGCGCGGCCTCTACATGGAAGAATTCAGTGCCCCGCCGGGAGACGCTGCCTGCCACATGCTGATCCTCCTTCTGCAGGCTGATGTCGGCCATCTTCTTGGGGAAGCCGTAAATCTCACGCCCCAGGCCCATCGCGATATCATCGCTGATCGGCATGGAGAGGCAGTAGGTGCCCGGTTGCCCATTGTAGGCTGCCAGGACGAAGACCGCGGCTTCCCGGTAAGGCTCGCAGAAGCTGGTGCGGGGATAGTTAGCTACAAAAGCGTGCACAAGCGGCCTTGGACCCGGCGTAAGCGGGGCGGGCAGAATGCTGCGGATCACTTCGGGCGAAGTCTCCCAATAGACGGTTAGGGTCTCGGCATTATAGAAGGTCGTAGGTGTATTGATTCTTTTGGTAATTTCATTCACATCTTTTACGAAGCTGCTCATCTGAATCTCCTCCTGTGTTATAGGGTCACGAATAATGTAACATGACTATTCCAGTGATTATATATATGGAAAATATAAAAATAAATGGGAATCTTGTGCGCGGCGCACTATAATAAGCAGGGGGTGAGAGCGATGAGTGTTACCTTTGAACAGATTAGCAGACATTTTAGTAAGCACGCCGTACATATCCAGTGGAACAAAGCATTAACGACTGCCTATTCAGATACGATGCTGATCACGAAGAGCCTGACGCATTTTGCACCTGAATATATCTATGTGGGCTACCAGTCCGGATTACCGGATGATGCTGAGGGGGTGGATCAAGCCAGCCTGATGCTAATTAATGACATGGTGGAGCCAGCATCAGGCCAGCAGCAGATATATAGCGGACAGAACCGTATGGAATTCGGGGCGGAGGAAGATGTGTTTGAGCTCTATAATCAGATCCGGGAGCTGTTCCTGGAAGAAGCTGAACGGGAGCAGGCTAAGAGCAGGATGCTTGCGGCCTGTGTCGCCGGCAAAGGATTGGATGTAATCGTGTGTGCTGCGGCAGAGCTGATGGGCAATCCGGTGATTATCATCGATGTAAGCTATAAGGTTCTGGCTGCTTCGGATTGTAGCGGGGTTACCGACCCCATCTGGAGCGATAATCTGCACAAAGGCTATTGCTCCTATGATTTCATTGCTGCCGTCCACCAACTGAAGAGCGTGCAGACCGGCATAGAGTCGCTGGAGGCTTATGAAGTGGAATGCAGCGGAAGCCAGGTGACCAAGCTGGTCGCCAAGATTAGGATCGGCAGCAAGCCTGTCGGAAATGTAATTGTGCTGGGCGACAGACGCCCGATTGAACAGAGGGATCATGAGCTGGCGGGTTTTACGGCCGGGCTGGTGGCGGCGGAGCTGGCGAAGAACAGCTTTTACCGGAACTCCAGCCAGGCGGAATATGAAGAGCTAATCTATGGATTACTGGAGAATGAAGAGAACGGACCGCTGCTTATTCAGGAGAGTCTGCGGAGCGGTATGCATCTGCCCAAGGGCAGATTGTCCGTTCTGGTGCTGGATCTTGCGGGGTATGATGCTTCGGTTTCCGGCAAACACACCGGTTATTTAAGAGATCAGCTGCACCTGCATTTCGGGGAGGAGCGGCTGATCTTTTACCATGAGCATATGGTGGGGGTGAGTGATGGTGAGTGTGTATCTTCCAGGTCAAAAGAGGTTGATCCAAGCTTGCGCGAATTTCTCGTCAGCCATCAGATCCGCCTGGGGATCAGCCGGGAATTCAGCGATCTCACGGACTGCCGCAAATATTATCTGCAGGCGCTCAAGGCGCTGGAGATCGGGCGAATTGTCTGGCCTGCGGAGCCGCGTGTGCTATATGCTGATGTGCAGCTGTATGACCTGTTATCCCCGCATGCGCAGCATGATTCCCGGGATGTCAGCCATCCGGCGCTCACAGTCCTGCGTGAATTCGATGAGAAGCATCATGCGGACTTGTACCATACCCTCTATACCTATTTGAAGAACAACCAGCAGCTGCAAAAGACCGCCGACGAACTATTCGTACACCGCAACACTTTGCGGTACCGCTTACGCCAGATCGACGAACTGATCCAGCTTGATTTGAGCCAGATCGATCATGTCCTGAGGCTGTATATGTCCTATCAGATGACGGATTATCTGGAAAAGCTCAGTGGGAGAGGGAGCCCTTGTTGTTCCTGATTCAGGCGTGTTACTTACCCATATTATGGGAATGCATCTTTTTGAATTTTATTTGGAGCAAATGATAAAATATAACAAAATATTAGAAGAATATCCTAAAATAGTTCTATCTTAAAAAAGAGGTGGAAAATAATGATACATCAGATTAGTGGCGGAACATCATCTCTAGAACTCTATGAGGATTATCTAGTAATTAAGCCAAGTAACATACAAAAATTAGGAGGGCATACTCAAACAATTCCATTGGATTCTGTGGTAACAATCAGCATAGTTAAGCCTTTTCTAAAAGTGCCTTATTTACAAGTTATTACACCGGGTCTTCAAACATCCAAATCTGATAATACAAAAGGAGCAAGTGCAAACGTTGTATTGATTCAGCCTGGAAAAATGAAAACCGCCGAAAAAATTCGTGAATATATAGCAAGCTATAAATCTGAGAGAAGCAATCGCCAAGCGCCGCCTGCATCTACTGGTTCGATTGATGATCTGAGACAGCTTGCAGAGCTTCGAGATTCTGGTATCATAACTCCAGAAGAATTTGAAGCCAAGAAAAAACAGATACTTGGTCTATAAAAACAACATTCCTTAACAAGGTACCTCTTTTAATAATGGTACCTTGTTTTTATTTAACTCGATGATAAAACAAACAAAGATTTCGACTCCGGATTAACCACACCATTTATTACGCATCAGCTTCATACACACCAGAGGCTCTTCCTCCACTTCCCTGCAAGGCTCACACCCCTCAAACCCGAACTTTCGCACCGTTGCCATCGAAGCAGCGTTCTGCGGATGGGTCAGGATATAGATACAGTCCACGTCAAGCTGTGTGAAGCACGTATTGAGAAGAATGGGCAGGGTCTCCGACATATAACCCAGTCCCCAATAGTCCTTCCAGATGTCATACCCAATCTCCACTTGCTTCCGCTCTGCGTCCCAATAATGATAGCCGCAGGTGCCAATGAAGGCCTGGGTCTCCCGGTCAAACATCCCATAGCGGTGATGGCCTTTGCCCTCAGGCTGGGAGTAATGCTCAATGATCTCCACAGCTTCGTTGTAATCACAGGGCGGCTCACTGAAGTATCTGCACATGTCCGGGTCCGAGAATTGCCGGTAGACAGCAGCGATGTCGGACTGATTCAGTAGGCGGAAGTGTAGACGTCCGGTTGTAAAAGGTTCGGATAGATTCATTTATGTTCACTCCTATTTATGACAAACTGGCACATACCGTAATTATGTGTATTTGAAATGATATTGTCTATGTAGCAAACTCTTTAATAGTTTTATATGGATAATAAGGAGGGTTTGAAGTGGGAGAGTTGAAACTAGATAACATAGATAACCTTGATTCACTTGCAAACATTTTAAGACTAACCTTTGCGAATGAAGATTGGCACAATATGATTGGAGTTGCTGACAGGCTCTACGAAGCGTCTAGTGTTTTGTACTACTATCAGCTTACGCAGTCATCCCGCAAATCATCTCAAGACAGGCCCTTAATCTACTACCTTGGATATTCACAGTTATGTAAGGGCGTAGCTTATCAGAAGCTGAAACGATATTCAGAATCATGAGATTGCATCCTGAAATATAAAGATCTTTCATGGGTCAAGGGCGTAGAGGAGAAAGACAAGTTTATTATACAAGATTTTAGTGTATTTGCCCTAGGAAACAAATACACCATTGACTTGATGGAAGGCAAAGAGGAAGTGCTGAAAGAGTATGTTCAGTATTTAAAACAGTATCCTAGAGAAATAATTGCCGGAATGGTCACAATATTCGAAAGTGCTATTAAAAACAATTTATCCATTGAGTGGGCTCTAACAGATTTGTCAGACGAGTTGAACGCTATAGAGACTTATCCGGATAATAAAATAAAAGCAAGATATTTGATGAGATATTTGTGCTTATTTTCACTATATAAATTTTATCAGGAAGATTATAAGGATGCGATTGATAAGAACCTGGAAGCTCTGGCTTCAAGTGTAGTTCTTGGAGATAACATATCAATAAAAAAATTGATAGCTCTTTTTGAGTCGTTTAGAGAATTTGCTAATAGTGAGCAGGTTAAACGGTATCAAAAGCAAATGAAAAAATTTCTAGAATGCTGATGATTTAAAGAGACAATTAACAGCTCGCCTTGCAGAGATGCAGGGTTTTTTGCATGAAGTGGATTGTTAATGTATGGTAAAATATAAGCACTACGTCAACTTATTGAAAGGGGTGTACCTATGAGGCCAACCAGATGGACAAAAAGCCTGGCAGCCGCGCTTGCCTCCGCACTGTTATTGACAAGTACCGGGATTACCGTTCTTGGCGCTTTCCCGCAGAAGATTGAGGCAGCGGCGGTGAAGCCTACAACAGCCTTTACTTTATTCGAACAGAGATTGCAAAAGCCGTCTTCCCTTGGCCTGGCCCAGGCTACGCTGGTTAACCGTATCGGCCAGATGACGCAGACAGAGGCGAATCTGGCAGTGCTGCATCTGGAGAATGCACTGAAGGCTTACCTGCCTGCGGCAACCAAACGTATGAATGCGCCTGTCGTTCAACTGAATATCAAGAACATATATACGACGGGTATGTCTATGGCGCTGGCACGCTCCAAGGTGAAACAGGCCGAGGTCCGAATGGTCCTTCAGGATCTGGAGGGCATGGGCTACAAGCTGGTGGAGGATGGTGGATTCGTGCCTGCCATTCCTTATAAGAGCTTCAAAGTCTTCAAGCCTTATGTCAGTAAGGATCTGCAGGTCTATATTGACCTGATGGCGATAGAGTCGGAACAGCCGATGGTAGCTGGCGAAAGATTGATGGTGGACTGGTACCAGGTCATTGAGCGGGCCGTGCAATATGAGGATTTTGTGCAGATATATAAGACTTCTAACCGTGCTGCGGCGATGACGGAAGTGCTGGAACGCGCCAAGAGAATTGTGTTTAATGGTGCGCCCAAGACCCCGCTGTTCGACAAGAAGACACAGGTCATTCTTGAAAAGGCAGCGATCGCTTATGAAAATACACTGTCGGAGGCTGGCCCGGAGAGAATTGAGGGCAGCAGACTGCTGACCCAGCTTGATGATTTCCTGCTGCTTGTAATGAAGAATGGCGATAAGCGCACACAGGCTATTATTGATTATCTGAAAGCGATGTAAGAGGGACGAACCCTATATACTGTAGTAGAGGAACCGGGCTGCTTACCCATGCAGCTACGGTTTTTTTTTGGTTATTTAGGAAATTGTGATTTACGTCTGCCAGTGGATAAGAGCTCTTTACGGAGGAGGGGACTGGTATGTAATCGGAAAACCGATTAGAATCGGCACCCGCGAGTTGTGAGGACCAAATGTAATCGAAAAACCGATTACAATTTAATGCTCCTCATGGCTACTGCTCCCTCCAGCTAGCAAATTGGCAAATATAAGTGAGGTAAAACTTAAGATGATCAAAGGACAAGTAACCTATCATCCAAGGGTAATTTATGTGTGTGGTCTGGCTGATTAGACCCTGAGTACATATGATCCTATAGGCCTGAAGCATCATTAATCACAGAAAAGGAAAACGATTACAATTATAATGTAAGCGTTATCTAATGATCTTGTTCATTTATACGCAAAAGGAGGAAGACGGCTTGAGTGTCCCGAAGGTTTCCTTTAACATGCTTGTCTTTATCGGTTTTAGCCTTCAGTATGCATTGATGCATCTCTTGTCTGCAGGTGAGGTGATTGTGATTTCATCCGCTGAGCTTATCATTTATATGCTGCTTACCTTTGCCGGGCTCGGCAGGTTCTTTCGGCGCAGGAGGAGGGTTCTGAATGAGAGGGGCTGCGGAAGCACCGGACTTTTTTTCAGCGTGTTATGGACGGTGTCACTTTGCTCCCAGTTCCGTAAGGAGAACTACCCGGATGCGCTGACTATTATTAATTCACTGGGCGTGTCAGCGGCCGGGCTGATTCTGCTTACTGAGATTATTATTCTGTTCAAGGTGTAAGCCAGCTGTACATGAAGAAGCCCCTGTCCTAGGTGAAGGATAGGGGCTTCTTCATGTAACAACGGATAGAATTAATAGATATAATCATGCTTCATCAAGTAGGTGAGAATGAGCTCGGTGGACTGATCCTCGCTATGCTGCTCGGTATCCACAATTATCTCGGGCCGGAGCGGTTCCTCATAGGGGGCAGTCAGGCCGGTGAAATGCGGAATCTCTCCGGAAAGCGCTCTACGGTATAAGCCTTTGACATCCCGTCTTGCACATTCCTCGAAGGAGCATTTGACGTAGATTTCCACGAAAGGCTGGATGCTCTGCCGGATTTGCTCCCTCATGTCCCGTTAAGGGGAGATGAAGGAGGCCAGGACGATGATATCGTTGCGGGTCAGGAGCTGCGCCAGATAGGCTGCGGTTCTTACATTCAGCGACCGGTCTTCTTTAGAGAATCCTAACCCGCGGAACAGTTGATTCCTCAAAACATCACCGTCGAGCAGTTCTGTCCTCACGTTCATTTGCTGCAATCTCTGACTCAGGCAGCGGCAGAGTGTGGTTTTTCCAGAGCCGGACAGGCCGGTGAACCATAGTGTTACTCCGGTATGCAATGTGCAGCCCCACCTTCCATGTCAAACGATTAGGTTACCAGTTGTAATCTGTCTCATAGCCCATGGGGAAGAGCAGATGGCCTGCCACCTCTTTGAAGCAAGTCTTCACCTCTTCATTGAACTCGGTCCGCCAGTTCCCGGTTGTGCCGGTGCGGAAGGTATAGGAGGCCTTAGGGTTAATGTTCTGCACCATAGCGTCCAGAATTGTGTCTAGCGGTAATGGCAGCGGCTTGTCAGCCCAGAGATAATGAATCAGCTGCTCCATCGTCCGGCGGCGTGAGCTGTGGCTGTCTACCAAATGTTCAAAGGCGATCTGTAAACAGTCCGCTTCCCCGCTCCATCCGGTGAACTGCCCATACCAAGCGGCAATACTCGGGTTATGAAGCTCTGGTATTCCCTGGATTAAAGCAAGAAATTGCTGATTCCTGTCCGGCAGAGAGAGCAGATAGGGGCGCAGCGGATGATTAGGGTATTTGTCTGTTATGAAATACGTATACGAGATTACAATATCTCTTAGGTCACGGTTTAGAAATATCGGCTTGATCTTCAGCTCCCGAAGCATACCTGACCACCGGGGTGAATAGTACACATGCCCTGCTGTGAAATGTCCGCTGCGGACGAACTGCAGCCGCTGGTAGTGTAGGCCGGAGTCTTCCGGATAGCCTTCATAGAATTCATGAGGGTTCTGCGTCATTCCCGGAATGCCTTCTAAGATCTGCTTCATCAGATGGGTACCGCTCTTGGGGACCGAGTTCAAAAATACTATAGGATATTCACCCGAAGGAACGAATGTATTCATATTCTTGTGCGTTCCTTTCTCTTAAATAGCTGCTAGTCATACTCCTCTGTTTATCATATGAAGCTCCGACTATTACTGACTAGACATTGTACATAAAAGAGTAAGGGAATCTATCTGCTTTGTATAATTTGCTAGATTAGCTATTGCTGAAAAATATGTATGTCCAAGCGTTGCTCCTGCTGAATTTACAAGTCCTGATAAACAATATTTATGAGTTCAATCTTTAAGGTCTGAATCGCCTCTTCCCGCGGCAGCATAATGAACCGGGATAAATATTCGATGTCCACCGAGAACAGGCTAAGGATATCCTCCATGGACGCTTTATCGCCGCTTTGCGCCTTTTTTACAGTCTCGATGAAAGGGTAAGATTTTCCTTCAGGACTTCCAGTCCCTTGCGCTTCCATTTACTAACCCCCTGTTGAGTCATTTGCAGCTCGGCTGCTACTTCTTGTTCGGGCATTCCTTCTATGACTGTTTTTTGGATGATATATCTGCATTTCTCCCAAGGCAGCATATCCAGAAGCTCATCGACGAACAACTCAGATACGACCATACTTTCAAAGCTGTTGTCGTAGACCTCATTATCGTAGAGCGGATTACTTTCCCGTATCAGCTGAATACGCGTCTTATACTGAATTCTCCATGCTGAGCGTTTTAATAATTTCCTGCAGGTTTCAACTAGCTCGTCATCACAGGTAACCATGAATTTTCCTCCCCATGTTCAATAGTACCTTCATTCTCGGGTCTAGCGGAGCCTGTTCCCCCAGGCCTGACCTAACTCATCGCTGATCCCCTCACATAACAAGTAAAATATTCCATAGATTCCACAACTGATAAAAACAAATATTTACATGATTACTATATTTCTAGCGAAAGTTGTAAAAATTATTTCCGGATTACCTAGTATTACGAGAACAAAGAACAATAGATTGTCGAATTATCCATTTAGGAGGCGATGGCGATGAGTGACTATGTAACACCTCAGATGATGAGCACCCTGATGAGCGTGCTGATTATTCCACTGCTGGGGCTGCTGGCGAGGTCTGTAATTGCTTATATTAAGCGGGAAATTGCCGGGCTTGAGCAGAGAATCGAGAGTGAGGCATTGAACAGCCTGCTTCAGCGGGCGGGGGATGCTGTTGAATCCGCCGTGATTGCCGTCAATCAGACGTTCGTGGAGACGCTCAAGCAACAAGGTGACTTCGACACGGAGGCGATGAAGAAATCTTTTCTGCTGGCCAAAGAGAAGGCATTAGCGATCCTCGGAGAATCCGCACGGAAGGAGCTGAGTCTTGTGATCGGGGACCTCGAAGCCTGGCTCGAAACGAAAATCGAAGTTTGTGTGAACCGGAATAAACAGTTGTAAAATCCCGTCCGCGGTTCCCTTTGATTAGTAAAGGAGGGCCAGGCTTCACCATGATCAGTATGCTCATTACTAAAAAGTTAGGGGATGTATGATGAAACATTCAAAAAGGAAATGCAAGCTTATGCAGCAAGGACGGTTGGGCATAATCAGCAGATGGCTGTGTCTCTCGCTTCTAATTCTGATGCTGGCGCCGGGCGCTGTATTCGGGTCGGGGAAAATAGTCCATAACATTCTTCCAGGGCCTGAAGCGGACACTGCCTCTGCAGCAGTGTATGAGGCAGAGCCGCCTATACCGCAGCCGCAGCTTCATCGGGGGGTAACGGTTAAGGATTCGGTCTATAGCTCCGTCTATCAATCGGTGTATGAGATAGACCCTACCTTGGGAGTCATCCTAAATCATGGAGCCTATCAGATGAGTCTGATGGCGCTCAGTAATGTCGAGGGGTCGATGAGCCCGGTATCGCCGCTGCTGCAGCAGATCCGGTTGTCGCAAGCCTCGGGTGTAGTTCCAGGGGGGCGCGGCTTCATGCTTCCGCAGGTAGTGGCGGTCAAGGATCTGGCGGGTAATCCGCTGCCGGGTATTCCCGTTACCTTCACCGTCTCGGAGGACAGTACAATTACTGCGGTCATGCGCGGGCTTAACAGTACTGGAATTACAGTGGTGTCGGATGCAAACGGATATGCATCTGCGGCTAACAACTATACAGGTTATATAGGCGAAGGCTATCAGGTCTATTCGAAGGGAACCGGGGTCATTAAGACCATGGAGGTAAAAGCTGCCGTTCCCGGTCTTCAGCCGGTTACCTTCAAGGTAGAGGTCGGTGCCGTAGGCTCTAACCTGATCGATACGACGCCACCTTCCATTAAGGCCACAGCGGTTACGGATAACGGTACTCCTTACATTGCCGGGACCTGGACCAGTCAATCCGTGATTGTACATTATACGGCAGAGGATACGTTGTCAGCGATCAAATCACTGACCCCGGATCAGAAATTCACCGCTGAAGGAGCAGGCCAGACAGCAACGGGCAAGGCTGTTGACAGTGCGGCTACCAGTGATGAGGATAAGAACCATTATTCCATCGCAACCTTCGGTCCCATCCATATTGATAAAAGCGCTCCGGTTACAGAAGTAGCAGTAACAGGCGCTGAATCCGGCAGCTGGAGCCGGGGGAAGGTAGCACTGCATTTTACCGCTGATGATCCATATTCCGGTGTGGATGCTGTGTATTACAAGCTGGGTGAGAATGCAGCAGTGAGAACTTCCGGCTCCAGCGCGGCGCTGGAGCTGGAACAGGAAGGAGCGACTACCGTCAGCTACTGGGCAGTGGACAGAACCGGGAATGCAGAAGCTCCCCGCACGGTAGTGGTGCAAATTGACAAGAGTGGTCCGCTGATCGCCAGTATTCTCAGTCCTGAAGCGAATGAGAAGGGCTGGAACAGCACGGATGTTACGGTCTCTATTACCGCATCAGATGTCCATTCCGGAGTGAAGGAGATCCACTATAGACTCGGAGCGGATGGCGAAGTACAGATTGCGGCGGGCAGCACGGCTGCTTTTGACGTCTCGGTGGAGGGAATTATCCCTCTGGAGTTCTGGGCCGTTGATCATGCAGGCAACCTGACCGCTATACAGAAGACCGAAGTGAAGATTGACAAGACGGTCCCGGTCATTACCGTTCCGGCGAATATTATAATGGAGGCGAAGGCGGTACGTACCCCTGCCGATATTGGAAAAGCCTCCGTTCGGGATATCTCGATTGCGGATATTCTCCTGACGAATGATGCACCTGCAGACTATCCAATCGGGACAACTACCGTAAAATGGACGGCGGTGGACCCGGTAGGACTGACTTCCTCACAGGTTCAGAGAATTACTGTAAAAGACACTACAAAGCCGGTACTAACCGTGCAGGGAGATATGGTTGTGGAAGCTACAGCGGTTAAGACGCCGCTTGTGGTCACCGGAGCGTCGGCTACGGATATTTTCCCGGTTATTGTGGTGAGTGACGCGCCGAAGGAATTCCCCATTGGTCCGACTACCGTTACTTGGACGGCGACCGATGCCAACAGCAATGTGACTACAGCAACACAGAAGGTCACCGTAGTAGACAGAACTAAGCCGTTACTGACGGTTCCAGCGGACATTACAAAAGAAGCTGTAGGCCGAAGAACTGTGGCAGATCCGGGGAAGGCCGCCGCCACAGATATTTTTAAGGTGAATGTTACGAATAACGCGCCTGAGGATTACCCGGTGGGCGTAACCAAGGTAAGCTGGACGGCTAAGGATGAGAATGGAAATATCTCTACAGCAGATCAGCTGATCCGCATTACCGATACCACCAAGCCTGTACTGACAATTCCGAAGGATATTACCGTAGAAGCTACGGCTAGACGGACGAAGGTGAATATTGGGCAAGCCGAAGCCAGCGATCTGTTCGATGTGCTGCTAACCAAGGATGCCCCGGCGGATTATCCGGTGGGTGTAACCATGGTTACCTGGACCGCCACAGATGAACATGGCAACGTCACCGAGAAAGTGCAGAAGATTACAGTTACAGATACAACGCCTCCACAGTTAACTGTGCCTGGAGACATCACCGCCGAGGCAACCGGCATTAAGACTCCAGTGGAGCTGGGGGAAGCGTCTGCCAAGGATATTTTCAGTGTTACTGTAACCAATAACGCCCCGGAACGCTTCATCTTCGGGACAACAGTCGTTACCTGGACGGCTACAGATGAGAATGGCAATACCACCAAGACCACGCAGACCGTTAAGATCGTAGACACGACGAAGCCGCTGGTCACACTGCCAGGAGGGATAACGGCAGAAGCTACGGGAGCAAAAACGAAGGTAGACATCGGCCAGCCGGTGGTTACAGAAATTTTTGCCGTGACAATCAAGAATGATGCTCCGGCGGAATTCCCGCTTGGAACCACCAAAGTGACATGGACGATAACGGACGAGCATGGCAATGCAACTAAGGGAACGCAAGAGGTCAAGATCGTAGATACGACCAAACCGGTCATTACAGCACCGGAGGATCTAACGGTAGAGGCCACAGCGGTCAGATCCAAGGTCGCTCTGGGCGAGCCGGTGGTCTTCGATCTGTTCGAGACTGAGATTATTAACGATGCTCCGGCTGATTTCCCGGTCGGCACCACGCTGGTTACCTGGATGGCCAGTGATCCAAGCGGAAATGTGGCAATTGCGAAGCAGAAGGTGACGGTTGTAGATACGACTGCGCCTAAGCTGTCTGTCCCGGCAGACGTCAAGGCAGAGGCTACAGGAATCAGAACTCCGGTTGTGACTGGAGAGGCCACGGCTACGGATATTTTTCCGGTTACTATAACGAGCAATGCTCCCGAGAATTATGCCGTGGGCGTTACCGAGGTGATCTGGACGGCGAAGGATGCCAACGGTCTGGTAACTAGCGGCAAGCAAAAGGTGACTGTAGTGGATACCACCTTGCCGATTCTGACGGTTCCGCAGGATATCAGTGTGGAAGCTACCGCAGTGAACACTCCGGTTCAAATCGGCAAGGCTACGGCAACGGATCTGTTCCCGGTCACGGTGGTCAGCAATGCTCCGGCCAGCTACCCGCTGGGTAAGACCATTGTCACCTGGAAGGCGACAGATGCGAACGGCAACTTCAGCACCGGCACGCAGACGATTACGGTAAAAGATACGACGGCCCCGGTAATCACTGATATTCCGGACTACATTGCAGAAGCTACCGGACAGACGATGCAGATTAAGCTGCCGGTGCCTGCGGTCACCGATATCTTCGGGATTGCCGCAGTGAGCAGCAATGCCCCGGCTTCCTATCCGCTTGGCGTGACTGAAGTCACCTGGACAGCGAAGGATGTGAACGGCAACGTATCCATGCGTAAGCAAAAGGTTACTATCTTGGATACCACGAAGCCAGTGCTTACAGTACCGGAAGATATTAATGTAGAAGCGGCGGCGGTAGAGACTCCGGTGGAGATCGGAGAGGCCACGGCTACGGATATTTTCAAGGTGACGGTGAAGAACAATGCCCCGGAAGCTTATCCGCTTGGGGTAACAGAAGTGATCTGGACGGCAACCGATGCGAACGGCAATGTGACCACGAAGGTGCAGAAGATTAAGGTTGTGGACACGACGAATCCGACACTTACTGTGCCGGAGGATCTGACAGTGGAAGCAGCGGCTGTTGAGACTCCGGTGGAGATCGGTCAAGCGTCTGCTACAGATATTTTCAAGGTGACGGTGAAGAATAATGCTCCGGAAGCGTATCCGCTGGGCGTAACAGAAGTGATCTGGACGGCAACGGATGCGAACGGCAATGTGACTACGAAGGTGCAGAAGATTAAGGTCATGGACACGACGAAGCCTGTGCTTGCTGTACCGGAAGATATTACTGTAGAAGCGGCGGCGGTAGAGACTCCGGTGGAGATCGGCGAGGCCACGGCGACAGATATTTTCAAGGTGACGGTGAAGAATAATGCCCCTGAAGCGTATCCGCTGGGCGTAACAGAAGTAGTGTGGACGGCAACGGATGCGAACGGCAATGTGACTACGAAGGTGCAGAAGATTAAGGTCGTGGACACGACAAAGCCGGCACTTACTGTGCCCGAGGATCGGTCCGTAGAAGCAACGGCGGTAGAGACTCCAGTGGAGATCGGTCAAGCGTCTGCCACGGATATTTTCAAGGTGACGGTGAAGAATAATGCCCCCGAAGCGTATCCGCTGGGCGTAACAGAAGTAGTGTGGACGGCAACGGATGCGAATGGGAATGTGACTACGAAGGTACAGAAGATTAAGGTCGTGGACACGACGAAGCCTGTGCTTGCTGTACCGGAAGATCTGTCCGTAGAAGCAACGGCAGTGAAGACTCCGGTGGAGATCGGCGTGGCAAAGGCTACGGATATTTTCAAGGTGACGGTGACATCGGATGCTCCAGCTGCTTATCCGCTGGGAACAACGACAGTTACCTGGAAGGCCAAAGATATCAATGGTAACGAGGTAACCGGGGTTCAGCGGATTACCGTAGTGGATACGACACAGCCCTTGCTGAAGTTCGAAGGACCACTGCAGCTGACCAAGGAAGCAACGGCTCTGGAAACGCCGGTAGAACTTGAGGTGCCAGCGGTGCTGGATTTCTTCCCGGTCACGCTGACCACAGATGCTCCGGGAGAGCATGGCGCAATCACCTCAGAGGAGAGCTTAACCGCGAGTTTCCCTATCGGTACTACGATTGTAAAATGGACTGCTATAGATAGCAGCGGAAACTCCGCAGTGGGCATCGTGAAGGTGACCATTGTCGATACGGTCAAGCCTGCTCTTAAGCTTCCCGCTGACATTACTCTAGAAGCATCAGCCCTCAAGACGCCGGTGGAGATCGGCGTGGCAACAGCTACAGATATTTTCAAAGTAACGGTAACAAGTAATGCCCCTGAGAGCTATGGATTGGGAGTGACCGAAGTGGTCTGGACCGCTACGGATGCGAACGGCAATGTTAGCACGGGTGTACAGAAGATTACGGTGGTAGATACCACGAAGCCGGTATTGAAGCTTCCGGCGGACAAGACGGTGGAAGCAACGGCGCTGAAAACTCCGGTGGAGACCGGCGTGGCAACGGGGACTGACATTTTCAAGGTAACGGTAACCAGTAATGCCCCTGAGAGTTATGCGCTAGGAACCACTGAGGTCACTTGGACCGCTACGGATGCGAACGGCAATGTTAGCACGGGTGTGCAGAAGATCACGGTGGTGGATACGACGAAGCCTGTGTTGAAGCTTCCGGCGGACAAGACGGTAGAGGCAACGGCGCTGAAAACTCCGGTGGAAATCGGCGTGGCAACGGGAACTGACATTTTCAAGGTAACGGTAACCAGTAATGCCCCTGAGAGCTATGGATTGGGAGTGACCGAAGTGGTCTGGACCGCTACGGATGCGAACGGCAATGTCAGCACGGGCGTGCAGAAGATCACGGTGGTGGATACCACGAAGCCTGTGTTGAAGCTTCCGGCTGACAAGACGGTGGAGGCAACGGCGCTGAAAACTCCAGTGGAGATCGGCGTGGCAACAGGAACTGACATTTTCAAGGTAACAGTAACAAGTAATGCCCCTGAGAGCTATGGATTGGGAGTGACCGAAGTGGTCTGGACTGCTACGGATGCGAACGGCAATGTCAGCACGGGCGTGCAGAAGATCACGTTGGTGGATACCACGAAGCCTGTGTTGAAACTTCCTGCTGACAAGACGGTGGAGGCAACGGCGCTGAAAACTCCGGTGGAGATCGGCGTGGCAACGGGGACTGACATTTTCAAGGTAACAGTAATAAGTAATGCCCCTGAGAGCTATGCGCTAGGAATTACTGAGGTCACTTGGACCGCTACGGATGCGAACGGCAATGTTAGCACAGGCGTGCAGAAGATTACGGTGGTGGATACCACGAAGCCTGTGTTGAAGCTTCCGGCGGACAAGACGGTAGAGGCAACGGCGCTGAAAACTCCGGTGGAGATCGGCGTGGCAACGGGGACTGACATTTTCAAGGTAACAGTAATAAGTAATGCCCCTGAGAGCTATGCGCTAGGAATTACTGAGGTCACTTGGACCGCTACGGATGCGAACGGCAATGTTAGCACAGGCGTGCAGAAGATCACGGTGGTCGACACCACCAAGCCAGTGTTAAAAGCTCCAGCAGATGTTGCTGTTCCGGCAACCGGAACCAAAACGCTTGTGAACCTGGGCCAAGCTACAGCGAGCGACATCTTCGGAGTTGTGCTGAAGAATGATGCTCCGGCTGACGGCTTCCCGTTAGGGAAAACAGTGGTCACCTGGACGGCTACGGATGTGAATGGCAATGTATCGACGGCGGTGCAGAATGTAACTGTCACTCAGACGTTCAAGGTTCAATCGTTTAATGCGAGCCGAAGCAGCGTGACGAATACGATTTTCCCGAGAATATCCTTTGAGAATACCAGCAAGTCGACCCTGCAGCTCTCCAGCATCAAGCTTAGATATTACTACACCATCGATGGAGAGAGATACCAGAGCTTCTATACGGATTATGCCAGAGTATCAGGCTCAAATACCAGGGTGATTCAATCGTATGTCACAGGAAGCTTCCAGAAGACAACAGGCAAAACCGGCAGTGATTATTACCTGGAAATCGGCTTCACCAGCGGTGCGGGAAGTCTTAAGCCTGGAGAAAGTGTAGAAATTCAGTGCAGATTCTGGAAATCGGATTTCTCTAATTACTATCAGACTAATGATTATTCCTTCAATGGACTGGCCACGGGCTTCACAGATACCAGCAAAATTACGGCCTACTCCTATGGCAATCTGATTGCAGGAATGGAACCGTAAGCGGCTAAGTACAGCATTGCACGGCTTCCAGGCTGCTTCCAGATCAGAGGTTGCAGCTTGGAGCTATTCATTAACGGGAGATCAACCAGCTCCATTAGCGGGGGTACGATATGCCAGACGACATGAATGAAATCCTTCAACGGTTGACCCGGGTGGAAACCAAGCTCGACATCATGAACAGTGCAAGGGATATTGCGCTTGAGGCTATGCAGAGCAGCAAATCAGCGCATTTGCGGATGGATGAGATGCGGGATGAGCTGTCCAGATTGAAGCTCAGGCAAGGGGAGAATCAGCGCTGGCTGGTGGGCACGATCATTAGCAGCGTGGGGATGTGTATTGCCGCAGCGGGACTTTTGATGAAAATATTAATCGGGTAGCAGACAGGAAGAAGGAGATGGGGGAATGGCCAAAGGCTTTGATTGCGCAGCACCGCTAACACGCACACTGGCAAAGAAATTCAAGGAGGATGGCTACGAATTCGTATGCCGTTACCTCGTGCCCTCCGGCTGGAAAAGGTTAACCCAGGCGGAGGCGGTTGCTATCAGCGCTGCTGGGCTGCAAATTGTCTCTGTGTATGAAACGACCGCCAGCCGTGCGCTGGGAGGCCGTGCAGCCGGTCTGACAGACGGGGCGATTGCCGCACAGACAGCCCTTGCGGTTGGACAACCTGCCGGGAGCCGGATCTACTTTGCCGTTGATTTCGACGCTTCTGCGAAGCAGATGGACACGGTGATCCAGTATATTACGGCAGCGGGAGAAGCCGCCCGGAATTACCAGTCGGGTGTCTACGGGAGCGTTACGGTTATTGAAGCTGCAATGGGCGCTAAGGCCTGCACCGGTTTTTGGCAGACGTATGCCTGGAGTAAAGGCCGGAAAGCGGAGGGTATCCACCTGTATCAATATGACAACGGTCCCAAGGGACTAGGTCAACCGGTTCACGGAGTGAATGTAGACCTCAACCAGTCCAGCGGAGAAGCCGGCTGGTGGAGCACGCAGTCTGCCGCGGTTCCTGTACCAGGCAATGCAAACGGAGAGGGGAAAGACTATATGATGAAGAAAGAGGATGCGGGCAAGATCATTGCTTTTCTTCAAGCGGCTTATATGGCAGCAGGTAATGCAGAGTCTGGAAAAGAATTTCACCGTCTGGCGAATGAGCTGCGCAAAGCCTCGGGCCAAGCGGCAGACCCGAATAATCGTTAATCAGGAGGAAGGGTTACAGGCTGCCTAAGGGCGGCCTTTTTGACATGTGATTATAAGTAAAAATTAGAATAAATGGATTTATTTATAACTCCGGCTGTAAAAAGCGCTATGGATTTTACTTTATCTATAGGATCGATTTTTTACAGAGGGGGGACTCCATTGCAGACCCAAGCAACCATAAGTAAGGAAAAAGATAAAGCATCCGGCGGCCATAAACCATTCAGCAATCCGCAGGTATTCATTCGTCCGGCAGCCGCGAAACAACCGGACCCGGTAGAGATTATCCGGCGTGTCCGCCAGAATCCGGCTTCCTTAAGCCGTGAAGACAAGCTGGCGCTCCAGCGCACACTCGGCAACCGGGCCGTGGTTCAGTTGTTATCGAGTCTGAAGGAGGATGGGAAGAAGAAAGAGCAGGCAGATCAGGGAACCCAGGCGGCTGGAGCAAGTAAGAGCTTGGCCGCAGAAGCTCAAGTGGAAGAGCATACGGATTCACCGGAACCGGTGCAAGCAGAAGCAGAGCAAGCCAGCACTCCGGCTGAATCCAAGATGCAGCGTAAGGAGGAGCCGGAGGGGCAGGCAGCAGACGCTATTGCGTCTGTCACACAAACTAAGCCTGCTAGTGGCGGCAGTTCTTCAGGTCCCGTAGCCGTCAAAAAGACGCCAGCGCCTGCCCGGACGAAGGGGAGAGCAGAGGCCACTGTAGAGGGGCAAGCTAAAACGGCAGAACGAGAGGAAGACGCTCCGTTTGCGGAAGAAGCAAGAGAAGAGCCGTCTGGGGAACCGTTGAATTCCGGGAAGGCGGAGGAGTCCGCATCAGCTCAGGGAGAGGATGCGCTGGAGCCAGCCAAGAAGTCCGCCGCCTCCAAAGGAGCAGATGCACCGAAGAAAGCAGCCAAGGAGCCATCGTTTGGAGCAGCACTCGGTGCCTTAGCGGGAGATGGGAAGGAGAAGCCGGCGAAGGGCAAGACGGTGAAGATCAGCGGTGAAGATCCGGGGCAGATTCTGGATCAGCTGACACAGGTTCAGCCCACAGAGCTGGGGGATGCCTATGCCCAGGCTGTGAGTGTATCCTCCGGTGCCTTCACGAAGCAGACACAGAAGACCAAGCAAGGGCTGCCTGCTGTTCCGGTACCGACCGGCTTGAAAGGGAAGGCCTTGCAGGCCCGGAAGAAACCGGCAGCGCTGAAGCACACTGTGAAGGAAGGCTTCAAAGGCGAGCGTACCGGCGGGGCTGTTTCTGCAGGCAAGCTGGATAAAATGAACATTAGTTCATCCGGTTCCGGGGGCAATCCGGAGGCGATGTTAAGCGAGATCCGCTCCGCAGCCGCCCAGCCGCCGGGAATCAGCATGACCGGAGAGGCAGATCCCTCTCAGCTGGAGGGTTTTCATCAGGAGGCCTCCCAGCAGGTGATCGCAGCCAAGCAGGCGGAGATGGGCCAGATCAAGCAGCCGTTCGGGGAGAATGAGATTTATCCCGAGCCGGATGGCACCGTGGTGAAAGCTGCTGCAGGGCTGAAAGGCGGGCAGGCACCCGGGGCCAAAAAACTGCCTGCGCTGGCACTGCCTGCAGATATGACTGCCGGACTGAACCGTAGTCTGGCTCCAGAGATGAAGAAGCAGCTTGGTACCAAGCAGGCGGAATATAAGAAGGAACAAGCGAAATTCGACAGTAAAGTGCTGAGCTCCAAAGCCGACAGCCAGGCGCAAATCCGGCAGGCCGAGACCGAGGCGAAGAACAAGCAGATCAGCCAGCAGACTGGAGCCAAAGCAGAAGTCACCCAATTGCAGGGCGAGTGGAAAAAGGAGCTGGATGCTGCCGAGACGGACTATACCAAACAGGCCGGGTCAGCCGCCCAGCAGAAGAAGCAGGAGATCAACAGCGTCCGTACAGACAAAGAGCGGGAAGCTCAGAAAAAGCAGTCTGAAGCGGAGCGGGAAGCGACGCAGGCCTACAGTAAAGCGAAGAAGGAAGCAGACGGGAAGCATGAACAGGAGAAGGCCAAGGAAGAGAAGAAGGGCGGCTTCCTCGGCTGGGTGAAGGGTAAGCTGGAGGCTGTCGTCGAAGTCGTTAAGAAAGCAGTTAACTTCATTTTTGAGGGTCTCCGCAAAGCAGTTAAGTTTATTTTTGACAAAGCGAAGCAGGCTGTGCTGGGCATCATTGAACTGGGCCGCAAGCTGATTACAACCCTGATCAAGGGACTGGGTGTGCTGCTTAAAAAGCTGGTGTCTGTTGTATTTGCCAAGTTCCCTGGTATCGCCGCAAAAATATGCAGCAAAATTGACGGAGTTGTCAATAAGGCTATTAAAGCGGTCAACCAGCTAGCCCAGAAGCTCAAGACCAAGGTCACTCAGGTGATGGACTTCTTGGCTGCTAAGGTGGATCAGGCGCTGGCAGCAGTGCAGAACTTCTATTCCAAGCTGATCTCCACCCTAGGCAGTCTGCTGATTGCCACGTTCCTGGATGTGTTGTCCCGGATTGGAGCGCTCGGCCAGGCGGCGAAGCGTTCCTTCAGTCATCTGGAAGGAAAGATGTGGGAGTATCTGCTTGGGGTAGATATCTCCAAGCCAATGGGCGCTGGAGCAGCAGAAGGCGGAGCTGTTGAGCAGGCTGAGGGAGCTGGCGCTGGTGCGGCAGCGGATGAGAAGCTGACCGCAGAAGATATCGAGATGGAGTCGGTGGAGCAGGGCGAGATGGACCCTGCACTGGTGCAGGAAGCGAACCTGAAAGACGGAGAAACCAAAGAGATGTCCGGCAGCCGCGACCCGGCTACAATGGACAGCATAATGGCGGAATTCGACACCGGAGCAGCCAATCAGAGCCTTGGCGGCAAAATTGCAGACGGTGCGAAGCTACGCGCAGGCAATGCGAAAATGTTGTTTGACCAAATTAAATCATTTGTAATAAAATGGATGAAGAGTAATGGATTGAAGCTACTGGCTGCAGTCATCGGGATATTGGCTGGGATCGTGGTCGCAGAGATTGTAACAGGCGGAGCGATTACGGCTGCACTTCCGATGATTATTAACATCATCACCGTATACCTGCAGGCAGATGCGATTAAGTCCGTGGCACAGACCCTTGTCCAGGCTTCCGGCTATATTGGCACCTACCTGAGCCAGGGCTGGCAGAAGATGATTGAGCCTGCGGCCATCGCGCTCGCAACCGCACTGGCCATGGGACTCGTTGAGCTCGCTATGGAGCTGGGCTTCAAGGCCATAGGAGCAGGAGTCAAGAAAGCCGGACAAGCTGCCAAGAAGGGCGTCGGCGCTGCAGCCAGAGGGGTCAAGAACGCAGCAGGTGCAGGGGCCAAAGGCATCAAGAGCTTGCTGAAATCCGGAGCCAAGCTGGCCTCCAAGAGCGGCAGCATGATTATACGTAATGGTAAAATCGTGATTAAGAGCCTGCAAAAGGGGCTCATGAAGGGGG